>NZ_JAMYOE010000061.1:0-23239 GCF_040319695.1 Mesorhizobium sp. M0898 | reverse complement strand
GCACCTATGCGCCGGAGGACGCGCCGCAACTGATCAACACGCTGCTGACCGAGCGCTCCGACATGGTGGTGGGCACCAGGCGCGGGGGGGGCCCCCCCCCCCCCCCGGCCGCCCCCCCCCCCGCCGCGGGGCGAGGACTGGCGCGTTCTCTCCGCGTCCATTCATGTAGGGTTCCATAGGTCCGGCTCTCGCCTGAGTGTTGGATCCTTGCGATGCGGAAAAGCGGCCGCATGCCGGCGCAGATGTTGTCTGGAACTGCCTGGCGTTGCTGCAGAGCAGCAACCGCCACCGGTCGCAGGCGCTTGCCTGCGAGTGCAATGCGGCCGTCAGCCATCATTTCAACGACGTTTTGAAGGGGCTATCCGGCGGAGGAAAACGGCATGCCGGGCATGCCGCACAGGAAAGGACAATGACTGACCCACTATCGTCGCCGGCCGGTCTGGGGCCTCCCACTTTTTTGCGCCGTACCTGGCCTGCACCGATGCCGCGCGGGCTTGGCGACCTATATCCGGTTCCCTGTGGAGGCCGCCATGGACATGAGCAACAGAAAGACGCGGTTCAATATCTGGTACTGGGTCGCGGCGTTCGTGGGCGTGATGGTCGTCCAGTATATCTATGCCACGACGCAGCACGTCGCCGAGATACCGTACAGCCAGTTCGAGACCTTGCTGAACGCCGGCAAAATCGCCGAGGTGCAGGTTTCGGACCGCTTCATCCAGGGCCGCTTCAAGGAGCCGCAAGACGGCAGGCCGCTATTCATCACCACACGCGTCGAGCCGAACCTCGCCCGTGACCTGCAGGAGCACGGTGTCACTGTGACCGGCCAGGTCGAAAGCACCTTCCTGAGCGACCTGCTTTCCTGGGTTGTGCCGGTGCTCGTCTTCTTTGGCCTGTGGATGCTGCTTCTAAGACGCATGGACGGCGGCGTCGGAGGTTTGATGCAAATTGGCAGGAGCAAGGCCAGGGTCTATGTCGAAGCCAATACCGGCGTGACGTTCGACGATGTGGCGGGGGTCGATGAAGCCAAGGCCGAGCTGCAGGAGATTGTGGATTTTCTCAAGAACCCGGGCGAATACGGCCGCCTCGGAGGCCGCATGCCCAAAGGCGTGCTGCTGGTCGGACCGCCGGGCACGGGCAAGACTCTGCTCGCCAAGGCCGTCGCCGGCGAAGCCAAGGTCCCGTTCTTCTCGATCTCCGGTTCGGAGTTCGTCGAGATGTTCGTGGGGGTCGGGGCCGCGCGCGTGCGCGATCTTTTCGAGCAGGCGCGGTCCAAGGCTCCCGCAATCATATTCATCGACGAGCTCGACGCTCTTGGCCGCGCCCGCGGGACCATGGTCGGCGGCCACGACGAAAAGGAGCAGACGCTCAACCAGCTTCTGGTCGAACTCGACGGTTTCGATCCACAGATCGGCGTCGTGCTGCTGGCCGCGACGAACCGTCCTGAGATCCTTGATCCGGCACTTCTGCGCGCCGGCCGTTTCGACCGCCAGGTATTGGTCGACCGGCCCGACAAGCAGGGTCGCATCAAGATCCTGCAGGTTCACATGAGCAAGGCCAAGCTGGCGACGGATGTCGACGCGGAAAAAGTGGCGGCGCTGACGCCCGGTTTCACCGGTGCTGACCTGGCCAATCTCGTGAACGAGGCGACGTTGCTCGCCACGCGCCGCAAGGCGGATGCGGTAATGATGGGAGATTTCAACGATGCGGTGGAGCGCATCGTCGCGGGACTGGAGAAACGCAACCGGCTCCTGAACCCGAAGGAGCGCGAGATCGTCGCCTACCATGAAATGGGTCATGCGCTGGTAGCCATGGCGCTGCCTGGCGTCGACCCGGTGCACAAGGTGTCGATCATACCACGCGGCGTCGGCGCGCTCGGCTACACTATCCAGCGTCCGACCGAGGATCGCTTCCTGATGACACGCGAGGAGCTGGACAACAAGATGGCAGTGCTGCTCGGCGGCAGGGCGGCCGAATGGATCGTATTCGGCCATCTGTCCACCGGAGCCGCCGATGATCTCGCCAAGATAACCGACATAGCGCGTGCCATGGTGACGCGTTACGGCATGTCGGCAAAACTCGGGCACGTGGCGCTGGAAAAGGACCCACGCTCCTTCCTGAGCCCCAACCCGCTCGCCGGCGGACCGCGCGAGCACGATTACGGCGAAGCCGCCGCCGATGCCATCGACGCAGAAGTGCGCGACATTGTGGAGGCCGCGTTCGAACGAAGCGTCAGCCTGCTCACCTCCCGGCGCGACGTGCTGGAAAGGGCGGCACGCAGGCTGCTCGAGACCGAGACGCTCGATGAGACTGAACTTGCGGCGCTGGTCGGAGACGTCTCGACGGCGGATCGTGCTGCGCAGGATAGTTCGCATAAGAAGAAGGCTGTGCTGCAGCCTGCCAGGACCGCGGCTGCAATCCCCACGCGCGGATCGGGGAAATTTCGGACGCAATAATGATGTTTCGGACTGCTCCCGCCGGCATAAATCGCTCGTGGAAAGCCGTGCCGCACGCTATGACGGTGACACGCAAGATCGACATCTAGGCTTTCGAAATCCAGTATGTGTCGGTCACCAACCAAGCGTTCTCGATGCCATTTTTCGGTCGCCCTCGGTGATATTGCGCGAGACGGGTGACCTTGCCTCGCGCAGCCTTGAGGGCGACCATCAAGGCCTTTTCTTCGTCACTGCGCCTGGCTCCGCTGCAGGGGTAAAATCCGCATGGCACAAGTGATCGTACGGGAAACGTATCGCCAGCCCTTTCCAGAAGCATCATGAAACCTCGTCGGTCTTCACCCGTGAACGGCAATGCCATCCGGCCAGCGTCGGACAAATTTGAAAGCCACCGTTCCGGCACGTGCGTCACTCCGGCAAAGGCGATCACGACATCGAGGTCTGGCAGATCAATGGCCTGCGTTGCATCACCGCACGTCACTTCGACGTGCGCATAATGAGCAAGATTGCCTTGCGCGCGACGAGCTAGTTCTTCGTCGATCTCATATGCAATCACGCGTCCTTCAGAACCCGTCAGTTCAGCGAGGATCGCGGTGAAATAGCCGACACCGGCGCCCACCTGAAGGACGGTCTGGCCGGGAGTGATGTTCAGATGGTCGAAAACCAATGCCCAAAGCGACGGCAAGCCGCTGTTCAGTCCGCGTTTTTCGTCAAGCAAGACCAGAACGTCGTGGTAGATCTCATGAAGCGCGGCTGAAGGGCTGGTATGGACCGCCCCGATTTGCAGTCTCGAATGGATACGCCATGGCCCGTCGCCAAGGTAGTGTTCGCGCGGAACCCTTGCAAAGGCCTCGATGACCGCAGGATTGTGCAAGACAGGTGATGCGACACGCAGGTCTTCGGCAAACCACCGGCGCGCTACACTAGCATCGATTTCTGCTGGCATAGAGTATCGGCTCCCGGATTGCGCGTACTCCATCATGCTCTCAGAAAACCGAGTGACGGCAAAGGGCGCCTATCCTCGTATGGACGGGGCGACGCGCGCTGTCCGTTTGCGACCGAGCGCGGTCTCGCCGAGCGCCTTCCGCGAGACCGTAAACCGTGGCGATATGGAAGAACACTCTGCCCGACGATCATATCGTCCGGCTGGCGAGCAGCCTTGTGAGCCAATCCGGATCCATTTCCGGCACGGAGGACAGAAGCCGTTCGGTATAGGGGGCATGCGGCGGCGTGAGAATTTCGCTCTTTAATCCCTGCTCAACGACTTTACCCTGGTGCATGACCACAATTTCGTCGGCGATCGCCCGCACGGTGGCAATGTCATGGGTGATGAAAATGTAGGTCATGCCGAGCTCGCGCTGAAGCCGGATCAAGAGCTTCAGGATTTCCTCTTGCACAATCTGGTCGAGCGCGGACGTGATTTCGTCGCAGATTATCAGCTCCGGATCGGCGGCCAACGCCCGGGCGATGCAAACGCGCTGCTTCTGGCCTCCCGACAGTTCGGCCGGCAGACGATCCAGGTAAGTTTCGCTCATCTCGACCATGTGCATGAGTTCGCCGATCCGCCGATCCCGTTGTGCACCCTTGAGGCCAAGGTAGAATTCAAGCGGACGAGCTATAACTTCTTCGACTGTCTGGCGCGGATTTAGGGCGTTGTCGGGCATTTGATAAATCATCTGTATGCGTCGCAGGATCTCTTTTGGGCGCAACTTCACGGTCTTGGAAAGGGCCTGGCCGGCAAAGGAAATCGACCCCGAAAGCGGGGGCAGCAGGCCGGTAACGACGCGAGCGAGCGTCGATTTGCCGGAACCGGACTCGCCGACCACAGCCACTGTTCTTCCGCGTGGAACTTTGATGGAGACATCCTGGAGCACCTTAACCGCCCGGCCGTAGGCCGCGGTGACGTTGTCTATCGTAAGCAAATATTCATCGGCCGGAACTTCGGGCTTGGCGAGCTTGCGCACGGCCCAGAGCGTCTTGGTATATTCCTGGGTGGGCGAGGCGAGCATCTGGCGCGTTTCTGCCTCCTCCACGGTTAGTCCATGGCGCAAAACCATGATGCGGTCCGCCATTTGCGCCACCACCGCCAGATCATGCGTCACATAGATTGCAGCGGTGTTGAACTCCTCCACGATGTTGCGAATGGAGGCGAGAACTTCGACCTGCGTTGTCACATCGAGCGCCGTCGTTGGCTCGTCGAAGACGATGAGGTCCGGACGGCAAGCCATCGCCATCGCGGTCATCGCCCGTTGCAATTGTCCGCCGGAAACCTGGTGAGGATAGCGAAAGCCAATGGTCTCCGGATCTGGAAGCTGAAGACGCCGATAAAGATCGACCGCACTCCGGTTCGCTTTCTCTCGGCTGGCAATCCCATGCGCCACCACGGTTTCGACAGTCTGATCGAGGAGTCGGTGGGCCGGATTGAAAGAGGCCGCCGCGCTTTGCGCGACATAGGCGATACGGGAGCCTCTGAGGCGACGCCGCCCTGTTTCGCTTAGTGCCAGAAGATTGATCCCGTCGAACAGGATCGAGCCCTGTGTAATACGGCAGCCCGGCTTGGCGTAACCCATCGCCGCGAGGCCAATGGTGGATTTGCCGGCGCCTGACTCGCCGATCAGGCCAAGAACGTCCCCCCGCTTCAGCGCCAGATCGACCCCGCGGACAATGGGATACCACCGCTCGTCCGAGAAACCCTCCACATGCAGATTGCGGATCTGAAGCAGATCCTTGCCTTTTTCGCGCAATCCGGGAGCGCTATTTTTCATCCCGCAACCCGCTTGTTGCATGCAGGAACCAGTCCACGACGAAATTCACAGAGACCGTGAGGAGGGCAATCGCGCCGGCCGGCAGCAGCGGCGTGACATCGCCGTAGGTGATCAGGGTCGCATTCTCGCGCACCATCGATCCCCAATCGGCGGTCGGTGGCTGAATACCGACCCCCAGGAAGGACAGTGCCGCGATCGTGAGGAATACGAAGCAAAATCGCAAGCCGAACTCCGCGACCAGCGGCGGCATCACGTTGGGAAGGATTTCCTTGGCGATGATCCATTTCGGGCCTTCGCCGCGCAATCGCGCCACTTCGACATAGTCCATTACCGCCACGTTAAGCCCGACGGCGCGTGCGAGCCGAAAGACACGGGTAGAATCGAGCAGCGCAATGATGACTATCAGGCTTGTGATCGACGAGCCGAAGATCGAAAGCAGCACCAGGGCGAAGATAAGGCTTGGGATCGACATCAAGACGTCCACCGCACGCGACAGTATCTGGTCGAGCCATCCTCTATACAACGCGGCAAGAAGGCCTAGCGAGACGCCGACTGCGAAGGACAGCAATGTAGTCGCGACGGCTATACCGATGGTGTTGCGCGCACCGTAAATCAAGCGTGTGAGCATATCGCGGCCGAGTTGGTCGGTACCCAATTTGAACTGCTGGTTCCACGGTGCGAAGGCCTCGCTGAAGACCTGTGTTTCGCCGTATGGGGCGATCCAGTGCGTGAAGACCGCAACGACGACATAGCCAATGATCACGAGGATGCCGAACCAGGCACTGAAGGGTGCCTTCTTCAGCGCCGTTTTGGCCCGGGTGGCGCGCGAGCGCCTCAGCCTGTGAACCTGCGCGATGGGTTCGTAGCTGGTCATCGTGGATGCAAGAGCCTGGGATTGGTGGCGATGGAAATGATGTCAGCGGTCAGATTAAGGAGGATATAGGTTGCCGCGAAAATCAAGGCGCAAGCTTGGACAACCGGAACATCCCTTGATTTGACCGCGTCGACCATCAGCTGACCGATGCCGGGATAGACGAACACCACTTCGACGACGACCACTCCGACCACGAGATAAGCAAGATTGAAGGCCACCACCGTGACGATCGGAGCCCATGCGTTGGGCAAGGCATGCCTGAGTACGATGGCCATCGGCGAGACTCCCTTGAGACGCGCCATGTCGATATAGGGGCTTGCAAGCATGTTGATGATCGCCGCTCGTGTCATGCGCATCATGTGTGCGACGATGACGAGCGTAAGCGTGGTCGCCGGCAAGGCTACTCTCCAGACCTGATCCCAGAACGGCGTCTGGTCGTTCACGTTCGACAATGTCGGGAACTTGGGAACTGCGTTAAGTATCCAGTTCACTGACACTGCAAGCCAATGCGGCAGGGATTGTGCGAACTCGGAGCCGATGAATGTGTCGCGCGAGATGACCAGGTAGGCAAGCATATAGGCGACGAAGAACTCCGGGAACGAAATGGTTGTCAGCGTCACTGCGTTCACCAGCCGGTCGAACCAGCCATTGCGGTGGAGCGCAGCGAGGATGCCCAGTCCCAGGGCGAGCGGAACTGCGATCAGCGCGGTCATCGATGCGAGGAACATCGTATTGTAAAGGCGCGGCGCGATGATCTCGGCGACGGTGCGCCGATATCCGGTGCGGCTCGCGAACGAAGAGCCGAAATCCCCGTGGAGCATCTGCCCGACCCAGACGAAATAACGCTCGACAGGCGGACGGTCGATGCCAATTTCTCGCTGGAAGGCGGCGACCGTTTCGGGTGTCGCGGATTGTCCGAGCATCGCCTTGGCGAAGTCGCCCGGCAGCATTGCAATCGCAGAGAAGATAATGATGGAGACGATGAACAGCGTGACCAGGCCGAGGCCAAGGCGCTGCAGAACCGTTCTTGCGACCGGGTTCATTTGCTCGCGTTTCCCGTTGCCGTCGCTGCCCTGCCGGCAGGGCACGCGGCTGCAAGCCGAAGCCCAGTAGCCATCGCGGGTCCGGCCCGCTCTCTCACGCAGTGGCGATCCACCAGCGTTCGGCCATCTTCAGTCCGTCGTTCTCCCAGTTCGGCGCCACTTCGCCATGTGCGAGCTTATTGGATTTGGCGCTGACGAAGTTGTTGAAGACCAGCACGATGCTGCCGCCATCATCATGCGTCAGTTGCTGCATCTCGGCATACATTGCCGCCCGCTTGGCCTCATCCGTCTCGGCGCGCGCCTGGACAAGCAACTCGTTGAAGCGGGGATTTTTCCAGAACGACTCGTTCCAGCTGGAATCGGCGGCGAAGGCTTGCGTGAACATCCAGTCGGCCGTCGCGCGACCGCTCCAATAGGAAGCGCACCAAGGTTTCTTGAGCCAGACATTGTCCCAATAGGCGTCCTCGGCCTCGCGCACGACGTTTACGTCGATACCGCACTGGGCTGCCGTCTCGCGGATCAGCGCAGCCGCGTCCACCGCGCCTGCAAAAGCGGCATCGGCGACCGAGAGGTCCACCTTCAGTTTCTCCATTCCAGCCTTTTTCAGATAATGCTTGGCTTTCTCCGGATCGAAACTGTGCTGCGGCTGCGGATTGGTGGCGAATTTAATCGCCGGCGCGATCGGGTTGTCATTGGCCACAGTGGCGTGACCGAGAAAGATCTTGTCGACGATCTCCTGACGGTTGATCGCCCACTTTAAGGCCATCCGGACATCCGCATTGTCGAACGGCGCCATCGTGACATTCATCGGCAACGTATAATGGCCATAGCCGGTGACCTCGACGATCTCCACCTTGGGGTTGCGTTTCAACATGCCGAGGGTCTTGAGGTCGGCGCGGCCGATATAGTCTACCTCCCCTGTCGATAGCGCGGCCATGCGAGCGGCGAGATCGGTGATGGCGATGAACTCCACCTCGTCGAGATAGGGTTTGCCGTTCTTGAAGTAGTTCGGATTGCGCTTGAGTTTGGCCGAAACGCCGGGCTGGAAATTCTCAAGCACGAAAGCGCCGGTGCGAACGCCCGATCCCCAATCCGCCTTGCCGTCCTTGGCCGGCATGATGACCAGATGGTAGTCACTCATGATGTAGGGGAAGTCGGCGTTGCCGCTTTTCAGCGTGAAGACAACCGTTTCGGGGCCATCCGCCTTAATGCTGGCGACGGGCTCAAGCAGCGGCTTCGCCGCCGACTTAGTTTCGTCGCCCATATGATAGCGAAGCGAAGTCACGACATCGTCCGCCGTCACATTCTTGCCGTTGTGGAAGGTTGCGCCCTTGCGAAGCTTGAAGACCCAGGTTTTGGCGCCATCGGACGATTCAAAGCTCTCGGCAAGGTCCGGTTGGACGTTGCCTTTGGCGTCGACCTCGGTGAGGCTGTTGGACATCGAGCCTGAGAACGCTGTCTGTGTGAAGGTGTCCGGGTAGCCGGCCGGATCGATCGAATCCGTCGTCGCGCCATGTGCCATTCCGAGCTTGGCGAAGCCGCCCTGCAGCGGTTCGGCGCGGGCCGTGCTGACGAAGAGCTTATCCGCAGCGGTGACCGTCAGCCCAGCGGCCAGCCCAAGATTAATGAAATCGCGACGGGAAATCTTGCCGCGACCGATCAGGCTTTGAGCGATAGCAAGCTTGTATCCAGATTCTGACATTTGACTCTCCCATTGCGGATTTTCCGCGTTCTTGTTCGTCACGCACCCTGTGAAGAAATCTGCCCGTTAGCCGCGATCATCATTTCTGCTACTCTTCGAATCCGTACCTCAATCAGGCCGTCACATAGATGCTGCCCGCCTCGACCGTTACTGGAAATGTGCGCGCACGAACGGACGGATCGACCAGGGCCGCGCCTGATTTGATGTCAAATTCCCAGCCATGCCAGGCGCAGCGCACGATCTCGTTTTGGCGGTGATAGATGAACTGCGCCTCTTCGACCGGTGCAGTTGTTCCACATTGCGGCCCCTCGCAAAGGGGAGCGCCGCGGTGCGGACAAACATTCAGCAGCGCGTGGAATGAATCTCCGATGCGAAAAACGCCGACCGAAAGGCTGCGGATCTTGGCGATGAAGGGAGATCCGGTTTCGATCTCGTCGACTCTACAGATGTATGTCTTCTCGGGCATCGTCTGCTTCCTCAGGCAGCATTCGCCGCTTGCGCGCGCGGGATGCGCTTGTAAACCTCCAGCGCATTCAGCCCCATGATCTTGCTCTTCCAGGCAGGAGGGATTTGCAGCGTGTTGGCATCGTCATAGTCCCAATGCGGATAGTCGGAGGCAAACATCAGCGTATTTTCGCCGTCCATCGCCTCGAGAGTGGACCAGAGATGCTGAATATTTGCGGGCTGCTCCAGCGGCTGCGTGGAAAAGCGGATATTTCGCCGGCAATATTCGGACGGCAGCATTTTCAGCCATGGCGTCTCTTTGCGTAGGGCTTTGTAGTCGGCGTCCAGGCGCCACAATACCGATGGCACCCAGGCGACGCCGCATTCGATGACCACGAAGTAGAGGTCCGGCCATTTTTCGAAGACGCCATGCGCAATCATGCTTGCGACATGCGAAATGGCCGACATGTGCAGGATGGCATGGGTCTCCCAGAAGAATGTCGTCGGGGCCGGAGCAATCGCGGTCGAATTCACGCCACCATGGCCGCCCAGATGAATGGCAAAGGGCAGCCCCACCTCGGCGCAAGCCTCATAAATTGGATGGTAAAACGGATCGCCATAGGGCTTGACGGAGCCTTGCGAAGCGAGAACCTGAACCATGCGCGGGTGATTGCCCAGACGGCGTATCTCGGCGGCCGCGAGCTTCGGATCCTGTGGCGCGACGATGATCGAGCCCATGAAGCGATCGTCCTTCGGCAGCCATTGGTCGATCTGATAGTCATTGTAGGCGCTGACGAGGGCGCTGGCATAATAGGGATTGGCGAGGGTGGAAGCCTCGATCGGCTCATCGCCGGTCAGGATCGCCACATCGACCTTGTACTTGTCGAGGTGTTTTTCCTTCATGATGAGATAGTTGTCGGCTTCTGTTTTCGGACGGACGTCCTTGCGTGAGAAGTCCTGCGGATGAAACCAGGGACGATGGCCATGCGGGAAGGCGCCAACGGGACCTGTCTTCTCGCCTTCAACGAACATGTCCTTCCAGAGGCCGGAAAGGTAAGGCTCCAATACAGTCGCGCTCGACCAGTAATTGTGACAATCGCAGTCGACTATGAACACGTTGCTCAGCTCCGTAGCTTCAGCCTGGTCGATCTGCCGGCCGATTTCACCGCGTGCAGCTTCCGCCTTGAGTATTGTTTGATCAAGCTTATGATCCTGCGCAATATGATCGACTTTTTCGATCGGAGGTCATGTGCAGCTAGATCACATCGAAACCTTTCTCGACATCATCGAGTCGCGAAATTTCAATCGTACCGCCGACCGGCTGGGGTTGACCCAGTCGACGATCAGCACCCGCATCAAGAATCTGGAGAGCGCGATCGGGTCCGAGCTCTTTCTGCGCGGGCGCGCCGGCGCTGAGCCGACAGCCGCCGGGCGGCGGTTCGAAGCCTATGCCAGATCCTTGCTGTCGACGTGGTCGCAAGCTCGACACGATGTGCGAGCGTTCAACCGTTTCGAGGGCACGTTGCGCATCGCCGCACAGGTGGGCATGACCCGTTCGGTCCTGCCGGGATGGGTCGAGACACTGTGCCAGGCGCTTCCAAAATCCTCGATCCATGTCGAGTCGGACTATTCGAACCAGATGGTCAGCGACCTAAGCATGGGAAATCTCGATATTGCCGTGCTTTATGCGCCTCGCTACCTGCCTGAGATCGCCTACGAGCATCTGATGGTCGAGGAATATGTGATGGTTTCGACGGCTGCCAGAACGCTGTCCGATGTCGACCCTGAAACCTACATTCGCCCAGGCTACACCGCGGTGCTGGAAAAGACGCACGCAGAGCTGCTGGCCGAGCTGGCGATCTGTCGGCTTTCGACGGGATCGGAAACTCTGGCGGAGATCATGCTGCGGCGAACGGGCGGCACCTGCTACATGCGCAGCGACGATGCGCGCCGGTTCACGGCCGAGCTCCCATCGTTCCTCGTCGAGGGAGCGCCGACGCTGCACCAGCCAGTCCACACCGCGATCCTTGCGCGCCGCAAACACGAACCCATTATTCGCAAGGGCATCCGAGCTCTCCAGGTGGCTGTAATGTCCCTGGAAGTGTAATCGAAATTGCCGATCATAACGGCAGGATTGCGCGGCTGTTCAGCGGGGTTTGAAGTGGCATCTTGGCTCCACTTCAAACCCGAGTTGAATGATGAATGCTTACGCGGCCTTTGCAGCCTCCGGCTTCGCCCCAACAAAGCTTCACCGGGAGTGGGCACAGACCACGCCGCAGCTTGTGCTCTGCCGACGCATGATCGACGAGACGCACGATGTGAAAACATTCGTTCTCACACCCGCTTCAGATCGGATGTTCTGCTTCAGCGCTGGCCAATATGTTGTGGTGCACCTGAGGATCGAGGGGGCCGCGGTGACACGCTCCTACTCTGTTTCATCACCGCCGACGCGACCGCTCGACCTGCAGATCACCGTGAAACGGACGCCGGGCGGGCTCGTTTCGAATTGGCTCCATGACAATTTGAAGCCGGGCGATGGGATCGAGATCGAAGGGCCGCTCGGCTCGTTCAATCTCGACGATCTGCCGCATGCAAAGTCCCTCTTCCTTTCAGGTGGCAGCGGGATAACTCCCGTCATGTCGATGCTGCGGGCATTTACCGACCGCGCAGCAAACCAGGATATCCACTTCATTCATAGTGCGAGAACGCCGGACGACATCATTTTTCGGCTCGAACTGGACGCACTTGCCGCTCGCTTTCCCAATGTTCATGTGACTTGCATTTGCAGTCATGGAGACCCGGCCTGGACGGGTCCAACCGGGCGAATTAACAGTGAGATGCTCCTGACCTTGGTTCCCGATCTCCATAGCCGCACGATTTTTGCCTGTGGGCCGGAATCCTACATGAAGGCTGCACGCAGCTGCCTCGATGCAATCGGGCTCGCCCCTTCACAGTATCATGAGGAGAGCTTCGGGGGCGGCAACATTTCGCGTTCGCTATCGGATTCAAAGGTTTCGTCTTCGGTCCGCTTCGCCCGCTCCGGCCTTGCATATCACTGCGCGCCCGGAGAGACCCTGCTGGAAGCGGCGCGCCAATGTGGCGTCTATGTCCCAACCGCTTGCCAGCAGGGAGTTTGCGGTACGTGCCGGATCGCCAAGCTGTCTGGCGAAGTCGTCATGGATGACCTAGGCGGACTGACCTTGGAGGACAAATCGGCAGGCTACATCCTGGCGTGCTGCAGCCGCCCACAAGGCGACATTTTGCTTGATCTATAATTGTACCCATCGCGGAACGAAATCGGGCAGCCTTTGCGTTCAACGACCAAGCCATACTACTGCGACCGCACGTGATTAGGTCTCGGAACCCGGATGGGCTCGCCCGATTTCTGGCGCAGCTCACGCTGGGCATCGCAAGCGACAAAAGTCCTACCCAGCAATACGCTTGAGCTATCATTCAGCCGTTGCATGGGATCGACCTCGACACAAAGAGGCGCGGCAATTCGGCTCCAGCTACACCGTCGCGGCCGGATCAGGGGCGTTGCGGTTGAGATGAACCGCAATCGAATTACGGTTCACCAGGCGAGCCGCGAGGACACGGTGTTCAAACGGTGCGGTGTCGCCAGCCAGCCTCTTCAAGAGAAGCTCGGCTGCCGTCGCCCCGATCAGATGCGCCGGCTGCGCGATGGCTGTGATACCTTGGGCCACGAACTGCATCCAGTCGAGATCGTCGAAGCAAAGCAGCGAAACCTCTCCCGGAATCGCAAGCTTCAGTGCGGATGTCGCCTCCAGAACGCCTGTCGACATCACACCGTCGGCGGTAAACAGGGCGGACGGCGCATTGCGCATTGTCAGCAGATCGAGTGCCTCCTTTCGGGCTGCCTCGCTGGAATAGACCGCCACGCGGCGGATCAACTGTGGATCCGGCGAAATGCCCGCAGCGCGATGGGCTTCGAGATAACCCAACAACCGTTGCCAGCTTGGATGATGGTAGCGAACGTCGGAGCTGGAGAGATCAGCGTTTGTCACAAAGGAACCAACATCATCGCGTTGGTCCGGCCCGAGTTCCGCCAATATTCCGATGCGGCTGTGTCCGGCGGCGATGATCGCCGCTATGCTGCTACGCGTTACAGAAACGTTATCGACCACGACCGAATCGGTTTCCATGCCCGCCACGATGCGGTCGAACTGCACGACGGGACAGCCGGCCGCGACTGCGTCACGAAGATGATCCGGCTTGTCCAAGAAGGTCGATGAGACGACTAAACCATCGACCTGCTTTTCCAACAGCAGCTGCACCGCCTCTCGCTCGAGTTCGGCATTTTCGTCACTATTCGTAACGATAACCCCGAAGCCGCCACGGCGCGCGACGTCCCCTATTCCGCGCAGCACGCTTGCATAGAATGGGCTTTCGATGTCGCCTACGACAACGCCGATAGTCTGGGTCTTACCGGTGATCAGGCCTTTGGCCAGGCGATTGGGCCGATAACCCAGCGCAGATGCCGCGGCGCGCACCTTCTCCTGGACCTCAGGGCTGCTGTACCCGTAGTCACCAAGCACGCGCCCAGCCGTGGCAGAGCTCACTCCAGCCCGGCGAGCGACTTCGATGATAGTTGCGTTTTTGGATCTTTGAGTCACCCAGCAAGTCCCGCCGACCATGCAACGTCGTGGCGACGAACTAGCGGCAGTTAGGCACGCCCCGCAAGGCCGAACACCGCAGAACCCGCCGCTGCGCACACCATTTGAATTACAGCACCTCCGACAGAAAGCGTCGAAGACGCGGGCTCTGCGGATTGTCGAATAGGTCTTCTGGCCGGCCTGCCTCGACGATCCGCCCCTCGTCCATGAACACGACCTGGTTCGCGACCTTGCGAGCGAAATTCATCTCGTGTGTAACGACCACCATCGTCATCCCGCCCCGCCCGAGGTCGGCCATCAAGTTCAGGACACCTTTGACCAATTCTGGATCGAGGGCGCTGGTGACTTCGTCGAACAGCATAATTTCGGGTTCGAGCGCGAGCGCACGCGCGATGGCCACCCGCTGCTGTTGCCCGCCCGAGAGATTGGCCGGCCGATGGTCCTTGCGCTCCAGCAGTCCGACTTCATTTAGCCTCGCCAAGGCCGCGTCATTAGCCTCCTCGCGCGACATGCGTCTAACTTTGCGCAGCGCCAAGGTGATGTTGGCGAGCGCGCTACGGTCGGGGAACAGATTGAACTGCTGGAAAACCATGCCCACACGCCGCCGGAGTTGGTCAGGGGTCTGCTTGTAGATGCTTTCGCCGTCGAGCAGAATGTCACCGGCTCGGCATTCTACGAGACGGTTGAGGCAGCGCAGCAAGGTCGACTTGCCCGATCCGGACGGACCGATGAGGCAGGTGACGGTCCCGGGCTCCACTTTCAGACCGACGTCATGCAGCACCTGGACGGCGCCGTAGGCCATGTCGATATTTTTGACCTCGATGCCGCCACCCTTGAAGCGTGTGGGCGCTGCTGCAGGCAACGTCGCTGCTCCCGGCATGACGGCTTCGGCAAGCTCGGCGACCTCTTGGAGGCCACTCTGCACGGCGGTTATTCGTTTGCCGACGCGCATGCGCGCGTCGATGTAGTTGACGAGATGGGTCAGCGGCACCGTGATCACGAGATAGAACACTCCGGCCAGCAATAGGGGCGACAAGTTGCCGGTCAGCACAGCCTGGTCCTGGCCGACGCGGAACAGTTCGCGTTCGGAGGCGAGCAGACCAAGGAAATAGACCAGGCTGGAGTCTTTGACATTGCCGATGAACTGGTTGACCAGTGCAGGCAGGACGCGACGGATGCCTTGCGGGATCACCACCAGGCGCATGCCTTGGCCATACGTCATACCGAGAGTGCGCGTGGCGTCGATCTGACCCCGCTCGACGCTCTGAATGCCGGCGCGGAAAATCTCCCCGATGTAGGCTCCGGCGATCAAGCTGAGCGCCAGAATGCCCAGCGGATAAGGCGATGGACCGAACAGATCTCGGCCCAACCGCGCGAAGCCTTGGCCAATGATCAGGATTGTGACAATGGCAGGAAGCCCACGGAAGATATCGGTGTAGACTCGGGCAAGGAGTTTCAGCGGCCGGTTCTCTGAAATCCCCATGACTGCGAGGACGATACCGATCAGCGTCCCGAAAAACGTCGAGGCAAGGGCCAGGATCAAAGTGTTCTTGAGGCCGACCATCACCATGTTTGGCAGAACTTCTGCCATCGCCTGGAAATCAAGGAAGCTGCGGGCGAAGGTATCGAACCAGCTCATATCAAGTCCATCTATAACTCGGCCGGGCACCGTTGCTGACGGGCCCGGCCGGAAACGAAAATGAATACGCGCGAATTTACTTCTTGGGCAGATATTGATCCGGCATCGGAGTGCCCGGGAACCACTTCTCATGCAGCCGTTTCCAGGTGCCATCGTCCATGGCCTCGCGCAGCGCCTTGTTGAGCGCCTCGCGGAAGGCATCGTTGCCTTTCTTGACCACGAACCCGGCCGGCGCGTCGAAGGACGGCACGTTCATTGTAATCTTCAGGTTCTTATAGCGCTCCACATACTGCTTGGCCGACTCATAGTCAGTGAAATGGCCATCAATCGTCCCGTTATTCAGCGCCGCCACCGCAGTGTTGTTGTCGGGAAATTTGACAATGTCGCCCTTGAGGTTCTTCTCGGCATAGATTTCCTGCAGCGTTCCCTGGATCACGCCGATGCGCTTTCCGGCGGTGCTCTCATTGCTCGTCAGTGCCGGATCCGCCGAAATGATCGACAGGTAGCCGGCGAGATAGCCGTCGCCAAAATCCACCGTCTTCTTGCGCTGCGCCGTTGTGCCGATGGCGGCGACAGCTACATCGAAGCGGCCGTTGGCAACGGAGGGCAGCAGCGCCGAGAATTCCTGGCCGGTGAAAACGACCTGCTCCTCCTTGAACCCGAGCCGGCGCGCCACATCACGGAAGAGTTCGGCGTCGAAGCCGGTGAAGTTACCGTTGGTATCGGTGAAGACATAGGGTTTCGCATCGCCCATGGTTCCGACGCTGATCACCGTCGGGTCGATGAGGTTATAAGGGTTGTCCGCCGCGTTTGCCTGAGTTGACGAGGCCAACGTGCCAAGTCCTGTCAACAGCGCGATCGTCAGCGCCAGACCGGATTTCAAAAGTAGGCGCCTGCTCGAATTCGTGTGCATGTCTTCTCCTCTTACGATTGGCCGAACTCGGCCTTGCGATCCCACTCGACGTCTCATCTATCAAAACGCTCTTGGACGGCGTTCGGCCAGGAAGGTGAGAACGTTATCATTTTCTCTAGCATTGTCCATTTCTCGCGTCAATTGTTTCGGAGAATTTCGCAGCTAGATGGTTTTCCAGTCTTAAGCCTGGGGGATCTCCGGCGTCATCTTTCCTAGGTCGATTGCTGTCGCATGGCCGATTGCCCCGTAGTACCGGCAGGTAGCAGCAGCCGCCTCTGCGGCATGGCCGAGAATGTCTTGAGGCGCCTCTTTCTTAAGCAGGCCGAATAGCGTTCTTGCGATGAAGGTGTCGCCCGCGCCCAGGGTGTCGACGGGTTTGACCAACCGCGCCGGGGTTCGGTAAGAGACGGTGTCGCCGTGAAGCACCGCGCCGGCTCGACCACGAGTCACAAGAACCCACTTTGAACCACGTGCAAGCAATTCGGCCGCGATTGCGGCCAATTCCTTGTCGTCGAGACCGTCACCCGAGACACAAGCCAGATAGCAATAGGGTCCAATCTCGCGTCGATGTCCCGGGTCCCGTCGCGTGGAAAAATCATAAGACAACAGTGACTTACTTGATACAGCGGCAACCCACGGGTCCAAACCGCTGGACTGGCCGATGTGGACGGCCTGAAAGCCCGAGAGAAAATCCAGATCTTCTTGCGTCGGCGTAAACACCGAAACTCCGAGATCGAAGTCCAGGAAAATCCGATCGGCGTTGCGGTGACCTATGAGGCAGTAAGCGGTCGGTCCCTCGAGACGCCGTAATCGGGTGATGTCCACGCGCTCCGACGCCAGTGCAGTGCAGATAAGGTCCCCTGCCCGGTCTTTGCCGATCGCTCCGACATAGGCCGATCGCCCGCCGAAGCGGCTGACATAAACCGAGACATTGAGGCAATTTCCACCAGGATACATCTCGTCGCGAGCAAGATAACAATCGACCACGTTATCGCCTATCGCGGCAATCTTGACCATTGCAGGACTTTCAGTTTAAAGGGTGTGATAACGTTCGCACAGTGGCCGCCCACCTGTCAATTGTGGGCCCGCCCCTAGCTCTGCCAACGAGACGAGGAAGCTCATGATTTCCGCCCTGCCCTCCGACGTGGAACGCGCCCTGACCGCTACGGCGGGCACGCAGTTTTCGCACCTATTCCTCGTGGCGTGCGGCGGTTCGCTCTCGATCATGATGGCAGGCAAATACTTCGTCGACCGTCACAGCGGCACATTCGCCTGCGACATCTACAACGCGGATGAGTTCGTCTGCCGAGACCCGCGACGGTTGGGACCTGACGCGCTCGTTGTCCTTTGCTCGCAGACCGGCACCACCCGCGAAACTGTGCGAGCGGCCAATCATGCAAAGGATCGAGGCGCAACGACAATCGGCATGACGCTCGACCAGATATCGCCCCTCGCGCTGGCGGTCGACCACGCAGTCGCCTACCAGGCCTCCTACACGACGGGCAAAGCAATCGATTCAGCCTGCAGCAACTACGGCGTGCTCTATATGTTGCTCGCCGGCCTGATCGATGCTCGGGAGGATGCCGGGCTAACTGCCGATCTGCTGACGAGCCTGAGCCATCTTCAGCCGGCGATCGAGCGTGCGCACCGGACCTATGCCGACCGGTTTCAGGCCTTCGCCCCCCGTTTCGCGCCGCGCAATGCGATCTACACACTGGCCAGCGGTGCCAGCTATGGTGCGGCCTATTCGTACGCCATCTGCGTGTTGATGGAGATGCAGTGGTACGATTCGCAGGCCATACACGCCAACGAGTTCTTTCACGGCCCATTTGAGGTGGTCGACCGGGATACTTGCTTCGTGGTCTTGCTGGGTTTGGACGAAACGCGGAGCCTTCCCGAACGCGCCCGAGACTTCCTTTTCAAGTACGGCAGCCGGGAAAACGTCCTGGTGCTCGATGGAGCGGAACTCGACCTCAGCGGTATGTCCGAACACATCAAACCCTATCTCGTGCCCTTGGTGTTCTTCGACACGCTTTGGCGTTTTGCCTACGAGCTGGCCGCCCTGCGCGGCCGTCCAATGCTTGAGGGCCGGCGCTACATGAAGAAGCTCACCGACTATTAATTCCGCCGCGCTCTGCAGCCATCTAACAACTCCCAGCCCGGCTTCTGCGAAGAAGGATTTCTCTATGACCGCATCACCAAAGCCGCGCCATGTTGTTGTTATCGGCGCGGGCATCTTCGGCATCTCTTCCGCGTTGCACCTTGCTCGTCTTGGCCTTGATGTAACGCTTGTCAACGACGGCGCGCCAGCCAACGGTGCATCCGGCCGTTCACTTTCCTGGCTGAACTCAGCGCGACGTGCGGACACTGCCTACCACCGCTTGAGGCTTGCAGGCATCGACCGTTATCGGACCCTGGCCGCCACAAGGCCGGAAACGGGATCGTGGCTTCGCTTTGACGGCGGCCTCACCTGGGATGCGGATGACGAGACGAACCAGATCGCGTCCGTCTGCCAGTTGGAGCAGGATATTGGTTATGACGCGCTTCTGCTCGGCCCTGCCGAAGTCGGTGCAGTGGTGCCCGGCGTCAACGCGAGCGCAATTACCCCCCAGGGCGCCATCTTCAATCCTGGCGAAGGATGGGTTGACCTGCCGTCTTTGATCAGTCTGCTGCTCAATGAGTTCCGCTCCCGTGGCGGCAAGTTTGTTCGGGACGCTGGACGCGTCCGGATAGATGCCACAGGTGGTCGCGCGCGTGGCGTCGTCACTGCCGACGGTGTGCCGGTAAAGGCGGATGCAGTGGTCCTTGCGGTCGGGCCAGCGACGCCTATCATGCTCGCAGAGATCGGAGTTCGTGTCCCCGACGCCACGCCAATTTCACTTCTCTTGAAGACCAAGCCGATCAAGACCGAGCTCTGTGCCGTGCTGAATACGCCCCGCGTGGCGGTTCGCCCGACGCCGGACGGCGCACTTGTTTTGGATTCGGCGTGGTCGGAGGAAGAAGTCGTGGTCAACTCTGACGGAACCTACACCGTGCACGACAAGACCGTCAAAGGACTGCTCGAGGAGGCTAGTGCGGTGCTCGAGGGCAATCCGCGGCTCCAACTCGCTGCCTATGCAGTTGGCCCGAAGCCCATCCCCGGCGACGGCGAGCCAGTGCTTGGCTGCGTCGAGACCGTTGCCGAACTTCACGTCGCCTTCAGCCACAGCGGCGCCACGCTTGGATTGATCGTCGGCGAATTGCTTGCCAAAGAAATCGCCTCTGGCAATCCGCATCCCATGCTTGCAACGTTCCGCCCTAATCGTTTCAGCTGAAAGGGCAATTTGGGGCAAGGCCGAACTGTCCAGATGGGTCGCGGGCCTGGGGAAGAGCCGCGTGATCGGGTTGTCGTGCTACGGCAACAGAGACGGCGAGAGGTCGGCGCTGCGCCTCCAAGCGCGAACGCCCGAAGAAGAATGCCCCGCAAACTATGGTCAGATAGCCACTCGCGATCCACTGGAGTGCGATAACCGCGACAAGTTGCGCAAGATTCCGCCCGCAAAATCAGACACTGCGCATGATCAGAAGCCGTTGCTCCAGAACGATTTCACCTTGTCAAGAGACGGCCCGCCTTGCGGCGTGCGAGGGGTCGGCAGTGACTTGACCAAGCCTTGACCAAGGGGCAGGATTGCGCCTATCGTCGCGTGCAAGCGCGATTGTCGAGCAATCTACACTCAGCTCGGTAATGAACACGGCTCGCCACGTTGACCCGACGCGCGCAAGGACAGGAAAATGACCATCACGGTGAAAGTTGGCGAGGCCAAAACGCATCTCTCGGAACTGCTTTCAAGGGTAGAAGCCGGCGAGGAGGTGATTATTTCGCGCGGCAACGATCCCATCGCTAAACTGTCGCGGATTCAACGGCGCAACGATGTCGAAGCCGTGATCGAAGAGATCAGCGCTGCCCGCGCTCGCGCCAAGCCCGTGACGCAGGACGAAATTCGGGCCTGGCGCGATGAAGGGCGTCGCGCTTGATGGCGATCATCGTCTGATGCCTTTCGTTGTCGACTTTTCCATGGCCGTTGCCTGGATTCTTCCTGATGAAGACAGTGAGGCGGCGGCCGCCCTGATGCGACGATTGCCGGGAGCAACGGCGCCTGTCCCTTCCCTGTTCTGGCACGAGGCGCGTAACGTCGTATTGATGGCCGAGCGGCGTGGCCGCATCGCGGCGGGCGAAGCTGCCACCACCATGGCACGGCTGCGCCGATTGCCGCTGGAGGACGCCGGCGGCGGGTCGGACGGCGCAGTGCTGACATTAGCGGCTTCGCACGGGCTCAGCGCCTATGACGCCGCCTATCTGGCGCTGGCAATCGAAACCGAGTTGCCGCTGGCCACCCTCGATCGGAAGCTCGCACTTGCCGCACGCCGCCAGGGAGTCCAAATTCTCGGGCCGCTCGCGAATGGCAATTGACCTCTTCGCTCGACCACCTGCCTATGTTGTTCGACGTGCAGAAGTCTTTGACGCTCTCGATTCCGTGCTGACTCTGGACCTCCGCGACTTTCTCGCCGAAGAAACCCGAGAAGATCGGAGGTAGACCGCACCGAAGAGTCTCTACCTTGTTGGAATCAGATGCAGTGCAGACTTCCCGCCCTTCACGGCCGCCGCTGACAGCTTGCGGTCAAAGCTGGCAAGTTGGCCGCCGCGCGCCTTGGCGAGCGCGAGAAGGTACGTAGCCGTCACCTGCGCCGAGGTCAGGATTTTGGCTGCATCAATGTCGCCGGAGCCAACCAGGCTCACATCGCGGGCCAGAAGCTGTGCCCGTGCAGGGTCCGCAACTTGGTAACGATTCGCGCAACAACAGCTGGTGAGCCGGGAGAATTGGGATATCTTTGGTTGCCGACGATGCGCAGGACGCCGTTTTCGGTGATGGGACACGTAGCCATGCCGAGTTACCGGTCTCTTCGAACTCCATGCGCGTCGTCATGGGCGACGTGGCCAGGATCTATCAGTGCGATCAGCACATTGACATCGAGCACGTCACGGCAGTTCGTCTCGCAAGGCGTTGACCGTCTCAAGCGTGACGGGAGGTGCATCCGGCCGAGGCGACAGTAGAGGAATCCCGTTGCGCTCGCCGCCGGCTTGAGGCCGACGCAGCGAGCGCCGGGCGAGATCGGTGATGACCTCGCCGAGGCTGCGATCCTGCTGCCGGGCGGTGGCCTTGGCTGCAACCAGGACATCGTCATCGATCGCCAGTGTGGTTCTCATGTTGCCCTGCTTGGTGCGCATCAAACATCACGCATCATATAAAATAGCGACGTCGGATACTCAAACGATGCGAATACCCGGCGGACTTGGCGTGAACGCATTTTGTGCCGGAAGGATCGTCGCTTCACGGCTTCAACCTTTGTATGCGACGAGAACTGCGCCCGCTGCAATCAGTGAAACGCCAAGCCAGTTCGGCAGGGACAATTGTTCACTTAGGAAACCCACTCCGAATACTGTGTCAAGCGCGCCGCTTAGCCTGGCGTCACCGAGCAACTCCCCCTCCCACAATGCAGCATCAGGGCTGCGGTCACATATCTTGATTGTGTTTGCCGACGTCAGCCAGCTCCAGCCACGTCGACAACAGCCTTGATCCGACCGGACTTCTGCTGCGCCCAGATCGCAATATCGCGTGGGCTGTCTCGCAGGGTAGTGCGATGGGTGACGAGTCGGTCGATTGGTATTTTTCCAGCGCGGATCGAGGCAATGACGTGCTGGAAATCGCTACGCGTCGCGTTGCGACTGCCGATCAGCATCATTTCCCGCTTGTGGAACTCTGGATCTGAGAAGGTTATGTCGTCCGGCACGACGCTGACCATCACCATGACGCCACCATGGGCAACATAGGCAAAGGCAGACTGCATCGAACGGCTGTTCCCCGTGGCGTCGAAGACGACGTCGAAACCTGCTCCCGCAGTTCGCTCCGCTATCGTTTCGACGATCGATCCCTTCGACCCGTCGATCACCAGGAAGCCCAATTGTCTTGCGGCAAAGGCCAGCCGCTCGGCATCGACGTCCATGACGGTCACGTTGAGTTGCGCTATGCGCGCAAAAAGCGCGGTGCCAAGGCCGATCGGCCCGGCGCCGATAACCAAGGTGCGAATGCCCGGCCCCGCCATGGATCTGCGCACCGCGTGAGCACCGATGGCCAGAAACTCGACCGTGGCAGCCTCGACCGGTGACAGGCCGGCCGCTGGTATCAAGTTCTGCGCCGGCACGAGAATCTGCTCGCTCATGGCACCGTCACGGTGCACGCCAAGCACCTCGATCGACATGCAGCAGTTCGGCTTTCCCTGGCGGCAGGCGGCACAATTTCCGCAGGCAAAATAGGGGTTGACGAGGATTTGCTCTCCAACCGACAGGTCCACCGGCGCGTTGATTGCCGCGATTGTTCCCGAAACCTCATGGCCCATGACGCGCGGATAGGCGAGATAAGGATGCCTGCCCTCGAAGATGTGGAAGTCGGTTCCACATATCCCGACATAGGCGACATTGATCAGTGCCCAGCCTTCGGGCGGAGTGCCTGGTGCCTGCTGCTCCTCAAACACCAGCCTGCCCGGCTCAGCGCATCGCACGACTTTGATGGTGGGGCCCATGACTATAATTCACCCCCTTGCTAAGCTGGAGTCCGGCAACAGGAAGTGGGGGGGGGGGGGGGGGGCCCCCGCCGCCCGGGGGGGGGGGGGTGTTTAAAAAATACGAGGCCGCCCCGAAAATGAGGGGGGTTGTATGTGTGGGGGGGGGGAGTATTAT
>NZ_JAMYOE010000060.1:0-24540 GCF_040319695.1 Mesorhizobium sp. M0898 | reverse complement strand
CTTCGCCAGACGCGCCGAGCGCACGACGAGACAGCCCGGCGAAAATCGAAGGCGCCGCCTCGGTGATTTCGATCAGGCCGGTGTCCGCCGGGGTGCGCTGCGCGATCGCCTTGACCAGTGCGCTCACCACCGCAGTCGTGCGCGATGGCGTGCTTACGCCACCCGATATGCCGAGAACCGAAATTCTTGCCACTTCGTCGATCTCCTGTTCCACCAAGGGGATGGCCGCTTACCAAGTCGGGATCGGACGATATTCGACGAAATCTATAGAGATAAGGAATTATCTTCCGATTTTCCCGGACCGGTGAGAAAATCGGCGTGCTGACGCGTCATTAGCATTAGCTATAACATCCGATTGGCGGCAAACCGCGAGGGCAGACCGGCCAGGCTTGATCGTGGCGATCGGCGCTCCGTTGCCCGGTGCGGCCCGCGCCGCAGATTGTCACCACCGGCACGTCGCGCTTTTGGTCGTTGATCGGCGTCGCCGCCGTGATAGCTGCCGTTGAATCGGGCCCCGAACTGCCGCTCGGCGCCGAAACACCCGCTCACATCGAGATGCCCGCCGCCCTGGGGGCTCGACCGTGTCAGATCGACCTCGGCCCGCGCGCTGGGGATGATATTGGTCGTACCCCCCGAGACTGCTGTTCGGCGCGATGCCATAAAGGAGCGCCACCGGTCCTTTGAGAACCTCGATCGCTCGATATAATCGGTGAACAAGCGATAGGTCGGCGCGACCCCGAACACACCATCGAACGCGACCTCGCCAAAATTTCCTTCATTGATCGGAAAGCCGCGAATGTAGAAGGAATCCAATATCCCGCCGGTTGAATGGGTGCTCCGTACCAAGGATCATTGATCATCACGTCGTCCACCCTGCGTGCGCCCTGATCCTCGATCGTTTGCGCCGTGTAGCTGCCTAGGTTGAACGGCGTATCCATGATGTCGCGATTGCCGAGCAGGCCCAGGCGCCCGCCTCGCGCGACTTGTCCGCCCGGATACGCTTCCGGCAGATTGTCGATCGTTGCGGTCAGGGGCAGGCCGCCCAGCCCCACCACCACGATGCGCTCGAGCACCGTGCCATGGAACGTTCGTTTCATTGTTGACAGGTTAGTCATGCAAGACCTCCTGACCATCCTCACCCAGCTCTCGTCAGGCAAGGCAAAACGTTCTTGGTCCTTGGCGTGAGGGGACTTGGATGAGGAAATCTGTTGGGCTGTTCGCTGCGCTGGCCGTGATGGGTCAGGACGCCGCTGCGCAGGAGTCGACGGCTGATCGTCTGATGAAACTAGACCGGGAAGACGGTTATGCCGGACTTTTCTGAAACGCCGGTGGCTGGCGCCCGAGGTCAGAACATATCGGTTTTCGCTCGCCTTCCCTCTCGGCTCACTCACTTGTGCGGCATACAATAGACGCCCTCGGATTCCATGAGTACCGCGCCGCCCTTCAACTCGCTCATTGCGCCGACCCAGGCTTCCGAATAAGTGCGGCTGGCATCCACGGCCGTCAGCCAAAGAACGCGATTGTCAGCCAGTTCGACTTTAACTTCCTGCTGCAAAGGGCTTGCCTGCACGGTCTGTTGATAGTGCCGTTTGATCCTGACATTGCTGGCCGGGAACTCAGCTTCGTTGCTGCCATAGTTCAGCACAAACCTAGTATGGTCCTCGGCCACTGTGCAACTGCCGTCACGCTCACACACGATTTTGGCGGCGGTCTTGCAGTCCCATTTCAGTGAAGCGGGCCACATCGGATTGTCCGCGCTCGATCGCGGCTTCTCGCTCTGGCTAGCCACCGCCAAGCCTGCCCATGGGCCCATTATCGCAGTCGACAGGAGCAGCGCCTTCAACACTTATTACCCTTCCCTGATCCAGTACCGTATTGCTGTCTCGAAGCTATCGCTGGCGTCGGGGTGAATGAACCGGACAGACACGCCTTGTGATCCTCATGGCGACTCATCCTGCGTGATCGCCTGGCTTATGGCATGTTGAGATTGAACCAGCTTTTCTGGCGCATGCCGTTCGCGTCGTCATACTCGATGAACCAGGGCTTTCCGCGCACCGGCCGAGAGATGGTGTAGTAGGTGGGGCCATTACCAAGGGAATGCCCTCTATCGTTGCCCGTGATCTGGATTTTTGCCGTCACCAACCTACCGTTGATTTCGATCTGGGCCTGTCGAGATCCGTTGTCATGGTCTTGGCCGAGACGACTATTCGTGAAAGTGACGGGCAGCGTGAGCCTGTCGGAGCTGATACGACAGATGTTCCGTTCTTGCATCATTCCTGGCCGATCGGAGTCGTAGCTGCCAGCTGCTTGCCAGCCAGCTGGACAATCCTCATACTTCTCGAATCTCGCGGCGCTGGAGTTGGCTTGTGGACAGGTCGGCCAGTTAAAACCCGGCGCTTTCATCGCCGCAATCAACTTGTAGGTTGGCGGGTGGCAAGAAGGAGTGCCCTGCCAGTCACCGGACAGGCAGAGGAGGACCTGACAGCCCCATTCCGATGCCTGTGATTGGGATGGAAGAGCCGCGGCGCCCGCGACGGCGGCGGCACCCACCAAGAGATATTTCAGTACGATCATAGCCTTTTCCTCGCTGCGGTTTCTGATACTTTACTATGGATCATCCGCGCGAAAAAGGACAGATCGAGAAGGCAGGTTGTGCGACTACATCGATTTATGAAACGAGACGACGCGGGCCTGGTCAATAACCCGTTGCGCGCCAACATTGCTCTGGCGCTCGAGCGGGAGAGAGCCAGACGTGGCCTATCCCACATGCACATGGCCGAGCTGTTTCGGACCGCCGAGGGCGAAAAACTGGCGTATCGAACCTACATCCAGACCGTGCGACAGAAAAACAATGTCACCCTGACCACGTTGCAAATCATGGCAAGCGGCTTGCATGTGTCAGTTGCAGACCTGCTCGCGGGCGGAAAAAAACTTACCCAATGGGCGCATCAGTTGGACGAAAATGCGATCCGCAAGCGTCTGGCGCACATCATCGACATTGAGCGAAAACGACGCACTTTGCTCCGCTATGAGATGGCCGAGCTCATCGGCGTGGCGGAGGCGACATTCATGAAATTGGAACGCGCAAGCGGCAATATCAGCGTCGACACGATTGCCGCGATCGCCAAGGCGTTGAAACTTGATCCAGCGACCTTCCTCTTTTCCGATAAGGTCCCGCCGTCAGCTGATCCACCTGTTTCTGACGCACCCGGAGGCGTAGGTTCTCATTTCAGAGTGCCGTGAACTTCCAGCGTCATCATCCGTCTAAGCTGCGCTAGACAGAATGCCTGGCAGGTTTTCGCCGTAATAGCGCATACCGGTGCAATTCAGGTGAAAATGGAGCAGAGCTGACAATTAGGCGCGCCACGTGTGTACCTTTTTTCGCCCGCGCCTGAGGAACGACTGCCATGACGTGGCGGCAGTCGAATGCACCGGAATCCTGATCTCTACGGTTGTGCCGGCACCGGGAGCGCTGTTGATGATGAGCCTTCCTTTCAGCGTCGAGACCATCTGGGAACATGCGGTCAGTCCAAGGCCAGTATGATTTCCAGCTCGCGTTGAAAAGAAAGGTGTAGTTGCCTTCACAACGATTGCAGGCGACATGCCTGCGCCGTTGTCCGCCACATCTAGTACGAGGTAATTGCGCAGGAGGAAGGGACGTCGCTTGACTGTCGCGGAGATGAGAATTGGGGCGTCTCTGGTGCCGGATAGAGCGGCAAGAGCGTTTTCTATCAGCTCATTAACGACCAACCGTAACGGCGTCGCCGGAACAGGTTGCAGACGTGCTTTAGGATCGACGAAAACTTGCACCAAACTGCTGCGATCGTGCGCGAGATCCTCGAGGAGTGGGCCGAGCGCCACGGTGCTGGAATCCTGTGGCGCATAGGCGATCTGAAGGACACTGTTGGTGATCGATTCCAGTTCAGTAGCAGCACTGCGCGCAGCCTCAAGCATTTCGCCGCTCGGTTGCTTGTCTGGTTGTGCGTGCTCAAGGAACAGCCTCAAGGCTGTAACCCGCGATCGGGTCATATGCGCAAAGAGCGAAGCGAACGAGCGCATATGCTGGTCACGGCGATTGGCCAAAGCATAGCGCTGATGGATAACGAGATAAAAGGTGGCACCCAGGCCAAGTGCGATGGCAAAGGTGAACCAGTTGCGCGAGGCCGCAATGTCGATGCTGGCGGTCTGCTGCAAGGTGGCACTGTGATCAACGGTAGAGCTGGAAATCTCGTAAATTGACTGTTCCAGCTTGGCCATGTCGGCAATGGCTTGGGTGTAGTTTGTACGCGCTGACACAAGAGGGGCAATTTTCTGTTCGAGGGTTAGGCCAATTCGGCCCAGGAGTTCGGCATCGTGGTCGGGAAAAAAGCGGTTCAGATAGGGCAGGTTTTCCAACTGCGCGACGTTGACGTTCACCAACGCCATTTGTCGATCGATGTCCGCATCAAGCTTGCCCGTCTCGTCGGCAATGCGAAGATAGCCATAGACTCGTATAAGGCGCTCGCGAATCTGTGCCGCGCGCCACTGAATCTCGAAAGTCTGATTGAGGATGGCATCCGTCTCCTGACGGTAGCGGTTCGATTGCATGAATGTCCACGCACTCAGCCCAAGCGCTGCAGCCATACCGAGATACGGCAGAACAGTGAGCAAACGGCCGTTTAAGAACTTCATTGCGTGGCGCGCAGGATAACTGGGAAAAACACCCAGATCGAGTTTCTTGCGGGAACATATGAAACAGGCAATTGGTCGAAGGGCCAAACAATGAAGATGGGGCCTTTCTCTACCATGCTGATCGGGCGGAAATCCTGGCCCGGCGGGCAATGCGAGCCGGCCTTGTCACTCTCGTTGCAACGACGTTCGATCGCCAGGATCGGATTATAAGACCGGATTTCGTCCATATGAATGTCGGAAACGAAGTTGTCATAGGCGACAACTTTGACCTCCTGCACGGCGGTGACTCCGGCCTTGGCAAGCACATTTGCAAGCAGCGGCCCACGATATTCGATTTTCTCGTTGTCGCTCGTCCAAGGCGTACGCGTGTCATAGGTCTGTTGTGGAAAGTCTGCCCGCAGCTGCTTTACTGAAAAAACGGCGACAGTCTTGCCGCTGGCGTCTTGAACCGACACTTCGTTGGGATCGAGCGGAATTTCCTCGGCGGCGCTGGCGAGCGGAAGGGCCACGGCAAATATAACGGCGAGAGCATTACGCAACATCTTCCACATCCTCGTATTCGCGGGGTCCATCGTTCTTGGCGAAGAGCACGCAAGGTCCTCGGGAGCCCCGCGGATCGT
The DNA here is from genome assembly GCF_040319695.1 of Mesorhizobium sp. M0898. NCBI lineage: Bacteria > Pseudomonadati > Pseudomonadota > Alphaproteobacteria > Hyphomicrobiales > Phyllobacteriaceae > Mesorhizobium > Mesorhizobium sp. M0898. The sequence continues at coordinate 19,249 of NZ_JAMYOE010000060.1, read as the reverse complement.
AGGCAAATCCCTTTTCTGCCAGTGCAAGCGTGATGTCTCGGATGCCGTCAAGGCCATAGAGATGGTCGTGCAGCTCAAGAAAGATGCGCTCGACCCCGGGCAGCTCGGCATCCTGCAGAAGTTCTTTCTCAGCACCTTCAATGTCCATGACGAGGGCGTTTATTCGATGATCGGTGATGAAACGATCGACGTCGGCCGAGACGATCGAAAGTTCGCGCTCGTAGGGTCCTTGGTCTTTGTCCGTGGAAGACATCCAAAGGTCGCGGCGAACGTAGAAGGTGAAGGACCGCGGCGGGCCGGCTGTGAGGATACCCTGGGAATATGTGACATTGTCGAGATCGTTCGCCGCTATCACGCGTTTCGCTAGCTCCGCCGTTGCGGGATTTGCTTCAAAAGCCCATACCTGAACGCCGGGGATTTTCGCGATCAGTGCGGTGATGATGCCGATACCCGACCCTAGCTCCAGTACGCGATCGCGCGCCTTGACCGCCCTGAAGATCCACTTCGCCTCCTTAGCCTCATAGCTCTGGCTTTGAAGCGCTCGCCAGATAACCGGCGAAACATCCTGTGGTGCGACAGGAACCTTGATTCCATGGACGATCATGGGCGCCATTGGCTCACAGCCCCCGCGGGAGCCGATGGCCTTGCCGCATGAGCTTGGCGCGAGCCTGCTTGTAGTATTTCTCGGCCGAGCCGGGCTCAATGGCAAGGCGATCGGCCATGAGAGAAAAGATCTCCGTGCGTTTCACGCCGGGTGCACGGTGCGCCATCATGTCGATGGCCTCCTGCTCGCGCGGTGTAAGGGCTGAAAATCGGTAATCGGGTTTGGTCATGACAACCCGCGAAAGGCGCAAGGAGAACCCCTTGGTGGAAATATCGTCCAGCACGTCGCTGAACACGCCGGGCGCAAGACCGGTCTTGCCGAGATAAGCGGCAGCGCCAATTTGCCGAAAGCCATCTGCCTCGCAACGGTTATCGGAACCGGTGATGACAATATGAATTGCACTGGGTGAAGCCTCGATGATCTTGTCAACGACTGCGACGCGATCCCCCTGTGAGGTGGGATCAAAGCCAGGCAAGCCAGGATCGATGACGACCAGATCAAAATAATTGTTTTGAAGCTCGGCAGTGGCGATCGTCAGCGTCTCAGCACCCAGGACGACGCATTTTTCGAAGCTCGCTTGCACTTCGTTCATCAGTGCCAGACGCATTAGTGTCTGGTCTTCGACCACCAGGGCACGAAACATCGGAAGCCAGTTCCTTTACGCAGGCGCCCCCCGCCCCTATCTCGCAGAATTCGTCGCTTCAAAAAAGGGATGGTGTCGCCCCTTTTTCCTCATTTCGAGAGGTACCAGTATGTAACCGAAGAACGCTAGGGCGATGACGATGCCTCTTCAACAGGTCTGCAGCGATGGAAAGATGGCAGCGGCTGAAGGCGTCGCGAAACTGATTGCGGAACATCGTCAAAGCGTCGCCACGCTTGAACTTATCGGCAAGCGATGGATGGGGGCCGAAGGGCCGGACGCGATCGTGCTGGGTGAGAGACTGGACGCGGCCATGGCGGAGGAGGCCGCTGTGCGAAGGCGTGCTGCCACTGCTCCAGTAGCCACTATCGCGGAAATGAAAATGAAGGCTGCTTACTTCCAACGGCTGACGGCTCATGGCTGGTGCGAGATTGATGTCGACGATTGGCGCGCGTTGCTCGGTTCCTTCACGAAACTGCAGCCCTAAGAAAAGATCGTCGAAATCCATGAGACCACGGTATTCCAGGCCGCATAGAGTCCTGCCGGCACCAATATGATCGCGATGAATGCAGCGGCTCCACCAATAGCACCGTCACCGCGTCCTTCGACGGGATAATAATATCTGTGCGCTTCATCGTCATGCTTCATTGTTGTCTCTTCGATACTTGGCTCAGCAGCAGTTGCACAGGATGCTCAAACGTCGTGCCCCACAAACCTGCACGTTTCATCTTAGCGTTGATTTCCGCGACGAGGTAGTTCTCATTGACGGCTTTGCCCTTTGCTGTCGTTGCGGCAAACGCGTATCCGGTCGCTATGAGCGCTGTGCCAACGTCGATTGTTTCGCCATTGAGCTGCGCACCGCACACGACAAAAACCGCCTTGTCGAGGGCATAGCCGATTGGCTGGCATGTAACCGCGGCGCTATCGAACAGGGCAGCCAGGTGCGCCAGCGAGGTGTTCCCGCAATCGATTTTGTTACCATTTGGCTCTTCAGCTGACGTGCCTCGAAGACATGACTGGACGCCATAGAGGCGGAAAAGGTGATCTCCGTCACGCCAGGTATCTCCGGTCAGCAGTTGAGCCGATTTCGATACCGCGAAGGGCGTTGGCACGGCAGACTCGGATGCCTCCTGGGCCTGGGCCGAAGCGCACAAACCAAATGCGGCCAGCACTGCGAAGCTCGCCTGCTTCATTCCTGGAACTGTCCACCGAGGTCGGCGGAATGCTCGAGATCGGGGCGCAGCGACTTGCCGTCCTTGTTACGTCCGATTGCCGCCATGTCGAAAAAAACCATTTCGTCATCGTCGTAGGCGACGTTGTACGGGTCGTTTGCATTGCCCGCACCCACGAGCGAGAAACATGACACCGCATCGGGTTCACCCTTCCTGCTTTGCAGCACAAGTGTTTTGCAAAGCACGACAGATGCACGATCGTTGTAGATTGCCCCTTCATAGTCCCGCGCGGCCTCCGTGCAGTCCCATTGCTGCGTCTTGTAGGTAATCTTCGGTTTTGGGCAGGCCGCGAGGCCGCGCAGTCGATACGTCACGCCGTTGATGACGCGCTCGGTCGCCGACGGCACCTTAACCGGCGAGATAAGGGCGGCCGCATCGCGCTGAAAGAGCGCGCCTTTTGCATCATAGCGTTCATAGACGAACACCTTCTCGCCCGGCTTGGCAAACTGGAGCAGGTAGTGCTCCGACGGCTGGGCAAAGGCACTCGGGGCGTCGGCGCCGGCAGCATAAGCCGCGGTGCCCTGAAGCAGCAAAACCATGCAAAGGGCCGTCTGTCTCATCGAAATCCGTCCTTGCGATTACATACAGTGTTGACACTTTACTAGGGCTGCGTGTAGCCATAGTAAAGTGTTAAATTTTGGCGACACTATGAACGCTCGATTCGCTCTCCTGCTCACCCTGTGTGGCGCCACGATGCCGTTCAATGCGCACGGCCAGGACCTGGCATCAGACCGCGTTGCCTTTGCAACACCGGTGCAAGCCGTTGCCGCGGTCGGGGCGCAAAGGCCGGGGGCGTGTACGACCGGAAATCGTGCTGAGGTCTCCCAACTTGTGCGTTCAATCGCGCAAGAGGAAGGGTTCGACGCCGATCTGGCCGAGGCAATTGCATGGGCCGAAAGCGATCTCGGCGCCAGTCAGGGTCCGTCGAAGGCCGGAGCCCTAGGGATCATGCAGCTGATGCCAGGCACGGCGGCCGATCTCGGCGTGAGCGACCGTTGCGACATAGAGGCAAATGTCCGGGCTGGCCTCCGTTATCTGAAGTCACTTTATGACGAGTTCCAGGATCCGCTGCTGATGCTGGCGGCTTACAACGCCGGGCCCAACAGCGTCTACAAGGCGCAGGGCATTCCGGTGAATCCGGAAACTGCAGAATACATCGTGAAAATACTGAACCGCTGGAAGTTCGGCGGTGTCGTGAAGAAGTCTGCCCTGGCCAAATCCGAAACGCTCGCGGCCGCTCCGCCAGCAAGCGAGGACGCTTGGCAGGACGGTCATGTCATGGATTTCGGCAACTGAAAGGAGCCAAGGGTGGAATACAGAAAAGCGGGCAAATTTGCCCTGAAACTGGCCTTGGCCTCAGCGGTCGGAATAGCTCTCGCGCCAGCCACTGCACACGCCCAGTCGGCGGCACCAGTGGAAAATGTGCTGGAATGGTTCGTCGGAGTTCTGCAGGGCAACATAGCGCGCTCATTCGCCATCATCGCGGTCTGTTTTCTCGGCTTCCTCGCCATGACGGGCCGCCTGGCGTGGATGATGGCTTTTTCCATCATCATTGGCATCGCTCTGATCTTCGGCGCCGCCCAGCTTGTGGATGCGGTTCGCGCGACCGCCGGGGGCAGCTGAGACATGGACGACGAGGAGGTCTATGTCGAGCCGGTCAGCTTGCCACTGACACGCCCCCCGATGAAATGGGGCGTGCGCTATGAGGTTTTCGCGCTGAACGGCATCCTGGCGGTGGTCGGCTTTATCGCCACGAGCAGCTTCATGCTCGGCCTTGGCGTGTTCGGGGTGGTGCATCTGGTCAGCGCATATTTGTGCCAGCGCGACCCCTACATGTTTCATATTTACGAACGGCGCATCTCCAAACGCGGAGCGGTGGCGAACCTAACTTTTTGGGGCGCGAGGAGCTATTCCCCATGAGCCTCGATGCTGATCTTAAATTTGGCCGTGAGCGCCGGCGTGAAAAGCCCGCGGCGATGCACGTCCCCTACCTTCGCCATGTCGATGACAACCTGATCGTGACGAAGAGCGGCTTTCTGGTCGGCGTCATCCAGCTCAGTGGCCTGCCCTTCCAGACGATGGACCAGGCCGAGTTGAACAGCCGCCTGTTCAACCGCAACACCACGTTTCGCAATCTCTCGACGTCTCGCTTTGCGGTCTACACTACCATCATCCGCCGCCACGTGACGCCGGAGATCGAAGGCGATTTTGACAATCCTTTCGCGGCCGAGCTCGACGCCCGCTACATGGATGAGCTTGGGGCGAAAAACCTTTTCGTCAACGAGGCGTATCTGGCGGTCATACGCCGGCCGATGGTCGGCCGTGTCGGCTGGGTGGACAAGGCACTTAACGCGTTCCGCATCACTACCGCAGGCGAAGAAACCCGCGAAGAGGCGATGGCCGAACTGCATGACGTTCTCGACGGCGTCGTCAAGGATTTTACCGCTTATGGTGCGCGTCTTCTCGGTGTCGTGAAGCGCCGCGACAGCTTCTTTTCCGAGCCGGCGGAATTTTTGGCGAAGATCCTCGCCGGCGGCGTCGATGTGGAAATGCCTTTGCCGCGCATGAGCCTTGGCGATGTGCTGGCGACGCGGCAGCTGTTTTTCGGCAAGTCCGCGCTGGAACTTCGCGGACCGGACGCTGGCAAGCTCGGCGCCATGGTGTCGATCAAGGAATACCCACCGTTCACCGCGCCGGGCTCATTGGACGGTCTCTTGCGCCTGCCGCATGAGTTTGTCCTGACGCAGAGTTTTGCGATCGAAGACCGTGTCACGGCGATGCGCAGGATCAACACCATCGCGAACCAGGTTGAGGGATCGGACGAGGCGGGCACGACGGTCGAGGAGTCCGTCCACGACGGCGCCGACAAGCTGGCCGGTGGCGAAGTCGTCTTCGGACAACATCACATGAGCGTCATGGCCTTGGCATCGGACATGACTGGGCTCAACCGTGCGCTATCCGACATTACGGCCGAACTTTCGCGCATGTCGATCGTGCCGGTCCGCGAGACACTGAACACGGAACTCGCCTTTTGGGCGCAGCTGCCGGGAAATTTCAGCTACATCGCGCGACGTGCGTTGATCTCGTCGCTTAACTTCGCCGGCCTTTTCTCAGGACACAATTTCCCGTCCGGCCAACGTGAGCGGCTGCATTGGAAACGCCCTATCGCTTTGCTCGAAACGACCAGCCAGACGGCCTATTACTTCAATTTCCACGTTCACGATGTCGGGCACTTCACGGTGTTCGGCCCGACTGGTTCGGGCAAGACCGTGGTGCTGTCCTTCCTGATGGCGCAGGCCATGCGCATCATGCCGAGGCCGCGATGTGTTTATTTCGACTATGTGCGCGGCGCTGAGATTTTTGTTCGGGCGCTCGGCGGCCGCTACGAGGTGATGGAGCCTTCTCAGCCCACCGGGTTCGCGCCATTGCAGCTCGAGGACACCGCAGAAAACCGTTCTTTCCTGGAAGATCTGCTCATCTACATTCTAACGCCGGAAGGCGGCGCGCTGGACGTGGCGGAGATGCGCGTCATCAATGCAGCCGTCGACATGATCTACAAGGTCCCGCGTGAACAGCGGACCTTCGACCTGCTGCCGGAAGTGCTGCGCGGCTCCCTCATGCCTGGCATGAACGATCTGGCGGCGCGGATACAGCCCTGGCTCGACCCGAAGGACAAAGGCTGGCTTTTCAACAATCCCGTCGATCTCATCGATTTCTCGAAACCCGTCGTCGGCTTCGACATGACCAGGATCCTGGGCGACAGAAAGCTGCGCTCGGCGGCGTTGCTCTACATCTTCCACCGCCTTGAGGAAGTCATCGATGGCTCGCCGATCATGCTCTTCCTCGATGAAGGCTGGAAGCTGCTGGACGACGAGGTTTTCGCCGCTTTCATCAACGAGACGCTGAAGACCATTCGTCGCCGCAACGGCGTGGTCGGCTTTGGCACGCAGACGGCGGAAGACGTCGTCAGTTCCTCCATCTCGTCGTCGCTGATCGAGCAAACGAAGACCAACATTTTCTTCCCCAACCCGAAGGCGAGCAAGGAGTCCTACATGGAGCGCTTCTCGCTGACAGCGAAGGAATTCGAGTTCGTGCGCCGAACCGCGAAGGAAACACGCACCTTCCTCGTCAAGCACGACAGCGACTCGATCGTCGCCAAGCTCGATTTGTCGGCGATGCCCGATCTTATCAAGGTCTTGTCCTCGAACGAAGCCAACAGCAAGGAATGCGCACGGCTGCGGGAGACCTTCGGCGACGAGCCGGAAATGTGGCTGCCATACTTCTGCGGATGGGAGAACGAGCATGACGAAGCGGCTTAGCAGCGCTTGTCTGGCCGTGGCTCTCGCGACGGCGGAAAGCATGAGCGTGGCTATCGCTCAGATCGCGGTGATCGACGGGCAAACCCTCGACAAACGGCAGGAGGACGAGCAGCACAGCAAGAAGTCGGATGAAGCCAAGAACGACGAAACCGACAAGAAGAAAAGCGTCGTCTGCACTTATTCGAACAAATACCGCTCACAGATGTTTCGCCGGTCGCCGGCCGACGCATTGCAGCGCGACGCGGGCAACGTAAAGCTAATCCGCTACTATGCGCAAAAATACGGCGTTCCCGAAGGCCTGGCGCTTTCCGTTGCCTATCAGGAATCGCGCTTCGACACATGCGCCGGGAGCCACACCGGCGTCAAAGGCGTCATGCAGCTGACCAAGGGCACCGGCAAGTCCATGGGACTTGACCGCGACGTGAACGAGCAGAATGTCGAAGGCGGTGTCAAATATCTCGGAATGGGCGTGAAGCAATGCGGAGCGACGAATTACAGCTGTCTCGCTTCCTTCTACAACGGATCGAACGCAGGCGAGCAAAACCAATGGGCCGGCGGTGTCGGCCGCTGGAACAGCTACTTCAACGACTATGTGTCGAGCGGCAACGCTCCGGCCGCCGCGCCACCACCCTTCTCGATCGTAACGGCCGACGGCGCAGGCGGCTTTGCCCAGGACGCGGCCATAGGCACGGTCAGGAAGGCGGCTGGCGGCCTTGATGCAAGCTCATCGCAGATGGGCGCCAACAATGCGGCAATCGACGCGCTAGCGGGCAACGTTGGCCAGGTGACCGAATACAAGGACGCCTGGGAGCTGAACTCGTCGGCTCGTGGGATCAACGCCGATGTCACCAACCAGTACCTCGCCCAGGCGGGGGATTTCACGGCGTTGCTGGCCCAACTTCTCTCGTTGCAGAACGTTCAGGCATCGCAGTCGTCCAAGCTGGTGCAACGGCCGAAGAGCGGCTCTCCAAACCCGTTCTCTTGTGATCCCGCGGAACTGGAACGGTTGAAGATCGATCGCGGCCGATGGCCACCATGCGCGGTTGAGAACGCGGGAACAAGCTCAGCCGACAGCCGCTCGATGATCATCACCACTGACCCTGCTGGCGCTGCCAGCGTGATCGATTCGCTACAGCAATAGGAGGCTGACATGAAGAAATTCGCGATTGCCGCCAGTCTGGCGCTTTGGGCAAGCACGGCCCACGCACAGATTGCCGTCATTGATGGCGCCAATCTCGATGTCGCCCGCAAGAATGCGGAGAACACCAACTCCATCATGGACTCCAACAAGGATATTCTGAAAAAGAGCGAGGAGATCCTGCAGGCTCTCAGCGGCAGTCGTGACGGTTCGCTTGGCATCGGACAAATGGGCCTCGGCGGCAACATGTCGATTGCCCAGGCGCCGTCGTTCGGATCGATCCTGAACGGCGGTGCGCTTTCGTTTGGTGGCCTGTCGCCCGAAATCCAGAAAATCGCCGGCGCGGTCATCAATGGCCTACAACTGGTGAAGCAGCTCCAGCAGATTGCCGGCAAGGAGACCAGCGCCGTCAACACCGCCTATGGCGGCAGCGTCAATGTGGCCTCGCTGCTAAGCGCATTGACCTCGCAGGCTTCGCAGGGCGTTACCCAGCGCCAACAGTCTCTGCAGTCAGCGAGCGGGCAGATCGGGCAGTCGCAGGACGTCAAGGGTTCGGTGGACCAGAACACACGAATGCAGCTGGAAAACGCGCGCGCCGTCAACGAACTGATCGGCGTCCAGAACGGCGCGGTCGCTGCCCTTAATGAGAAGCTGAAGGGAGATCTTCTTCGCCAGAGCCAGGTGCAGAAGATGATGACACCGCGCACCGTCAATCCGTTCGCGGAATTCGGCAAGAGCGGAGGCTGAGCGCTTGTCGCGGCGAGTCCTGCGCATATGCGTTGTGATTGGGCTCGGCGCAGGGCTTTTTGGATGCGCAAATCGCGAACTGAAAGCGCCGTGCGGGGCTTTGTCGTATACCCACGCCGACGAATGCGGCGCGCTGAAGCCGGTCAATTCAACGCCGTTCGCCAGCATCATTGACGAGGATCCATGAACGGTCTCGCCGCAAGCATCCTTGGTGGCATTGACAACATCGGCGAGGACTTCGTTCGCACCGTCTATATGCAGTTGGGCAATGCGATGGGCAACGTCTTCACCCTGATGCTGACCCTCTATATCGCGTGGTGGGGCTATTCGATCCTGAGCGGGCGAGAGTCGATTTCGCCAATCGAAGCGGCCTATCGCCTGGGCCGCGCCGTCATCATCTATCTGCTGCTGACCGGATGGGGCACGTTTTCCGCGACGATATACCAGCTTGTTCAAACCATTCCAGATGAGGTCGGTAAGGTAATCGTCGGCGCCGTGTCGCGGGCCACCGGCAATCAGCTTAGCGACCAGGCAGCAATTCCAGCGCTGATCGACAACCTCTACCAAGGGGCGCAGGACGTAGCCAATCAGGTCTACAGCGGATCCTTCTATGACATTTTTGGCGCGCTCTTGTCGCTGCTCGTCCTGCTGTCTGCCATCATCTTCGCAGCACTCGCCATTGCGGCGATCATCGCCGCCAAGGTGATGTTGTTCATTACGCTGGCCTTGGCGCCGATATGGATCATTCTTTGGCTTTACCGCTGGTCCTCGCGCATGAGCGAAGGCTTCCTTTCGCTGACCACCTTTCTGATGATCCAGCAAATCCTGATTTACGGCTTTCTCGGCTTCTACTTCTCGCTCGTCAACGCGGCGCTGAACACCGCCACGTCCGGCGGAGCGACCATGGACAGCAAAATGTCGCTGGTGCTGCCCTTGGTGCTGGTGACGATCATCGGGATCTACGTTCTCATGCAGATACCGTCGATTGCTTCGATCCTGAATGGCGGCGGATATCTCAGCACCGTGGGCGCATACAACCCGTATAGAAACTTCGGCAGAAACGCTGTGCGCTATTCCGGCGCGCGATGGGCCGCCGGCCGCGCCGCTCGGGGGGCCCGGCAGCTCGCGGCAAACAGTTTTCGATCTTCGCGAGCAGCTAGGGCGGATGCCGCAACCCGGTCCGCCATCCAGCAAGGTGCGCGCGATAACTCCAGGCCTCTGGCCTAGAACACAAGAACGATCACCGATCGCGGCCTGGATCAGGATGTGTCGCGCAAACGAGGCAATGGTAAATTGTCAAATCCAGTAGAAGCAGCTGCTGACCGCAGCAGCGAACTCGTCGACAAGCGCTATTACAGGGCGGGCGCGACTTGGGAAGACGACACGCACAGGTCAATGCGTCGATCGCGTACATTGGCCTGGATCGTCAGCGGCATTTCGGGACTGGTTGCGGTGCTGTCGCTGCTGGCGCTCGTGCTGATCCTGCCACTCCGGCAGTTCGAACCGTACGTTGTCGAGGTCGACAAATCGACGGGCTACCTCGAGATCATGCGCGCGCTGAAGCCTGGAGATTTATCGCAGAACGAGGCCGTCACGGCGGCCAATCTTGTGCGTTACATCAGGGCCCGCGAAACCTACGATTCGCGAGAACTGAAACAGAATTACGACCTGGCACAGCTCTATTCGACCGACGCCGCGTCCAAGGATTTGACATGGCTTTTCACGCCTGCAAATCCGCACTCGCTGGACAAGATTTTTGGCCGCAATGTCACTGTCTCGGTCGAGATCAAGTCAGTTTCCCTGCTCAATCGCAATACAGCCTCGGTGCGCTTTGCCACGACGACGCGGCGGGACAACTCGTCCACCGCCGACAATTGGGTGGCGGTCATAAAATTCCGCTACACCTCAACGCCGCTCAAGAACGAATGGCGTTTCGACAACCCGTTGGGATTTCAGGTTACGGATTACCGCCGCGACCAGGAATCGGCGCCGGCCGCGGGGAGCCTGCAATGAGATGGCGCGTGAGCCTCGCCCTGTCGGCCACCCTTCTGCTCGGCACGATGCACGGCGCGGCCGCACGCGACGGCCGGATCCGATATGTCACCTTCAACAACGACGACGTGACGTCGGTGCGCGCCGCCCTTGGCATTTCCACGATGGTCGAGCTCAGCCCGACAGAAGTCATCGAAACCGTGTCGGCTGGCGACACGAAAGGCTGGTCGATCATCCCCAAACGCGGATCGCGATTTCTGTTCGTAAAGCCGCTGGAGCGCGATGCGTGGACCAACGTCAACGTGGTCACCAACCGGCGCGTCTATTCCTTGCTGCTGCAGGCAACCGACAATAGCCGTGACCGGGCATCGTTCCAGGTCCGGTTCAAATACCCGGACGAGGATATCAACGCGCGCCTGCTCTCACAGGCCAAAGAGAGCGCCGCCGATCCGGATTTGAAGGACCTGAACTATGCCGATCTCAATTACGACTATGCCTACAAGGGTGACGACAGCTTGAAGCCGCGCACCGTATTCGACGACGGCACCAAGGTGTTTCTGGAGTTCAAGGACGATATTCCGGCGATCTTCGTTGTCGACGACAAGCGCAATGAGTCGCTGGTCAACGTTCGCACGCAGGGCAAATACACAGTCATCGACAAGGTCGCGCAGCAATTCACCTTGCGGGCCGATGGCAAGACGCTCTGCCTCTACAACCGGGCGCGACCCAACGCCATCGATCCGGTCGAGCAAGTCTACGGTCCAACGAAACTGACAGGCGGTTCCACCCTGTTCGGATCCAGCGGAGGGCGGTGATGACCCAGATCGATTATAACCAACTGGACGGCAGCCCGACGCTCGCGCGCCGCGGTGCGGGCGTGGGCACCAGGATCGCCCTGGTCGGCCTCGGCGTAGTGTTGGTAGGCGCGCTGATATGGCTTAACTGGCCCCGGGAGCCGGTATCGCGTGATGTTAGCAGCGATGGCGAGGAAAACTTCAATCCGCCCGAATTCCGCCCGCCGGCGTTGAACGACCCGCCTCAACCTGCCGACGGCACCATCGAGCAGATCGTGGTGCCGCCACCGGCCGCCGACCAGAGCGGCGCGCAACAGGCTGCCAATGTCGATCAGACCGTGCAGGAGGGTGCCGACCTTGACGCGCAGCGGCGCGCGCTGGAGGCGCAAATGGCGGCAGAGGAGGCTCGCCGCAAGGCCGAGGCGGAAGAAGCCCGCCGCAAGGCCGCGGCAGAGGAAGAGGCTCGCCGTAACGCAGAGGCCGCCGAGCGCGAAAAAGCGGTGTGGGAACGCCTGCGCTCGAACCAGATGGTGACGAATGATCAAACCGGCTCGACGGATGCCGGCGCCCAGGCGGCGCAGGTCGAGATCGCGCCCGACGGTCAGATCATTCCGGTCCCCGGCGCCGACAGTGATCCCAACAAGGCATTCCTGGCGCAGTCTGAGGCAAGTTCTTCCGGCATCGTCAAAGCCAGGGTCTTCCGACGCACCGATGCGTTGATCCCTGAAGGCACGATCATTCGCGGCTATTTGGAAACCGCGATCAACACTGACCTTCCCGGCGCGGTGCGCGCTGTTGTGCGTGAGGATGTCTTCTCTCTCGACGGCAGGCGGATCCTCATTCCGAAGGGCTCGCGCCTGACCGGAGAATACCGCTCGGGGCTTGCGCGTGGTCAAAAGCGTGTTTTCATCGTCTGGAGCAGGGTAATCCGCTCGGATGGCATTTCCGTCGACATCAAATCGCCTGGTGCCGACGCGCTCGGCCGCGGCGGCATGGGCGGCCGTGTCGATACGCACTGGGTTGCACGGTACGGCAACGCCATCATGCTTTCCGTCGTTGGCGGAGTCTCTGAATATCTGTCCTCGCTTGGCGATAGCGGGCAAGATGGCCAACAGCGCCAGGTGTCGACAATCGATCCCGTAACAGGTGAGACCACGACCGTAACTTATGGTGGCAATGGCTCGCAGCGCGACGCCCGCAGCATCGCGTTTGATAAGTCATCGACCGCCTTGCAGCAACTCGCGCAAGAGGCGTTTCGCGACACGCAGAACATTGGCCCGACAGTCTACGTCGACCAGGGCACATCGGTCGTCGTGCTGGTGCGGCGAGATCTCGATTTCTCGGACCTATACGCCGATCCCGTCCAGGAAGAAGTTGCACGCCTGAAGGCCGGTGGGCCGCCGAAGACGGCGATCGATCCGACGCCTCTCTACGCGACGCCAAAGGATCATTTTTATCCCGGCTATGGGAGCCCGGTGAAATGAATGCCGTCCATCCCCTCCCCGACCCTTGGGCGAGAGCCCCGGTCCTGCGGGCTCATCTGGAGCCAATATGGTCCTACTTGAACGAAGATTCCGTTTCCGAGATTGCAATCAACAGGCCGGGTGAATTGTTCATCGAACGCCTCGGCGCCAAGGAAATGGAGCACGTCGTCAAGCGCGAAGTCACGCCCGGCTGGATTAGGCATATCTCGACCGGCGTCGCCTCGGCGACAAATCAGGTCATCAACGAAGAAAAACCGGTCCTGTCGGCCGCCTTACCCTCAGGCGAGCGCATCCAATGCATCTTGCCGCCGGCGGCTCCCGAAGGCGGGGCGATCTCGATCCGCAAGCAGGTCATCATGGATATGAGCCTTGCTGCCTACAAGGATCTTGGCGCATTCGAGAACACTGCGATGGGCAGCGGCCTGGCGCTGTCAACCGAAGAAAAACGACTTGTCGAGATGTTGCACGACACCTCGCCGATGGACTTCCTGCAATATGCGGTGCGCAACCGTGTCTCGATCGTCGTTTCTGGCGGCACGTCGACCGGCAAGACGACGTTCTTGAATGCGCTCTTGAAGGAGATTCCGGCCCATGAGCGGATCATCACGATCGAAGACACCCGCGAACTGAGGCTGCCGGCTCCCAACAACGTCACCTTGATAGCCCCGAAGGGCGACCAGGGGCTTGCCAAAGTCTCCGCCCAACAGCTGCTCGAAGCCTCGCTTCGCATGCGACCCGACCGTCTGCTTTTGGGGGAATTGCGCGGCGCTGAAACCTTCGCATTCCTCCAGGCGATCAACACCGGCCATCCCGGTTCGCTCACGACCGTTCATGCCAATTCCGCCCGGTCCGCCTACGAGCGGCTGGCGCTGATGGTCATGCAGGGCAGCTCGGGCCTCTCACGAGGCGAAATCCTCGACTACCTGCGCGAGGTCATTCCGGTGGTCGTCCAGATGGTCCGCACCGAAGGCGGACGGCGCGGCATCAGCGAGATCAAGTTCACCAAGGCGGAGACGATCTAGCGGGGTCTATCCATGCAGAAAATCGCAACAGCAATTTTCATGGTGCTCATGGCGATGGCCCTGGGCGCCCTGGCCTTCACGGTCGCCTATGCCGCGACAGATTGGTTCAGGACTGGCTCCCACGTCCTGTTCGACCAGTTGAACGCCAATCCCTTGCCGGTCGTTCGTCTGGCCTGGGCGGATACGATAGCGAGGAATTTTGGCCGGGTACAATACGCCGTTGCCGCGGGAGCATTAGGGTTTCTCTTGCCACTGGTCAGCTTGTTTCTCATGCGTCCGAGAAAGCGCAATGATTCTCGCTTCATGACGATGAGCGACGTATCGAAAACCGGCCTGACGAAAGTTGGCGGCGTCTTCATCGGTCGAGCCGGCGGCAGGCTTACCGGAATTCTGTCGCCCGGCCGCGATCAGCGCTCCGGCAAGATCCGCTTGATGCAGCGCAGGCTGATCGGCGGCAAGAAATTGTGGATTGATGGCGATGATGTCGGCGGATTCGTCATAGGGCCGCCGCGCTCCGGTAAAGGCACTTCTCTCATCATCCCGAACGCCCTGACCTGGCCGCATTCGTTCGTGGTCCTCGACCTGCGTGGCGAGACCTATGCGGCCACCGCCGGCTACCGTTCAACCATGAGCCGCGTGGTGCGTTTCGCGCCAGCTGATCCCGACGGCAACACCGCATGCTACAATCCCATGGACTTTATTTCACTGGATTCGGCGCAGCGCGACATTGACCTTCGCAATATCGCTGCGGCGCTGTTTCCGCGACCGCCCTCAAATTCAGACCCGTATTGGGCTAATGACGCCCGCCTCCTTTTTACCGGCATAGCGTCCTTCGTCATGGAATCGCCAGCGATCCCGAACGAGAAGAAGACCTTTGCCACAATCCTCGAGATCATGAACGGCGCCGAGCAGCCGCTCCTGGAATTCATCGGCTCGCTGCGCGAGGAACGCCGCCGCGAATGCTCGCATTTCACGCTGCAAACCTTGCTGCCATATTTTGAGATGTCTGAGCGGCAGTTTTCCGGAATCTACGCCGGCGTCCGCACCGGCATGGCCCCCTTTCTCAACGAGCGCCTAATGCGAGCTACGTCGCGCAGCACGTTCGATATTCGCAAGCTCAAGCGCGACCGGATCTCTCTTTATCTCGACGTGCGGCGCGAGCAGATTACGTCGCTTGGACCGTTGTTCAACGTCCTGATTACGCAGATGATGAACTTCATGTCGGAAAGTCTGCCGCAGCCCGGCGAGCATCCGGTACTTGTGCTGCTCGACGAGTTCCAGAACCTCGGCAAGCTCGAGAACGTGACCGAAATGGCGAGCGTGCTCGGCGGCAACGGTGTTTCGATGTGGTTTTTCGTACAGTCGCTGAAGGCTGTAGACGAGATCTATCGCCAGGAGGGGCGCAAGACACTCATCAACGCCGCTCGCGTGCAGATCTTTTTCGGTGCGCAGGACGCTGACGATCTGCGCTACGTTTCCGAGCAACTCGGCGAAACGTCGGACGTGCAAAAGGACGTGACGCGCACCAAGGCAACGTTGTTCGACACTTATTACACGCGCTCGGTCCACCGAAAGGAAGTGCGGCGGCCCCTGATGCGGCCGGATGAAATCCGCACGCTCGACAAGAACAAGGTCATCATTTTGCCGCGTGGCGAACTGCCAATCCTCGGCACGCGCAATTTCTATTTCGCCGACGGCCAGCTCGCCAAACGCGCGTTCATGCCCCTGCCCGCCTATACCGACGCTTCGCGCACGAAAAGCCGTGCGTTGGACTCCTCTGCGGCGGTTCAATCTACTGCGCTCCCAACTATTGTGCCGAAAGCACCGGCGTACCGCTCAGGCCTCTTGCAGACGCGCCTGCGGCGCGGCGCGACATTTGCCGCAAAAGCGGGTCGTATGGCTCTGCCGCAGGGCCGGCGCGCAATCGTAAAAGAACGGCTGAAATCAACAGACGCTGTAGCCGTACCAGTTTATGCAGCCATAGATTTTTCCGCGTTGGCGGCTAAAGCGGTCACGACAAGGATAGCACCCGATAAAGAAGCGGCGGTGGCGGCGATCCTGAACAATGTGCGCTCTCTCCGGGCCCACGCATCCGACAAAGAAGCTTTCGACCGAAATTTGAGCGTCGTCGAAGACACCTTGCCCGATGTAGTCGACGGGTAGGAACTGCTGCGCCCTGCTCGTGTCAGATAGAAGAGCGGCAACGTCATGCCTCAGGCCTTCCGTATCAGCCGCCAGTTGCCGGGCGGTGCCGCTTGAGCACTCCAGTCAATCGCAGCGTAGAATCTTTGCTTCGCGCGCGACCGCGACGAAAGCCCTGCGGGCGGCGGGTGGATGAAGCTCACCTCGTATAACCTTCAGACAGGCGTCCATAGCTGCCCTGTGCTTCTCCGTCTGACGACCAGCAAGATCCCGCAGCAGGATGGAGGCCGCATCATTAACATCGAACACGGTGCGTTCTGTATAGCGGCCAATCTGAATCACAACTGGCCTCTCAAATCTTACCAAGCCGGTCATCTACCCTCACCCTTGAAGCTCTATTAACAACAGCCTGCGATCACCGGCGGAAGAAAAATCGCGTCGGTTGATCCCGCTTGCGGGTTGCCCCGGTCGGCCGCTCAATCGAAAGTTTAGTAAGAGGTGGGTTTCCACCCATGTTCAATTCGAGCAGACGTTGGTCCAATTCCTTGTCCGCCGCTGTGAGGCGATGGTTAAGGCGCAGATAGTCCATCCAGGTCGGCGTGCGGAAGGTTTCTGTCCAAAGCGAGGAATCCTGAAGATCGCGCTGGAGGTTCCAGTGCCTGGCGCCGACACGGCTTTGCACTCGCCGTCGTTCCTGCATCTGATCGAGGAAAGCTTCGACGTTTGCCTCCGGTATTGAGTACTCGATCTTGATGACGATCGGGCCGCTTCTCGGCTTCAGGTCGAGAGCGAGTTGCGGTGTCTCGAAGCCAAAAGGATCCTGATCGGAGTCTTGCCATTGACGGATCGGCAACAGGAACCCGGTGGCCGCGACCATCAGTAGCGCAGCAGCTGAAATCTCCAGGGCTGAGGCAAGCGAATAGTTCTCAGCCACCGTACCCCACAGCCAACTGCCGGCCGCGATACCACCCGACGAAAGGGCATAATAGATCGAGAGCGTGCGACCAACGACCCACCTTGGGCTTGCCAATTGAACGCTTACGTCGAGCCCCGTCCAGGTGACAACCCATCCCGCGCCGCCGAGCGCCAGCGCAATAGCCGCCACTGCCACTGAAGACGTGAGAGCAAGAGATAAACAACACGCCGCGCAAGCAATGCATGCCAGTATTGTCAGTCGCTCCTGGGAGAGCGACCGTCTCAAAACATTGTTGCAGATGCCGACGCACAAGGCGCCGGTCCCGAAGCCAGCCATCAGGATGCCATAAACGATCGGTCCTCCGCCTAATTGATCGCGGGCAACGACAGGCAGGAGCGCGAGTATGGAGATGCTGGTCAGGCCAAAAAGCGCGCCACGCGCGATTGCCGCCTTGATCTCCGCCGATAGCGCCGTGAAGCGCGCTCCGTCATGAATGGCCGTGGTCAATGGCTCGCGCGGGAGGGGGGACGAGCGAACATCCCATTTGCGGCGCCCTATGGTCCACAGCAGCGCTAGATAGGTCAGCGTCGCCACAGCGAAAGCTGTCAAAGGTCCAAAGGAGGCAACGACAATGCCACCAAGCGCCGGACCGACGCTTCGAACAGCGTTATATCCAACCGAGATGAGCGTAACCGCGGCTGGAACTTCGCGTTTTCGTAAGATGTCGCCGACCGACGCGTGCCAAGCGGGATCGGTGAAAGCGGCGCCCGCTCCGGCCAAACAGCTGAATGCAAGAACCATCCATGGATTGAAAATTCCCAAGCCTGCAAGAACCGTCAGCATCGCCGAGGACAGCGCTATCACGGACCAGCCAGCGAACATCAGGTTGCGGCGGCTGAAATTATCAGCCAGGGCTCCGGCGATGATCGACAGGATGAATGTAGGCAACGTCGTCGAAGCCTGCACCAAGGCGACCATCACGTCGGAAGTCGAAATGGTCGCCATCAGCCAACTGATGGCGACAGTTTGAATTAGCCAGCCAAAGCTGGACACCTGCGTAGCAAGCCAGATCGATCGGAAAGTTGCATTCTCGAGCGGCGCAAATGTCGCCGACGAAGCTGGAGTCGCATCTGCGGGCGCCACCCTGCTCATTGGGTTGAGCCCTCCCCTCGGTCTATCGGTCGCGTTTAGAGGTGCCCTCCCGGCGCAGGTGCCCGTGGAGGAATAGCAGCATGAGCGCATTTGCTAGGGATAGCGCAAGACAATTCTACACCGCCGGCGCTCTGGCCGAAGCGATTACTTGGTCTGGAAGAAAAGGCGGATGCAGCCTGACCGCAAATCGGGCATCGCACCGAGTTAGGAATTGCCGCCTTCGGGAAGGAGACCTTCATTCCGCGCGGGAAACGATGCCCATGGAAAGCCTGGGACGACGGCGCCGATTTCTATCAGAGAGCTGGCCCGCAGCGGATTCAACGAAGCCGGGCCACACCTACCTAGCCGCCTTGATGCACGGCGATAAGCTTTTGACGGCCTGAAGCGACGTTGTGGTCGCCGTTGCGGTGCTTTTCCACGCGCCTCGTCAGGCGCCGGGATTGCTCCGTCGTGATGGCAGGCGGGGGTTTGCAGGTTGCGGTCGACGGGTTCGTTTCGGGGCGTCTGCCCCCATCGTTATGTCGCGAGTTGGGGGATGCGATCGAGGACGATGCGCAGGATGCGCTGGTCGGGGCACGATGTCGGCAGGTGCAGGCGGATTTGCGATTTCATCTCGACCACCCGCGCAGCGATTTTGATGAGGCGCAATCGCAGCGTGTCGAATTGGGCGACGGCAAAGCTCGAGCGCCTCGGCATCGCGGCCCGCAAGCCCCACATCAACCAGTAAGCACCGGCATGCAGGAATAGCCGGAACTGGTTGGCCGTCGCTCTTGTGCAGGACGTTCGGTCGGCGGCAAGATGCGTCTTCCACGACTTGATGTGGTTCTCGGCCGCGCCGCGCCGGCAGTAGACATCCTCGTAGAGCGCCTTGGCCTTCCCACCGGCAAGGTTGGTGACGACGAAGCGGATATCGCCACCTTGGGCGCCGACCTCGACCCGCGCGATGATGCGCTCGACGCGGCTCCAACTAGCGGCCAACGAACTCCTTGAACCTGCGGACCTTGCCTGTCTTGGCCGACGCTTCGAAGCGCGCCGTCGTGCTGGCCTCCAGATCCGCGACATGCTTG
>NZ_JAMYOE010000059.1:0-24931 GCF_040319695.1 Mesorhizobium sp. M0898 | reverse complement strand
GGCACCGCGCCAAAGTAGCTCTCAAGGCAGGAAATGGCAGTCGCTCCTTCGCTCAACTGCCTCTCCAAAGAATCCTTTCTCAGCCCAAACTCAACCCCAAAATCGCCATATGCGATTCCCCTGGTCACTATACGGGGAGAAATGCCCGGCAGGGCAATGAGGGGCAGCGCCAGCTTCAGTCTCCAAGCAATTTAGCTATCATTTGTCTCCGATTTCACCAGGAACCCGGCAGTATACAGCGATTTCCCAACAGCCTAGTCTGCACCGATAGCGAAACAGGGAGAGGGCGCTTGGGCGAGCACGATCCGAACGAAGAGCCGATCGAGACGGTTTTCCGCAACGGCACAATCACCACCGTCGGCATCCTGCTGGCGTTCTCGCTGGGCTTCATCACGCATTGGGCCGCCAACCCGATACCTTGGGAAATCTATCACCTGGCCGCCGTCGTGCCGATTTTGATCGGCATTGCCCTGCAGATACGAGCGCTGCGGTTGCTGCTCGACTTAACGTCTCTACAACGGCGCGTTTATGAACGCGCCAATCGTATCTTCATTGCCGGCCTAATCTTCACCGCCTGCGGAGTTGGGCTGGCGATGCTGCTTGATTTCTACGACCTATCGACCAAGAGCGCGGTGCCCGGGGCCTAGCTTTGGCCATCCTGGCAGATGTCGCACCATTCGACGCTGGTCAGCGCTGCCATGCGCTCGGTTCGCTGCGAAGGCCGGGAGGGGTCGGCAGCCCGCCGATCATCCTTGTCACCTCCGCCGCCGCATCGTGC
This sequence comes from Mesorhizobium sp. M0898, assembly GCF_040319695.1. Lineage (NCBI taxonomy): Bacteria > Pseudomonadati > Pseudomonadota > Alphaproteobacteria > Hyphomicrobiales > Phyllobacteriaceae > Mesorhizobium > Mesorhizobium sp. M0898. Next base: position 24,153 of record NZ_JAMYOE010000059.1, on the reverse strand, counting down.
ACAAGCGGGCCGATCTCGGCCAGCCGTTCCGGCGTTACCCGCACTGTCGGCCCGGAAACCGAAACGCCGCCGATCGGCTCGCCGAACTCATTGAAGATGGCGGCGGCGACGCAGCGCATGCCCGGATGCCGCTCCTCGTCGTCTACCGACCAGCCGCGCAGCTTGATCGTCACCAGGTCGCGGGCGAGCGCCGAGATATCGGACAGCGTGTTTTCGGTGAAGCGCTCCAGCCCGGCCCGGCGCAGGATGGTGGCGACGCGTTCCGGCTCGAGATGCGCCAGCACCGCCTTGCCGATGCCCGAGGCATGGAAGGAACTGCGCGTGCCCGGCCGGAAGAAGGCGCGGATCGCCTGATGCGTCTCGACCTGACTGACGAAGACGACGCAATCGTCCTCGGCGACGCCGAGATTGGCGGTCTCGCCGGTCTTCTCCATCAATTCCTGCATGACGATACGGGCGCGGTCGACCAGCTTGCGGCGGCGCAGGAACGCCGCGCCCATGCGATAGGTCTCGACGCCGATCGACCACAGCTGGTCGGGGCCGTCGAACTCGACCATGCCGTGGTTTTCCAGCGTCGTCAGCATGCGGTAGGCGGTGGATGCCGGCAGACCGGAACTGGCGGCGATCTCGCTCAGCGACAGGCCGCTGCCATCGGCAACGATTGCCAGGATGCGCAGCGCCCGGTCCAGCGACTGCACCGAAGCGGCCTCGGACGGTCCGTTGAAGGCGCGCGGCCGGCCGCGCTGGCGTTTTTCGGTGGTCTCCATCGGGCCATTCTTCGCTCTGTTCGCCCAGCAAGGCAATGAAAAAGTTTTTCATCGATTTGCGAAGCGAATTCGTGGAAAACAGAAAGTCGAATCAATTCAATCTACAAGAGCCGTTTTCTAGAAATGAAAATATATTCTGAAAAAATTGAAAAATCATTGGTGCGCTGGCATCATCGGCTATCAACAATTCCGTGGAGGCTGACATGGCCAGGATGCGCGCAGTCGACGCAGCGGTTCTCGTTCTCGAAAAGGAAGGCATCTCCTGTGCCTTCGGCGTGCCGGGTGCTGCGATCAACCCGCTCTATTCGGCGCTGAAGGCGAGGGGCAGTATCCGCCACATCCTTGCGCGGCACGTCGAGGCGGCTTCGCATATGGCCGAAGGGTTTACCCGCGCCAGATCGGGCAATATCGGTCTGTGCATCGGCACCTCGGGTCCTGCCGGCACCGACATGATCACTGGCCTCTATTCGGCCGCTGCCGATTCAATTCCCATCCTCTGCATCACCGGGCAGGCGCCGCGGGCGCGTCTCAACAAGGAGGATTTTCAGGCCGTCGACATTGCGGCGATCGCCGCACCCGTCGCCAAATGGGCGGTTACGGTGATGGAACCCTATCTGGTGCCGATGGCGTTGCAGAAAGCGTTTCATCTGATGCGCTCGTCGCGGCCGGGGCCGGTGCTGATCGATTTGCCTGTCGATGTGCAACTGACCGAGATCGAGTTCGACATCGATGCCTACGAGCCGCTGGTGCCGTTCAAGCCGGCAATGTCGCGCGCTCAGGCCGAGAAGGCGTTGACGATGCTGAACGGGGCGGAAAAGCCTGTCATCATCGCCGGCGGCGGCATCATCAACGCCGATGCGTCCGATCTGCTGATCGAATTCGCCGAAGTCACCGGCGTGCCTGTCATCCCGACGCTGATGGGCTGGGGCGCGATCCCCGACGACCACCGCCTGATGGCCGGCATGTGCGGGCTGCAGACCTCGCACCGCTATGGCAATGCCACGATGCTCGAAGCCGATTTCGTTTTCGGCATCGGCAACCGCTGGGCCAACCGCCACACCGGTTCGGTCGACGTCTACACCAAGGGCAAGAAGTTCATCCACGTCGACATCGAGCCGACGCAGATCGGCCGGGTCTTCGCGCCGGACCTCGGCGTCGTCTCGGACGCCGGTGCGGCGCTGAAAATGCTGCTCGACGTCGCAACCGAATGGAGGACGGCCGGGAAATTGCGCGACTGGTCGGGCTGGGCCGGCGAATGCCGGCAGCGCAAGAAGACGATGAAGCGCAAGACGCATTTCGACCAGGTGCCGCTGAAGCCGCAGCGCGTCTACGAGGAGATGAACAAGGCGTTCGGCCGCGACACCACCTATGTCACCACGATCGGCCTGTCCCAGATCGCCGGGGCGCAATTCCTGCACGTCTACAAGCCACGCAACTGGATCAATTGCGGCCAGGCCGGCCCGCTCGGCTGGACATTGCCGGCAGCCCTCGGTGTTCGCGCCGCCGATCCGGACCGCACAATTGTGGCATTGTCCGGCGATTATGATTTCCAGTTCATGATCGAGGAACTGGCGGCCGGCGCACAACACAAATTGCCCTACATCCATGTCGTCGTGAACAACGCCTATCTCGGGCTGATCCGCCAGGCGCAGCGCGGCTTTTCGATGGATTTCGAAGTCAGCCTGGCCTTCGAGAACGTCAACCGGAAAGACGAGCCTGAGGCCGGCTACGGCGTCGACCACGTCGCCGTTGCCGAGGCGATGGGCTGCAAGGCGGTCCGGGTGCGCCGGCCGGAGGAATTCGCCGGTGCCTTCGAAGAAGCAAAGCGCCTGATGAACGAGCACCAGGTTCCGGTGGTGCTCGAATTCATCCTCGAGCGCGTCACCAACGTTTCGATGGGTACCGAAATCGACAAGATCACCGAATTCGAGGAGCTTGCCGAACGCCATGAAGATGCCCCCACGGCGATCGTCATGCTCGATTAAGCCGCATATGAGGAACTACTGCCATGCCACGGTTCTCAGCCAATCTTTCGATGCTCTTTGGCGAGCATGACTTCCTCGACCGCTTCGATGCCGCCGCCCGCGCCGGCTTCAAGGGCGTCGAGTATATCGGCCCCTATGACCATGCGCCGGATGTCGTCGCAGCCAGGTTGGAGAAGAACGGGCTGACGCAGGTCCTGTTCAACCTGCCTGCCGGCGACTGGGCCAAGGGCGAGCGCGGCATCGCGATCCTGCCCGACCGCATCCCGGAGTTCCGGCAAGGCATTGCCAAGGTCGTCACCTATGCGCACGCATTGGGCTGCGAGCAGGTCAATTGCCTCGCCGGCATCACGCCGCAAGGCGTCGATCGCTCCGTGCTGGAAGACGTCTTCGCCGAAAATCTGGCTTTCGCGGCGGAAAAGCTGGAGCAGGCCGGCATCAGGCTGCTGATCGAGCCGATCAACACCCGCGACATTCCGGGCTTCTTCCTGAATTACTCGGACCAGGCCCTGGCGCTGATCGACCGCGTCGGCTCGAAGAACCTGTTCCTGCAATACGATATCTATCACATGCAGATCATGGAGGGGGATCTCGCCCGTACCATCGAGGCAAACCTCCACCGCATCGCGCATATCCAGCTTGCGGATAATCCCGGCCGTCATGAGCCGGGGACGGGCGAGATCAATTTTCCCTTCCTGTACAACCACATCGACCGCATCGGCTATTCCGGCTGGGTCGGGGCGGAGTACAAGCCGAAGGGCGGAACGGAAGCCGGGCTTGGGTGGTTCAGGGACCTGGCCGGGCAGGGGAGTGCGGCAGCATAGACGCAACGTGTCGCACTTCCTGCGCGCCCCCTTAACAAGAAACGGAGAAGGACATGGAAACCATCGGCTTCATCGGCCTCGGCATCATGGGCGCGCCGATGGCGGGGCATCTGCTAGACGCCGGTTATCAGGTCGTCGCCAGCGACCACCGCTCGAAGCCGCCGGCCGATCTCGTCGCCAAGGGCCTGAAGGCCGTCACCGGCCATGATGCCGTCGCGCGTGCCGCCGACATCGTCATCACCATGGTTCCGGATACGCCGCAGGTCGCCGACGTGCTGTTCGCTGAGAATGGCGTCGCGTCCGGCCTCACTAAAGGCAAGCTGGTCATCGACATGAGCTCGATCTCGCCGATCGAGACCAGTGCCTTCGCAAAAAAGATCAACGATCTCGGCTGCGACTATCTCGATGCGCCGGTGTCGGGCGGCGAGGTCGGCGCCAAGGCGGCGTCGCTGACCATCATGGTCGGCGGCGAGGAAACAGCCTTCGAACGCGCCAGGCCCATCTTCGAGAAGCTTGGCAAGAACATCACTTTGGTCGGACCCAACGGCGTCGGCCAGATCACCAAGGTCGCCAATCAGATCGTCGTCGCGCTGACCATCGAGGCCGTCGCCGAAGCGCTGGTTTTTGCATCGAAAGCCGGCGCCGACCCGGCCAAGGTCCGGCAGGCGCTGATGGGCGGGCTGGCCGCCTCGCGCATTCTGGAAGTACATGGCGAGCGCATGATCAAGCGCAGCTTCGCGCCGGGCTTTCGCGTCGAACTCCACCAGAAGGATCTCAATCTGGCGCTGGAAGGCGCGAAGGCGCTCGGCGTCGCCCTGCCCAACACTTCAACGACGCAGCAATTGTTCAACTCGTGCGCGGCGAATGGCGGGGCGAAGGAGGATCATTCAGCGTTGGTCAGGGCGCTGGAGCGGATGGCGGGACACGAGGTTGGGTGAGAGTGAGGTGAATTAGTCTGCAATACCTTCGATGGGCCGACTTCTTTCGACCGCATAGCGTATGAGATCGGCAAAACGCTTCAGAAAATCTTTGGATTCCTCCGACATTCCTTCAGTTCGCACAAGTGCCTCAACTTGCTTGGTCAAGGAAGGTAGGGATTCGATCGGAAGAGTGACGTCCTCATAGAAATCTTCGAATTTCAGTATGAATTCAAACGCGTTTTGGTTTGCGATTGACACGATTTCATGATGCGCAGAGGGACCTACCGATACGCATCGATCGATATGTCCATCTGGATTGAGAACGGCAAAATCCAATGACATGCATTGCGCCCTATTTGCCGCGCGCGAACCACCGCCTCGCCGCATAAAGCGCCACCGCCGCGGCATTCGACACGTTGAGCGAGCGGATGGCACCGGGCATGTCGAGGCGGGCGAGCGTCGTCACCGTTTCGCGCGTTTTCTGGCGCAGGCCTTTTCCCTCGGCGCCGAGCACCAGAGCGATCTTGTCGCCGGCAAAGCTCGTTTCGAGCTCCGCCGGCCCGTCTGAATCCAGGCCGATCGTCTGGAACCCGGCCTCGTGCAGCTGCTCCAGCGCATCGGCGAGGTTCTTCACCTCGATCTGATCGATATGCTCGAGCGCGCCGGAGGCCGATTTCGCCAGAACGCCGGATTCCTGCGGGCTGTGGCGCGCCGTGGTGATCAATGCACCGGCGCCGAAAGCCACCGCCGAGCGCAGGATCGCACCGACATTGTGCGGATCGGTGATCTGGTCGAGCACCAGCACCAGCCTGGTGTCGCCGAGCGCATCGAGGCGTTTCGGTTTCAGCGGCTCGGCCTCGATCAGCACGCCCTGGTGCACGGCATCCGAGCCGGTGATCTTGTCGATGTCCCTGGGTTCGACCAACTCCGCCTTGAAGGGCAAAGCGCCAAGGTCGGCGATTGCCAGCCGCTCGGCAGCGTTGCGCGTCACCAGCATCTTCCTGATTTTGCGGCGCGGATTGTCGAGTGCGGCCCGCACCGTGTGCAGCCCGTAGAGCCGCACCAGCCCATCCGCCGGGTTCTCGCCGGGCGGCACCGGCTGGCGCGGCCTGAACGCCGGCGCGCCGCCGCTCTTCTCGTCGCGATGCGCGCGGCGCAGCTTGGCGTAGTGGGTGTCTTTAGGGGTCTTGGATTTGTTGTCGTTGCTCATGGCCGGCTTCTATAGCCGTGTCGTCCGGCCATGGATACAGCTGCATAAGCTGCTTGTCGGGCGAGGCGTGAGATTCAGCGCTTTTTGCCGGACGGTTGCGGTTGACAGTTTTGGGCGCTGCCGCCATAAGGCGCTTCGCGGAAGGGCTGCTTTGGCAGCCGCGACGCGTCGATGCCTCGTTGCATGGCTCCGGCGGCAGACTGGAGAGGTGCCCGAGTGGTTAAAGGGGACGGACTGTAAATCCGTTGGCTATGCCTACGTTGGTTCAAATCCAACCCTCTCCACCACTGCCGGCCCGGAAGCCCTGAAACGCAGAGCGAGCGTCGGAGCGGATCCGATGCTTGACTGAAAGGCGCGGGTATAGCTCAGTGGTAGAGCAGCAGCCTTCCAAGCTGAATATGCGGGTTCGATTCCCGCTACCCGCTCCAGATTTCCCCCAAGCCGCGGCGCACCTCGCGCACGATGCCGAAGCAGGCACCGCCAAGCGAAGCGCGCTTTGCCGATAGTTCAAAGTATTCGTTGCGCGTCCGGACGGACGCGCATCTTAATCTGTGTTATCGTTGTCCCGAACCGCAGGCGGCGTTGGGCGACAGGCGTCAGCTCGCGAATTTGCTGAATATGGACGCGAGTTGGTTCTGCTGCGGCACTTGCCCGTTCGGCGTCAACTGGTCGACAAGCCCTGGCAAGGCTGCGGATAGCTGCTTGAGCAGGTCCTGCTGGTTCAGGCCCGTCCTTTGCGCGATCTCCTGGATGATTTGTGGCCCGAGAGCACTGCCCAGATCGCTGGGGTTGATCGGCTGGTTCTGACCGGTACCGACCCACGAATTGGCAACGTTGCCGTGGCCGGCGTCCTTCAGTTTGTCGAGCAGGCCGCCCAGACCGCCGAGCAGGCCGCCATCGGCGGATGTGGTTGTATCGGGCGGGATGGGGGCAGGGCTTTGCGCTGCCTCCGTCTGGGCGGAACTTCCACCGCTCAGCATTTTTCCCACCAAAAGTGCGCCGAGCGCGATCATCAGCGGCTTGGCGACGTTGCCGCCGGGAACGGCATTGTCAAACAGTCCCATTGTGGATCTCCATGTCAAATTGCCCGTCCGTCTCCAACAATGACGCATCCATGGCGAATTTCAAGCCGGTTTGAGCTTTCCGTAATCATGATTTTCAAGTTGGCTTGAGCTTTGCTTAATAATGTGGAAGTAATCGGGCGCGGGGAACGGAGAGGAAAAATGTCAATATTAAGCTGGATTATTCTCGGCGTCATCGCCGGCTTCATAGGCAGCAAGATCGTCAATAAAAGCGGGCAAGGCCTGGTGCTCGACATCGTGCTCGGGATTGTCGGGGCCATCGTCGGCGGGCTCATCTTCAGCGCCTTTGGCGCGTCGGGCGTTACCGGGCTCAACATCTATAGCCTGATCGTAGCCGTGGTCGGTGCGGTGGTTGTCCTGTGGGCCTATCATCAGTTCAGCGGCAAGAGGGCTCTGTAGAAGCCGTCCGGCAGTTGCGTCGGCATTCACCCGAATGCCGACCGCCTATCTGATCCTTTTGAGGACTTCGCGGATCAGCGTGTTGAGGCCGGCTTCCAGCCCTCTCACCATGATCGGCCATAATTCCTCGAGCAATCGCTGCCATACGGCATCGCGCCCAATCCTCACCGGCAGATTTGGCATCGCGCCCATTGCCGCCGTCACGTCGCGGCGCAGCCGCTCGCCACAGGCGCTTGCGCCGCTGATCGTCGGATCGAAGGGCAGCCGTGTGAAATCCCATTTTCCGCGCTGCTCGATGCCGAGATTGCTCTCGACTTCGGCATGCGACAGCACCGTTTTGGGCGTGACCTTGATGCGGTAGTATTTGCAGAGTTCGGCGACGACGGCGGCCATCGCGTCCCACTGCGCCCTGGTCATCGGATAGCGGCCGGCATCGAACGGCCTTTGCTCCGCGCCGGCCATGCAGCAGAGCGAAACCCCGATCGAGCCGCCGTTGCAGTTGAGCGTGTGCGCGGCATATCCCGGTTTTACCCGGCCCGAATTGAGCGCGATCGAAGGCCGACCCCTGACCAGGCGGCCATTCCCCTCGACCAGTATGTGATACGCATCCCTGTCGGTATCGCCGGCCGAATGCGAGCCGGCCGTCCAGTGGCAAATGACGCGCTTCATCGCAACATTGGGCAACCAGTCGGGCGGCAATGCCACAGAAATCCCCGCGACATAAGTTCAGTGACGGAGCACAGTATAGTTTCCTTGGCGGCGGACGCGAAAACGAAACGATAATTTGGTTGAGCGTTTTCTAACGGTCAGCTATTCGCCGGCATCTCCGGCGACCGCGTGTTCTCTATATTGCGGCAGATCGTCGGTGATCGTGAACCACTTCGCCTTGGAGCCGACGAAGATGTGCTGCGTCGGGCGGATGGTCGGCTCGTCGACCAGGGTTCCCATGGCGACATGCACGAAGGCACCGTCGCGGACCACCGAATAGAGCAACGAGCCGCAGGTCTTGCAGTGCGCGTCATGGCCGGTTTCATCGCCGAAGATCGTGAGATTGTCCTCGCCCTTGGTCAGGCTCAGCCTGTCGCGCTCGATGCCGGCGAATGGCTTGAACGCCGAGCCGGTGGTGCGCCGGCAGTTCGAGCAGTGGCAGTTCGCGGCATAGACGAACGCGTCCGCCACCGCGTACTGAACGGCGCCGCACAGGCACTTTCCGATAAGCCTGCGGTTGCGTGAATTCTGGTTGTCATCCGGGCTTGCCACGCGCTCCTCCCATTATGCAGGCTGATTTCAGTCTCAAGCGACGACGGTCAACCGGCGCTTGCGCTCATCGAGCGAGACGATGGTCAACCCGCTGGCCACCACCAGCAGGATGCCGCAGATGGCCAGCGCATTCGGGAGCTGCCGGAAAACCACCAGGCCTGAAATCACCGCCCAGACGGTAAAGCAATAGTAGAACGGCGCCACCACGCTGGTCGGCCCGACGCGATAGGCCATGAAGATGAAGAAGTGGCCGAAGATCAGGAACAGTCCGGCGCCGCCCATCAGCAGCAGGTGACGGATTTCAGGCACCACCCACTGCTCGGAAACCAGATGCGCAACGCCGGCGCCCGCGAGCACGACAATCACCGCGGAAATAGCTACAACCATTCCCGGCACGTCGGCGGCGACCTTGCGTCCGGCCAGATCGCGCGCCGCGGACAGGGCGGCATTGCCTAGCGCCAGCAGGGCATAGACCGAAATCCCCTGCATTGTCGGTTGTGCCACCATCACTGCGCCGATAAAGCCGAGCCCGATCAGCGCCAGGCGCAGCCCACCGATCCGTTCGCCAAACAGCATCGAGGAGCCGACCAGCATCAGCAAGGGCGTGATCTGCCCGAGCGCGGTCGAATCGGCGATCTGCATGTTGGCGAGCGCCACCACGTAGCAAAGGATCGCACCCAGTTCGAGCATGTTCCTGCGCAAAACCTTGGCGTCGAGGATCAGCCGGATCTGCTTGCCATAGCCCAGCATGAACAGCAGCGGAATGCCCCACAATGTTGCCGCAGCGCCGCGCAGGACCAGCACCTCATAGGGCGGCAGTCCCGCGGTTGCGAGCTTCATCATCGTGTCGTTGACGATGTAGGAGCCGGTCGAAACGACCATGAACAGCGGGCCTCGTATGGCAGTCGGGATGAAATGCATAGGCCCACGAAATCAGACCGGCGCCAGGGCGGCAATGGGCCAGATCCGGCTGTAAATCCGTCAAAGCCGTCAGCCGCCGCCGTAACCATTCCATTTGCCCTTGTTCGTTCCTATATCCGCGCCACATTCTCCGAAACCGGATCACGCGTTCGGGCGGGCGAGCGCGCTCGGCGACAAGGCACTTGTGTTTTTCGGCCTTAGTCGCTAATCGCCCCGCATTCGACTGAACTGAAGGTCCAGGCCGTCCCCAGGCCGTCCAAGGAAAGAGACTATGGCAAAAGGTAAATTCGAGCGCACTAAGCCTCATGTGAACATTGGCACGATTGGTCACGTCGACCATGGCAAGACGTCGCTGACGGCGGCGATCACCAAGTATTTTGGCGAGTACAAGCGCTACGACCAGATCGATGCGGCGCCGGAAGAGAAGGCGCGCGGCATCACCATTTCGACGGCCCACGTCGAATACGAGACCGCCAACCGCCACTATGCCCATGTCGACTGCCCCGGCCACGCCGACTACGTGAAGAACATGATCACCGGTGCCGCGCAGATGGACGGCGCGATCCTGGTGGTGTCGGCCGCCGACGGCCCGATGCCGCAGACCCGCGAGCACATCCTTTTGGCCCGTCAGGTCGGCGTGCCCTCGATCGTGGTGTTCTTGAACAAGGTCGACCAGGTCGACGACGCCGAGCTGCTCGAGCTGGTCGAGCTCGAGGTGCGTGAGCTTCTGACCAAGAACGAGTTCCCCGGCGACGACATTCCGATCGTCAAGGGTTCGGCGCTTGCCGCACTTGAAGACAGCGACAAGAGGATCGGCGAGGACGCCATCCGCGAACTGATGGCTGCGGTCGATGCCTACATCCCGACGCCGGTTCGTCCGCTCGACAAGCCGTTCCTGATGCCGATCGAGGACGTGTTCTCGATCTCGGGCCGTGGCACGGTTGTGACCGGCCGCGTCGAGCGCGGCGTCGTCAAGGTCGGCGAGGAGCTGGAGATCGTCGGCATCCGTCCGACCACCAAGACGACCTGCACGGGCGTCGAGATGTTCCGCAAGCTGCTCGACCAGGGCCAGGCCGGCGACAACATCGGCGCGCTGCTGCGCGGTGTCGACCGTGAAGGCGTCGAGCGCGGCCAAGTCCTGGCCAAGCCCGGCACCGTCAAGCCGCACAAGAAGTTCGTTGCCGAAGCCTACATCCTGACCAAGGACGAGGGCGGCCGCCACACGCCGTTCTTCACCAACTACCGTCCGCAGTTCTATTTCCGCACGACGGACGTGACCGGCATCGTGTCGCTGCCGGAAGGCACCGAGATGGTGATGCCGGGCGACAACATCACCGTCGATGTCGAGCTGATCGTGCCGATCGCCATGGAAGAGAAGCTGCGCTTCGCCATCCGTGAAGGCGGCCGCACCGTCGGTGCCGGCATCGTCGTCACCATCAAAGAGTAATCGCCGGCGCTGCCGGTTGAGATCGGATGCAAAGGGGCGGTCTTCGGGCCGCCCTTTTGATTCTGATATTCTGGCAATGGATTAACCGCATTGCTTCAAATCCTGTTGCAAGCGCCTCTGCCATAACTAGTATAGGTTGCATCGAGGGGGGGCTGCCCGAATGGTTCCATGGCGCCGTTTGCATAGTCAGGCATGGTGGTCGCTAGGGCTGATCTGCCTGGTGTCGTTGCTTGCCATGGGCCACGCTGCCTTCGCAGCGGATGCAAAGAAATCCACGCCGGAAAAATCCGCGCCGGATTTCGGCCCGACGATGCGGTTCGTCGTCGTGCGCAGCAGCGCGCCGGGCTGCGAGCCGACCTGTCCGGAATGGATATCGGCGGAAGGCTCGATAGAAGCCGGCACGCCGGCCCTGTTCAAACGCGCGCTGAAAGCGCTTGGCGGCCGAAAGCTGCCGATCGTCGTCGATTCCCCCGGCGGCAATGTCGAAGCGGCGCTGACACTTGGTCGCCTGATCCGCAAGAACAAGCTCGATATCGCCGTCGGCAAAACCCGCTTCGTCGGCTGTCTGCCAGATGTGAAGAACTGCAAGGAAAACGACGGCAAGAGCGCCCGTTATTTTGGCAATGCTTATGCCGATGGCGCCATCTGCAATTCCGCCTGTCCGTTGATGTTTTCCGGCGGCATCCGGCGCGTGGTAGGCGAATGGGCCTTTCTCGGCGTCCATCAGATCACCACGACCTATATCCGGACGAAATTGCTGTACCGCACCACCTACCGCATGGTGAAGGGCAAGAAGAAGATTCTCAGCACCAAGGTCGTCAGCCGGAAGAACGCCGGCAGCTACAAGACCTATGAGATGAACAAGCCGCTGGAGCGGAAGCTGGCGGCCTATCTGAAGGAGATGGGCGTCGGCCTGGGTGTGCTCGAGACCATGAAAAGCACACCGGCCAGCGGTATCCAGCAATTGGCTCCCTACGACATGCTGCAAATGAATCTCGTCACCAGCCGGGATGCCGTCGACCTGCTGACCGCGCCAATCCTATGCACGTCCGATCCGTTGCCGGCGAGTTGCAGGGAGGTGCCGGCGCCGGCGAATATCACGAAGCCGGCCGGCGAGGTGGTGGCGAAAGCCGAGCCTGCACCCGCAGGGCTCGAAACCCCGCGGCCGAAGGAGGTCGCAGACATGCGCTTCGTCCTGGTCCGCGGCAGCAACCCGCTTTGCAATCCAAACTGCCCGGAATGGATCTCGGCCGAAGGCACGATTGCGCCTCAGACCCCGCAGAAGCTGCGCCAGTTGCTCGCCATGCTTGGCAACCGACGGCTGCCGGTGGTGGTCAGCTCACAAGGAGGCGACCTGTTCAGTGCTCTGGCGGTGGGGCGACTTATCCACGAAAAGAAGCTCGACATCGCCGTCGCCCGCACCGATTTCGTTGGCTGCGACCCGGGAGAGTGGAGTTGCTTGGCTAAAGAGGGCGCCTATGCCGGCCTGACCGTCGATTCGGGAGCGGTATGCGATTCGGCCTGCGCGCTCATGCTTGCCGGCGGCGTCAGACGGTTTGTCGGTCCGCAAGCGCGGCTCGGCATGTACCTGATGGGACAGCAGCAGATAATTAAGCCCTATCTCGAGGACATGGCGATTGGTCCCGGTCTGTTCGCCGCGCTCGAGCAGCGCTCGGTCGAGCGCCAGCTCGAACCCGACCTAATGCTGAAGGTTGGACTGACGACGGGGCCGCAATCGGTGGACGCGCTGACGGGCGCCACCATCTGCAAGTCGTCGCCGAAGCCCGACAACTGCCGCGTTCTGCCGTCCGCCAGCGCCGAGGCAGAGACGCCGGCGAAGCTTTAGCGCAACCTTGCACTGCCCATCGAGGCAGGTTGAGCGGCGCTCGATGTTTCCGCTATCGTCCTGCGTGGTTGAAGACCAGTCAGGTGAGAAATCGCGAATGAGCCAGGATGTCCCGACATTGTTTGAATGGGCCGGCGGCTCCGAAGCGCTGAACCGCCTGACCCAAACCTTCTACGACAGCGTCTCTCGGGATCCCATCGTCGGGCCGGTGTTCAAACATATGTCGCCGGACCATCCCGCTCACGTCGCGGCCTTCATCGGCGAAGTTTTCGGCGGACCGAAAACCTACAGCGAAGAGCATGGCGGCCATCGCGAGATGGTGATGCATCATCTCGGCAAGCATCTGACCGAGGAGCAGCGCCGGCGCTGGATCAATCTTCTCGCCGACGCCGCCGACGAGGTCGGCCTGCCTGACGATCCCGAATTCCGCTCGGCTTTCATGGCCTATCTCGAATGGGGATCGCGGCTGGCCAGGATGAACTCCAACAAGGGCCCGACCTGCGACCCCGAGACGGAACCAATGCCGGCCTGGGGCTGGGGGGTGCCGGGCGGCCCCTACAAGCCGCCTTCGGGAACCTGACCGCGCGCGAATCGGTCGAAAGCCTGCCGGCCAGGAAAACGGGTGGCTATGGAGGTTTCGGTCCTCCAGGCTAACGGTCTAAAGTCGCCGTCGAATGGCGGGGCCACATTGAAAACCGGAGGCTTTGCGATGAGATCGGAAAGCAAGAAAAATTCAGACAGCGTCTTTGACAGCGACCGCGGAATCCGAAATCCGTTTGGCGTCATGGACGTCCCCGCTCCCGATGACGAGGAGGTGTCGGCGTTCGCCGCCGGCGTGAAACTGGAGGGAACTCCAAGCGATGAAAATGCCGAGGCGTGGGGCACCGAAAGCGACCGCGACCGCAACGACACCATCGAAGGCAGCTGGTCCAGCCGTTGGAATGGCGGTGCCGATCCCACGATTCCAGGCGACAGCAAGGACAAATGGAAGTCTGGCTGGGGCGAGGTGAAGACGGCGGGAGAGAGAGTTTACCTGCTGTTCGATTGGCATAATGGCGTGCGCAAGGGGCTCATCGATGCGCGGCGCCAGGGTGCGAAAGGGCTGGTGGGAAAATACATCAATCTGACCGACCCGGAAATCGTGCGTCCCTGGGTCGGCTTGATCGTCTGCAATCAACGGATCGACGGGAAATGGCCGGGAGGACGCCTGGACTTTCGAAGATGAAGGCCGGGTAGCGCACGTCGCTCTTTACAGAGCGCGCGGAAGCTTTTAGGAAGCGCCTGCTGCGCCGACATGCGCATACGGGCATAGCTCAGTTGGTAGAGCGGCGGTCTCCAAAACCGCAGGTCGTAGGTTCGAGCCCTGCTGCCCGTGCCATTCAGGCAACAAAATCAGGCGCTTAGAAATTTGCTTGATTGCCGGAAGCGCCGAAATTAGCCTTACACATCTCTTGCACAAACTTGCACGTCCGCAGGGAGTGTCTGACGGTGACCGAAACACACACGATTCTCGAAGGCAAAGTTCACGTTTATCGGCGCAACGACAGCCCGATTTGGCAGTGTTCGACGTATCTCAAAGGCAAAAATTGGCGGGTCAGCACCAAGGAAGAAAGCCTGGCAAGGGCCAAGGACTGGGCCGAGGACTGGTACTTCGGCCTGAAGGACAAAGGCCGGCGCGGCGAACTGTTAGCCGAGAAGACCTTCAAAGACGCCGCCGATCAGTTCATCACCGAATATGAGGTGCTGACAGACGGAGAGCGCAACGCCCGATGGGTCCAGGATCATTATCGAAGGGTTCGCACCTATCTGGTGCCGTTCTTTGGCAAGATGGGCCTCTCGACCATCACCGCCGGCACGGTGCAGGACTATCGCATCTCCCGGCTCACACCTGCGGAGGGTAAGAAACTCCCCTCACGCAGTACCCTTCACCATGAAACCGTGACCTTGCGCCTGGTCCTGAAAACCGCTGTGCGCCATCGCTGGCTGGCGCATCTGCCGGATATCTCCCAGCCTTACAAAAAGTCTGCGAAGGTCGTCCACCGCGCTTGGTTTACGCCAGAGGAGTACAAACAGCTGTACCAAGCGACGCGGGCCCACGCGCAGAAGGCGCGGGATGTTAGCCACAAAGCCAAGAAGGGCGAGCAGGCCAAGCGGGTGTGGCTGGCGGAACAACTCCACGACAAGATCCTCTTCCTGACGAACACGGGCCTGCGACCGGACGAGGCCACCTGGCTCGAATATCGGGACGTCGAGGTCGTCAAGGACGAGGCGAGCGGCCAAAAGATCCTGGAAATCCAGGTGCGCGGCAAGCGCGGGGTAGGGTACTGCAAAAGTACGTCCGGCGCCGTATTCCCCTTCCAGCGGATGGTGGCGCGCAACAAGCCGAAGCCCACCGACCGGGTCTTTCCGGTTGACCACAAGAAGCAGTTCAACGGCATCCTCCATAAGCTCGGCCTCAAATCCGACCGCGAGGGCAATCGGCGGACGCTGTACTCGCTCCGCCACAGCTACATCAGTTTCAGATTGCTGGAGGGCGCCGATATCTACCAGATCGCCAAGAACTGCCGGACAAGCGTCGAAATGATCGAGAAGCACTATGCGGTGCATCTCAAGAACCGCCTCGACGCAGCGGCCATAAACGTGCGCAAGCCCAAGCCTGCGCAGCGGGCCAAGCCCGAGACGGTGGAGCAGATTGAGAGTTGAGGTGCCTCCTTTGACCGGGCAGGCTTGAAAGATGTCCGGGAGCTTATAGCAATGCGTACAGCGCACTTACGCATCGCCCAATGTGTACGCATTGAGCCAGAGAAAGCGATGCGTTGCTCGGTTTTCTAACCGGGCGCGGGAGGGCGGCCCGGAGAAAACCGGCAAGTGCGCCAGGGGCAAGCCCCTTGGAACCCCGCTCAGCATCGAGAACCGCGTTTCACCTTGACTGTGCGCCGGGGCCCGACAAAGTGCGGATAGGCAGGGTGACGAATGGCGATCTTTCATCTGCACGTCAAAAACATCAGCCGCGGTGACGGTCGTTCGGTTGTCGCTGCCGCCGCCTATCGGGCCGGCGAAACGCTGCCGAACGACGCGGAAGAACGCGAGAGCGCGTTCGGCGGCCGGCGCGACGTTGTTCACGCCGAGATCCGGATGCCGGCTGGAGCTCCGGTCTGGATGGGCGAGCGTGCCAAGCTTTGGAATGCCGTCGAAGCCGCCGAGAAGCGCAAGGACGCGCGGCTTGCCAAGGAAATCGAATTTGCGCTGCCGCGTGAAGTCGCGCCGGCGATTTGGCTGGAGCTGACTGGCGCCATGGCCGACGCGTACACGCGCCAAGGCTATGTCGTCGATTTGGCGATTCACGAGGACGGCAGGAACACCAATCCGCATGCCCACCTGCTGCTGACAACGCGTCGGATCACGGCAGGAGGATTCGCCGGAAAGCTCCGTGAAGCCGACGGGGTTCGCTTCGTCACCGACGCGCGTGCCATGTGGGCCAAGATCGCCAATGCCAGCTTTGCCAGCGCCGGCCTCGATGCCCGCATCGATTCCCGCAGCCATGCCGCGATTGGTTCGGCCCAGCGCGCGGGCCAGCACGTGGGTGCCGATCGCCAGGCGCGACGGGCACGCCGGGCGCAGATTGACGTAGAACGTATTGCCACGGTCCGCCAGGAGCTGAGAATGCCAAACCCGCTTGCCGACCTGTATCCCCACCTGTCCCTGAGACGGGACTGGCCGCCTGAAACCCGCGAGCCGGCGCCGGACATGAGTGAACGCGAACGTGACGAATTCTGGCTCTATTGGCAGTCGCGCGATCACGAGCGAGGCGATCCGGTTGCCGAGCGCGATCTGCCTGTCCGAAGCCCCGAAGGTGACCTGATACCCTCCCATGAGCTGGAGGCGGCGCAGGACAGGATGATTGCCGAGGTCGAGCAACCGGCTGACCGTTATCCGCTCCCGAACGCTCAGGAACTCACTGCGGAGAACGACAGGGCGTGGTGGGTCAATGCCGAACACCAAAGGCAACCGGAAAGCGAACCTGACGCACCTGAACGGGACCGCGAGGCGTGGTGGCGGACCCGCTGACTGGCGTCCCGGTCGGGATGTGTGGAACGCTAGTGCAGTGTATCTTTTGGAAGATGCCTGGGAGGCAGCGCCTCCGCGAGCATGGTGCGGCGCACGCGGGTTGCGGTAGCGCTGGGTGGCAAACCTTCCCGACAGGTTCCGAGCTTGCGGCGACGGTACAGCAGGTAGGCATAGTAATGTCGTTTCACCAGGTGAAACCACAACCATGTTGGCCAATCGCGCCAGCGGCGCCGCTTTGCTAATGCAAGTTCGTAGTCTAACCTTCTGATCCAATAGGGCCGCATAGGAAAATTAGGACATTATTCCTACGGGCTGTCAAAGGATATCGCGATGGCGAAGGATTTTTCGATCGACCCGGAAGCAGACATGCAGAAACTGACCACGCGGATGGTTCAGGTCAACCGCCAGTTTGCCGATCTCTTCGGGCGCTGCTTTGAGCAGCCCGATGTCGCTTATGGCGAGTGGACCAAGTTCGCGTTGAACGACGCCCATTCGTACGAAATCCTGAAAAACCATCTCTTCTCGCTCGGCGAGATGCCCCGGGACGAGACCCGGAAGGAGCAGGCCATCGACGCCAGCTTGCGGCTTCCGGCGTTGTTTCAGGAGTATCGTGGGCTCCGCGACCAGTTGGAGGAGATGCGCGCTGTTAACCCGGCGCATTTCGATGGCATGCAACGTCAGATCCAGGCCGACGCCGATCCATGGTGGGTCAAGCGGTCACCCGGCGCAACTGCTTCCGGTGGCCATGAGGAAGAGCGGGACTTAAGCCCGGAATGGCAGCGAGATCGCTAAGCCTGCAAGGATCAGGCGGCCTTTTTCCCGGGAAGCGTTTTCAGGTGGGCGCCGCTGCGAAGGGCATCGGTGCGGCGTTTGAGCGTCGGGTGGGTACTGAACAAAGCCCCCATTTTGCCGCCGCGAAACATCAGGTAGCCGTACCTGTTTTCGGCCCCGGTCGGCTTGGCCGGTATGCCATGGACCCGCTCGAGGGCGCCAATCATCGCCTCCGGTGAAGCAATGCTGGCACCGATGGCATCGGCCTTGAACTCACGGGCGCGCGACAGCCCCTTCACCATAAGCTCGGACCCGGCAAAAAGCGTGTGCCGGGCCGCCGTGCCCATGGCGCCGGTCACCTCCGTCACATCGCGCCCGTAGCGCTTGTCTTTGGTGGCCTGCGCCACCACTGTCGTCGCGATGACCGTACCGAAATTCGCCACGTGACCCATCATGGTCTGGAACCCTTCGGCGAATTGCATCCGTTCCACATCGTTGTAGACCACGTGCCCGAGTTCATGGCCAATCACCGCGTCGAGCTCCTGCGGCGACAGCAGGTTCAACAGGGGCTTGCCAATCACGACCGCCGCGTCTTTGCGGGTTCCCATGGCGAAGGCGTTGGTGACATTCACCACGCCGACGGCCGGCGGCTTGATGCCAAGCGTCGCGGCATGTCCGGCGATACGCTGCGCAAGCGGGTGATTGGCCTGGAGGTACTCAACCCCGAACGAATTGCCGACCCTGGCCTTGGCCCGGGCGGTAAACCTGTTGCCGTAGACGAGGCCGGCAACCGCCAAGAGTCCGCCGATCAACCATCCCGGGCTGTCCAGCGGCATCAACACGAAGGGCACACCGAGCGGGCCGCCCATGATCAACCATTGCATGAAGACGCAGGTAAACAGCACTGTACCCGCCAGCACGAGCGGGGTGCTGACGACGGTCCGGCCTAAGGAGGTCAGGTCACGTTCCCGGGTTTCACCCGGCGCGGTCGTCAGGTGGAGCGTTGCGGCGGTATCCGGTTGATAGCGGATCAAGGCGGCTTTCACGACTTTGAAGAGGAGCACCACCTGCCAGATCGTAAGCCCCAGGTCGACCAGCACGAATAGGCCTGGCCAATCAAGGTGGGGTGGCAGCGGCAGAACAACGCTCGGGTAAAGCCTAAGGCCGCTGTTGATCGCGTACCAGCCGAGCCGCAGCGCCGTGGCCGTCAAATACCTGGCAGCCAGGGGCTTAACGTTGTCCAGGAAAGCACCAAGGGTCATACCGTACCTCACGTTCTGCGATTGGCTGATGGAGTGACGCGCTCACGGCAGTCTTGCCCCAGATACCAGGGCACGAGCTTGGCCCGGATCGGGCGGACGCCCCGCGCAAACACCAGACCGATGCGGGTCTGGTCTGCGGCGGAGCCACTGAGCAGTTCCGTCACTTCGTCCGGCGTCAGCAGGGGACGGCCGGAATAGGCGATGCCGTGATTGACCGAGCCGGTGCCCGCGCCATTGCCGCTGAAGACCGGGCCGGTCGAGGCGCTGTTGCTGGTCCCTGCCGTGCGGTAGCCGCGCGTCTGGTCGCCGAGGAAATCCGAAATCATCGATGCGGTGAAGTGTTCGTCGGTGCCGAAGAACGTCTTCACCGAGGTGTTGAAGAACGTCTTCCAGCCGGCGGGGTAATGTTCTTCCAGCGTGGGCACGTCCTGGAGGAAGAACCAGAGGCGGACGCCCGCGCCGGCATGCGTGCGGATGGCGTCGCGGAAGCGCGGGAACGGCCCCAGGCTCAGGAACTCATCGAGGATGAAGAGGACCGGGATGTCGGGGATGGTTTCGTTCTGGAGCATCGCGTCCAGGGCGGTGGTGAGTGTGATCTTCAGGAACGCGGCATACGCGGACATCTTGTGGAACGGCACGGTGATGTAGACGGTCGCCGGTGCATCCTTCAGCGAACGGAAATCAAATGAAGCCACCGAGGTCGCGCGGTGGAGTCCCGGGTCGTCCCAAAGGGCGAACTCGGTGTTGATCGTGTCACGGAGATTCGGAATGGCCCTGCTGCGGTCCTTGCCAAGGACAATGTTGGCGGCATTCGCGATGGCATGGTTGCGCGAGCCGGCCATGGTCCTGATCGCCTCGGTGAAGAGGTCGAGCGGCGCGGCGGTGATGCGCCGCACCTCGGCCATGCTGCGATGGCCCGGCGGAGCCGCCTCGGTGACGAACATGATAATGGCCGTAAGGACTGCGATGGCATCCTTGCGGAAGAAGTCCGGCGCGTACTCATCGGGCGGCATGATCAGGTCGGCAAGCGCCTGGGCATCGGAAAACGAGGCCACGCCGTCGAGCGGGTTGTAGGCGTCGGTTTCAGGCTGGAACGGTGCGATCCGGTAAACCGGCCCGACGTTCTGCCGGCGCCAGGCCGCCGTTTGCGCGTAGAGTTCGCCCTTGGGGTCAAGCACGACGCATGACCCCTTGTAGCGGACCAGGTTGGGGATGATCGTCGTCGTCGATTTGCCGGAGCGTGTCGGCGCCACGGTGAGGAGGTGCCCTTCGCCGTCCCAGTGAATCTGGCCGGCGACGGCGCCGCCGAGGGCGGGGTCCTCGAAGGCCCCGATCAGCATGGAAGAAGGGCTGTCGAATTTCGCCGTCGGGTGCAGCAGGTCGGCTTTCAGGAGATCGGAGGCATCGGCCCAGCGCGCCGAACCATGCAGCGGCGGCGGGTTGGCGATGCCCTCGTCGACGCGCCGTTTCTCCTCGCGCTGCTCGTTTTCGATCTGTTTGCGCGCCCGCCGCTGGGCGAACATGTTGGTGATGGCGCTGCCGATCTTAATCCCGGTGGACAGGCCGTCTGTCGTCCCTTTGCCGGACGATCCGAACGGCTCCATTCCCTTCAAGGGATCGAAATCCTTGAACCAATCCGGCATGCCCCAGCCCCCGCAAGACCGGACGATGTAACACCAAGAAACAGCTGGCATAAACCCCTTTGGCGGGGCGAGTTGAATTTTCCAGACTGTTCGCTCGGAGATTGGTGAAGAGATTGCTGTAACGGGCCGGAGTGGAGAGTTGGCGGGCCGGGATGCCCGCCTTTCAGTCACACAGCAGAACTGCTGTGCCAGAGGCCTCCGGAAGCGGAGGCAAGAAACAAAAGAGGTGGGATGAACATCCCCTTGCCTCTTCAGGCGTACGCCTCATTTTCAGTTTTCATAAGTGCCTTGCCTCCAACGTTCACCAGGAAATCTCAAGTTCCGGGTATTCCGCCAGGATTGACGGGCGGAAATCATCCTGTTCGAGCCGCGTCGGCCGCCAGACGTATTCGAACTGTTCGGCATCGAGCCATTTCTCAAGCGCCTTGGCGGCCTCCGTGTCGGAAAGGTCGAACGGAAACTCCTGCACCACACGGTAGCGGCGATGGCCGTGGAAGGCGGCCTCATCGATGGCGGCCGCGATCGTCGCGAGCTTGAAGAGCCTTTCAGCGTATTTCGTCCTCGTAGTGGTGGCCATGAGGACATTGCCTTCCGCGCGTTTCATCAGAAGGCACTCCCGAGGTAAGTGTCGGTGATTTTCAGGCGGCCGTGGCCCAGCTCGGCGGAAATCCGGTGGCGCGCCGCGCGGTCGGCGGCACGTTCGTTTCCGCTCATGTCAGCCCAGCGCTTGCCGCCTGCCAGGGGGCAGGCATGCCCGGTCAGCACCGCATAGCGTTGCTGCGCATAGGCGTGGCGGAATCCGTGGGTATTGCGCAGACCAGCCTTGAGGGTCTGATACTCGAACCGCTTGAGGTGTTCGACATAGGTCATTTGCGCGGGGATCAGCGATCCGCCGCCGGGGACGAGGCGCATGATGTGTTCGAGGACCTGCCGCTGTTCCAGCGTGGTCACCGGCACGGTGCGCGCCCGGCCCCCTTTCGTCCAGCTCGCCTGCAAGGCGATCTGGTCGGCACGGATGGCCGCCTGCGGCTGGAACTTCATGGCTTCCTCGCGCCTTAGGCCAAACGCCACCTGGAGGAGAATCGAGGCCTTGATGTAGGGGCATTCGATGGTGCCAAGCTTGGCATGGTCGAGGGTTTGCGCACGGTTGCGCGTGACCTCGCCACGTTCGGCGACGCCGTACGCGGCATTGTCGCGGTTGACGACGTTAACCTTGTTGACCTTCTCCGCCCACCAGCGCAGCCAGGTGAGGCGGTTGCGGATACTCGCATCCGAGGTATCGGTATCAAGCCATCGTTCGACGAGGGCCTCTACATGCTTGGGTTTGAGGGAGGTCGCGGACGGCAACTTGTAGCCGAGGTCCACGAGGTCGTTGGCCATTGCGGACAGGCCGCGCCGGCGGTTGTTTTGAGTGCCATAAGAGCCGTCCCGGTTGCGTTGGCACAGCCGCACCAGGTCCATGGTCAGATCGTCCATCTTGCTCGCTTTTTGTTTTTGGCTGAGTGTTGATGGCCGATGCACGTCCGTAGAGCGTGACACCCCGCGAAGGTCATTCGCGGCAGGGCCGGAATGCGTAGTTTCCTTACGGTATGAGCCTCCCGAGCCAGCCGGGTGGCTGGCCGATATGGTTTGCCCTGTTGGGCATCCGGTTACCGAGAGGTCGAAACCGGAGGTGTGGCCGCCGCGGCGGCGCACGTATGCGATAAGCAGTCATTCTGCTCTCCTTTGGTTGGGGAAATGGTCGGGTGAGATGGATCAGGCAGTTTTTTGCCCGCCGGGATAGTGGAGGCTGTCGCCTGCTCATGGCCAGCACATTGCACCGGAAATGATCAGCGAACCGCAGCGTCATTTGCAGGTCATGCAGTGGCGTTTGCGCGAACCCGGCATCCACCGTGGGATTGCGGGCGGTCTGTCACTCCCCAATACATTGGCGAGTGACAGACCGCCGGCCGCCGGCATCGTCGGACATTCCATGCCCGACCATGCTCGTCACGCTTCTCCGCGTTCCTGGCCAATGGCATTGGCCCGGATCCCGTATTGCGTTCGGCGCGGCAAGCGGTGGCCCTTGTGGGCCGGGCTTGGCGGGTCGGTGGCCGCCTACGCAGTCTGTGCATACGGAGCCAGGACTGCGGCCCGTCCGGCAGGCCTCCAGCCTCCGCCATAGCGTGCTCGTGGTATCGAATTTGGCTCGTCACGTCCGGTGTCGCGCGATTGGCCTCTGGCCTTTCCGTCGATGGTCTGCCCGGAGCTGATGACTGTTCTCTTCTAGCCGGCGCGGCCGTCTTGTCCCGTTCCTGCCCGCTCCTTCGCTGCGCTCCCGTGTTGGGGACAAGCCAGCCCTGTGCGCCGTCTCCTTTGGAACCGTCCTCCGGGACAGAAACCATCAACCAAAGGAAAAGACCATGAATACCAAACGCAATACCGAAACGAAGTCCGAGCCCAAGATGCCGATCTACCACGCCTACACCGTGCGGGACGGCAAGGACGGCCAGAAGGGCTTCTGGACGCGCATCGGCTCCTTCTTCGCCCACGACGACGGCGAAGGCGGCACGCTCCTCCTCGACGCCCTGCCGCTCGACGGACGCATCGTCCTTCGTGCCCCGAAGGCCGACGAGTAGGAGGCCGACATGCAGATCCTGACCCAAGACCTGCGGGAGAAGCTGCTGGCGAATGGTCGCCAGCAGCAACCCCTTCGCGGCACCGACGGCGAAATCGACTTCATGCCCGTCGTCAAACTGTTCACGCCGGATGCCGGCGCCACCTGGCTCCTCACCGAGATCGATCCGGATGACCCGGATATCGCCTTCGGTCTCTGTGACCTCGGGCTTGGTTGTCCCGAGCTTGGCAGCGTCAGCCTCACCGAACTTGCGTCGGTGCGCGGACGCCTTGGCCTGCCGGTCGAGCGTGACCGGCATTTCCGCGCGGATAAGCCTCTGTCAGCTTATGCCGACGACGCTCGCCGCCTAGGCCGCATCAACGCGTAGAGATCAACATCCATGCAACGTCATCCTTGGGTCCTCTTGGGTGGCGTTGAATGTCGAAAGCTGTGGCGTCCCAAAGCCAGGTAGACAGATACCCTCCGGCGAAGGCCGCCTTGCGAGAGGACGGCACGGTAGCGAGGCTGCGCTCTTAAGGTCGCCCTTACGAGCGAAGTTAGCAGCACAGCATGAGCCATGTGACGTTATTGACCGGGCCTGAGCGTCGTCGTCGTTGGCGTGAAGAGGATCAGTGCCGGATACTGGCCGCGGCATTCGCGCCCGGGGCCACAGTGGCGGCGGTAGCGCGTCAGTACGATGTCGCGACCAGCCTGATCTATAAGTGGCGCCGCACGGTGAGAGCCCGCGAGACGGGCTTTGCCGAAGTTGTCGTGGCTCCCGATGAGCCTGTCGCCGTTTCGCGGCCGGCGGCATCCCCAGCGGTGATCGAGCTGGAGGTCGCCGGCAAGGTGCGGCTGCGGATTCCGCTGACCACGCCGCCAACACTGGCGGCAGCGATGGTGAAGGCGCTGGGCGTTTCATGATCCCGGTTCCGAGCCAGGTGCGGATCTGGTTGGCGGTCGGCCGGACCGATATGCGTCGCGGGATGCAAGGCCTCGCTCTGCAGGTTCAGGAGACGCTGGGCCGGGACCCGCATGCCGGCGATATTTATGTCTTCCGCGGCCGCAGCGGGCAATTATCGACATTCTGCATATGGTTTTCGCTTTGCGACGGTTGCCTATCGCTGGCATCCGTTGTTTGGGAGCACGTTGCAG
>NZ_JAMYOE010000058.1:0-25052 GCF_040319695.1 Mesorhizobium sp. M0898 | reverse complement strand
CCGCTAAACACGGGGGCTGCGCGGCGGACACGCCGACGTCACCGCGATGCCACGCCATTTTGCAGAACTTGACGCACACAACTCGATTTTTAGCGGCTGGGAGCCGCTCCGCTAACAGCGGAAAAGTACCGTCATGTCTCTTATAGCAAGGTTTCGTCGCCCGGGCGAGGCTCGTCCAATCCGCGCCCCAGAGCAAGCCTACACGAGGGCCTGACGCACCGTGTCGCCGTGAAGTCAGGTGGCCGGCAAACCTGGATCGATGCCGGTCATGGCGATGGAGACGTCCCAGAGCCGCTTCGCAAGCGCGGGATCTTCGGCATGCGGCGCGCGCTTTGCTTCGCCGGCTACACCGCGGATTCCGCCAAGGCCGGTGGGACCGTAATAGCCTCCGGGCTTCACCTTGCCGGTCGCAGCCAAAAGTGCCGGCCACGCGCCCTTGTCGGAGCTATTGAGCAGCAGGCCGACGATTGGGCCTGCGATCTGGACAATCCCCATGTGGCGGCCAAGACTTGTATTGGCGAAGCCAGGGTGAACGCCGATGGCTGTGACGGGCGACTTCGCGGCGCGCAGGCGACGATCCAGTTCGAAGAAGAACAGCGCGTTCGCCAATTTGCTGCCGCCGTAGCGATCGGTCTTGATGTAGCTCTTGTCGGCGTTGAGGTCGTCCCAGTCGATCTTGGCCTTCAGATGCGCGATGCTCGAGGTCACGACCACCCGCGATCCCGGCGTCTCCGCCAGTTTGGGCAGGAGCAGCGAGGTGAGCGCGAACACGCCGAGATGATTGACGCCGAACTGCGATTCGAACCCCTGCTTCGTGCGCGTCAGCGGCGGATTCATGATCGCGGCATTGTTGATGAGCGCATCGATCCGTGGCTCCTTCGCCGCGATCTCGGCTGCGGTGCGAACGCTGTCCATGTCACCGAGGTCGAGCGGCAACCAGACGAGATCGGCATTCGGCGTGATCCGCTTGATCCGCGCGATGGCGTCCTGCGCCCTGGTCTGCTCGCGGCAGCCAAGCAGGACGCGCGCGCCCCTGGCGGCAAGCACCCGCGCGATTTCGAACCCGACGCCGGCGTTGGCGCCTGTGACGATGAAGCTTTTTCCCGTCTGCTTGGGAACGTTAGCTTCGGTGAAACCCTTGCAATTCGACATTTTCGATCCTTATCTATGAGTGACTACATACTCATTTATGGGCTAAAACTCAGGCGGCGGACCCCTTCCAGAAAAGGTCGAACCCGGCCTGCCGGATGGCGTCACTTTCCTGAGGTTTGGCTGTGACCGCGTTGATGCTGATGTCGGCCAAGTCGAAGAGAATGGTATCGATGTAGAAGGCGATCCTGTCAGGCGCGGCATGGCCGGCGAGACACTCCTCCACCATCGTCCGCGCATCCCGCTGCATGGCGTGACACCGGTTCCGGCTTTCCGCTGTCACGCGATCCGAGACCTTCAACTGACGAAGGGCCTTGCGCGCCGTGGCGTGAGCCAGTCCCCAGTCAATCAGACGGTTCCAGACCGCGAATAGTCGGTCTTTGGGGGAGGCGTCCGCCGGATATGGCGCCAGCATCATCTCTACCAAGTCGGCCTCGATCTCGAGAAAGAGCTGGTTGAGCAGATCGTCCTTGGTTGGAAAGTAAGTGAACAGCGTTCCCTCAGACACGCCAGCAGCCTTTGCGATCTTGGCCGTGGACGCGCCTGTGCCCAGGCTGGCGACGAACTCGGCCGCTGCATCGAGCAGTGCCTGTCGCTTTTCTTCACTGAGGGGACGCGCCATATTTCCGTCCAATGACATTGAGTGAGTACATACTCGATTATATAGGGAATGGCATGAGATTGGTCAAGGGATGCAGCCCCGCATCTTTCGCGGTCCATACCGACCAAGCTCGAATGAGGATTGTGTGGGCACACACCATGAGGCTGCGGCTGCCTTTTCAATAAGGGACGCAGTGGGGATCGAGATGTCTATCGAAAGGGAAATGCATTGAATTCAGGGCCTTGATTGCAGTCCCCGGGGCATCATCATGCCTACTTCGATGAGAGCAGGTGATGGCACGCCCAGCCCTGACCAATCCAAAAGCGTGAACGGCACCACAAGCGGACATTACTCGGTATCTATCGAGATGTGTGAGCCGCCTACACTACGACACAGTTTCCCGCAGTATCCGAAACTACGCTCCCCTCACTCCCACTCGATCGTTTTGAGCCATCGTAACGCGTTGACGCGGCAGCACAAACTTTTCTGCACGCCCTAAAGAACCGACTCTGCGATCCGTCAGAAATCTGCGCTCTTGATTTCAAAAGGGAATTTCGGCGATTCGGGATCGGCTCGGTTTCGGCGACTATCGACAACAATCGGTCTATTTTCGACAGCCGCGCCGCAACAAGCCGCGACCCACTGGGGACCAAAAAAGGACCGTCAAACACGGCCGAACGGTCCGCACGGTAGCGCCCGGCATTCGCTCGTCGCCGTGGAGTGCCTCACTTGCCGTATGACGCAAGGAACACCCGTACGCCGGCCGCGGCGTGCCGTCGAAGCTTCGCCGGTTTCGGAATCGACTCGTCACCCAACAGCATGGCCCTGTTCAATGGCTCGCCCATAATCAACCAATTGAACTGGGAAGCGGCGACGGCCGGATCATCGATCGCAAGCAGGCCGCGATCAGCCAAGCGCTCGAACAACACTGCCATCGCCGTCATTGCGCGCCCGGGTCCGCCATCGAAGAGCGCCTTTGCCAGTTCCGGGAAGCGGCCGACCTCACCGATCACCAGACGGCGTAGCTGCATGACGCGCGGCGTGAGCACGGTGGTAAGCTGTCGGTACGCATAGCGCCGAAGATATTCGGCAATATCTTCGCCCTCGGCGAGTTCGGGCATTTTACTGTGGACCCTATCGCTGGCTCGATTGGTCAAGCTGCTCACGATCTCCACGAACAGCATCTCCTTGTTCGGAAAATTCTTGTAGACGGTCTGTTTCGACACCGCCGCAAGCGCCGCGATCTCGTCCATATTGGTGGCCAGATAGCCCTTTTGCAGAAACACTTCTGTCGCCGCCTCGAGGATGGCCCGGCGCTTTTTCGCCGACCGTCCGTGCGGTTCGAGTTCTTCTGTAGCACCTGCTGAACGCGTCGTGGTCATGCTCCTGGCGTGTCCGCTGCCGATTGACTCATGGGTACTGGACCGTCTAGTTTGATTTGGACCGAGATGCAATAGGGAGAGATCGACAATGCACATCCAGTTCGCGGAGCTTCCGGTGTTCGACCAGGAACGCGCCAAGGCGTTCTACATCGATCACCTGAACTGCCGCGTCGTCGCCGATCAGCCAATGGGCAATGATGGGTGGCGATGGATCGAACTCGGATTTCCAGGTGCCGAAACCACCCTCCACTTCTTAAGGCGCAAGGACGAAACACCATCTGAGGGCCCCGTCCTCGTGCTGGTTGACAACGAAATCGAAGTCACCGTTCAGAGACTCAAATCGCGAGGCGCCGAGATCATAGCAGAACCGCGCCCCGCGCCATGGCAACCGGGGCGCACGATCGCGGAGTTTCGGGACAGCGAGGGCAATCGCATGATGATCACCAGCAGATGACGCACTCACCTATCATGACCGCAACTTGCTCTTGCGGTGGCGTCGAACTCAAAGCCTTTGGCAGGCCGATCGTGAGCAGTGCCTGCTACTGCGACGACTGCCGGAAGGGAGCTGATCAGATCGAAGCTTTGCCAGGTGCTGGCGCCATACGCGATCCCGATGGCGGCACCGCATACATCCTCTATCGAAAGGACCGCATCGAGTGCTCCAAGGGGGCCGAATTGCTGAGGGGTTACAAGCTTAAGGAAACTTCAGCCACGAATAGGGTCATCGCCATGTGCTGCAATTCAGCGATGTTAATGAACTTCGATAGAGGTCCGCATTGGGTCTCGGCATACAGAGCGCGGTTTCACGGAGAACTCCCGCCACTGCAGCTGCGGATTTGCACTAAGTTCAAGTCGGACAGCGATGTCATTCCTGACGACGTGCCGAGCCACCGCGGTTATCCTCTAGGGTTCGTCGTTAAACTTTTGGCATCGCGCGTGGCGATGTTGCTAGGTCGATAAACCGGCCGCCAGCCTGCGCGATAAGACATTCAGATAGGTGCGCAAATCGGATACGGCCCTGCCGCTCAGGCTCAGGCCTCAATGAACTTCTGTAGGCGATCCGCCACGATCAGCCCTGCCCGGCTGTTCAAGTGCACGCCGTCGGTGTGAAATAGCCAGCCATTTACGCGGGCGACATCATCCGGACGCTGCCGCAGCACCAGTACGCGAAAAGCATCGCGATAGAATGGAAGAAAGTTGAACGCCGTGTAGGCCCGGCCAGGCGAGGCGCGAACTTCCTCGGTGAGCGCCTCATGGAGCGGGACATAGCCGCAGCGTTCCTCGTGCGCGATGGCCGCCACGATCGCAGAATATTCCTTGATCCGCCGGTTGAGCTCGCTCTGGAACGGATCGTCCGAATCCGGCGCTTCTCCTATCGGAGGGAGCGAGCAAAGGCCGATGTCCGCCGCCGTCTCGCGCTTCAGCCTGCGTGCTATCTCGGCCAGATTCTCGTGGAACCAATCGGGCGAAGGCGTGCGGGGCAGACGCTTCCAAAACGCAAAGAACCGCCGCACTTTGCGTGACACGAGCGTGAGAACATCATTCCCGCCGACCCAGACGATGACCTTGTCGGGACGGCAGGCGAGCACATCCGGCAACCGCTGCAGCGCATTGTACGCCAAGTCGCCGCCGACGCCAAAATTCCGGAACTCAAATTGCCCGTTGCCCGGCCGCCGGCGGAGCTCCGCCATCCAATCGAATGCCTGGCGCTTGCCCGCCGTGCTGCTCGACCCGAGGCACGCCACGATTTTTCGTTGAGGACGCACCATCGTAACTCCGCCAGGCCAGAAGTGAGAAATCGTCGCCTTATGCTCTTCCCAAAACGGCCCGCCCAGTCATGAGTTTCAGGTCGGATTCCGCGGCGTTTTCCAACATCCATGGACAGGCATAATAATCTTCGATGCGATCGATGACGCGACCGGCGACATGGACACGAACCGGCCACGCGACCTGCCACCGGTCGCCTCGCTGGAAGAGCACGATCAGGACAGGCTCTCCGTCGATCGCCCCCAACTCCATGGTCCACGTCTCCGGGTTTCGCTCGTATTCGACGAAATAGGGAGAACTTCTGAGCAGGCCGTCGAAGC
This sequence comes from Mesorhizobium sp. M0898, assembly GCF_040319695.1. NCBI lineage: Bacteria > Pseudomonadati > Pseudomonadota > Alphaproteobacteria > Hyphomicrobiales > Phyllobacteriaceae > Mesorhizobium > Mesorhizobium sp. M0898. Next base: position 19,833 of record NZ_JAMYOE010000058.1, on the reverse strand, counting down.
AGTCGGCGACCCGCAACCGAGCATCGGCGCTGGTCAGGCTCCGCACGCCATCCCAGTCATGGCGGTTGAAGAGGTCAACATAGCGCTGCAAGAGCCGCGCGGTGTCGGGATCAAGCGGACGGTTCGGTTCACCGGCAGGTTCAGCGGGCAAGTCGGCGAGCTTCGCCCGTCCGCGGGAGAGCGCGGCTTTGACGCCCCCAACCGTCGAGTCCACGAGTTCTGCGGTCTCTTCCAGCGAATAGTCGAACACGTCCTTCAAGAGGATGCAGGCGCGCTCCTTGGGCGGCAAGCGGCCAACCAGCCGTTCGATGGCGCGGCGTGCATCGGTCGCTGCCGGCTCTGCAGAGACAACGCCGATGTCGTCCGAATAGGCGTGCTCCGCGCGCTCGCGCACATCGCGTCGCCTCAGAAAGTCGATGCAGCGATTGTGAGCGATGCGAAACAGCCAGGGCTTCAGCCGGCGGGCATCGTCGAGGGTCTCAATCTTCGTGTAGGCCTCGAACAGCGTCTCCTGCACGAGATCCTCACCGTCGAGGCGTGAGCCCGTCATGCGGGCGCAGTAGCGATGCAGTTGGGCGCGGGCGCCTGACACCGTCTCGAGGAAGGCGCGATATCGCGCGTCGAACAGGCCGGTCGGTCGCTCGGGCATGTCCTTCAGCTGCCACATCTTGGTTTCAATTTGCCAGTCATGCGACCTCCTGACCTTCAGCGCGTGTTGCTGCGGTTGCGGCCAGACCAAGCTTGGGGCGAACCCATTGTGCCAACCGCGCGATCGCGTCGTCGGCTTCGGGAGCGCGGCCGGCCATCATCTGGAACGAGTGCAGCATCCCCGGAAATACGTCTAAGCGCATCTCGACGCCGGCGGCTTTCGCGCGGTCGGCGAGCGCTCGGCTGTCGTCGAGCAGGGTTTCGTCTCCACCCACTTGCAGATAGATCGGCGGCAGGCCCTTCAGATCGGCAAAGATCGGGCTGGCGAGTGGATGCCGGGGATCGGTCCCTGCAAGGACTTGCGATACCAGCATATCCACGACCGCCTTCTGGAAGAAGGCGTCCTTCTCGCGGTTGCTTTCGTAGGAGTGCCCGCTCGCCGACAGATCATACCAGCCAGAGATGCTGAGGATCGCGGCCGGCAGCGGCCGTCCCGCATCGCGGAGTTTCATCGCCGCCGCAACGATCAGGCCAGCACCAGCGGAATCGCCTGCAGCTATGGTGTGCTTCGGCGCGACACCCTGCTCGGCAAGCCATTCGAACGCGGTCACGGCCTGCTCGATTTGGCGCGGAAACTTGCTCTGGAAAACGTAGTCGTACGTAGCGAGCAGAGCGTAACAGCCGATCGCCTTAGCAAGGTGTCCGACCATCTTGCGATGGGTCCAGATCGATCCGCCGACATAGCCACCGCCGTGCAGGTAAAGCATGACCCGGTCTTTGGCCGCCGTTTTTGGCTGAACCCACAGCGCGGTCTTGTCGCCGACCTTCGTCTCGACGTAATCGACGCCGCCCGGTTCTGCCGTCAAAACGGACCACTCGGATGCTTCCTGTGGCGATTCTCGACCGCTGCGAAAAGCCTCCGCGAGCGTTTCGTAGTGTATCTTGTTCGCTAGGCTCTGCTTGCTGTTCATTTGTCACGCTCCAATTCGTCCAGGAGGGCGATGTCAAGGATGACCGTGCCCATGAACAGCTAAGACGGATGAACCCAGCGAAAGGATACGTGGCCGGCAGATGCAACGCCTCGCCGGTGGCAGTTGCCGCGGACCCCGGGTGTCAAACCCAGCAAGGCTAGGCTGCTCCACCCTTCTCTGTGGGACGTTCGTTCCAGACATTCGCCGATCGGCCAGATGCTTCGTCTATGCCGTCGCCGGGTGGCCGGGGGCTGGGACTATTGACTATTATCGCCGAGCCAACATCGCCTTAAACGTGCTGCTCTATCCTCTTCTACTCCGCAGTACTCCTCGTCACTCCCACTCGATTATCAATCGTTAACTTAAGAACTTGAATTCGCTTCACAAAATGTTTTTTCGGTTTCTGCATACCGTCATATAGACCGCCAAAAGTACCGGCTTTTGAAATCATTGGTTTTTTCTGGCATATCGCGGAAATTATGGTTCCGCCATCTATCGGCAGGCGCGGCGGCGACATCACTCCTTGGCCCGCACCGCCGCCTCTACGCCAGACTACGCCGCCCACGATTCCTCCCGGAATTATACCGTCACGGCTCGGTCCGCCATCCCCGGCGCGTGAACGTCCTTCACCTTCAAACAACCGCTTGGCCAGGCGCGCGAAGTGAAGGTCGCGTTGTGAGGCCTGCTGTGCCCTCCCCTATCGCTCACCCTTTGCGTGTCAGAAAAAAGAATGTGACTCGACAAGGATATCATCTCCACGTCGGAGCAGGATTGAATTGAAGCCCTGCCTACGGCAGTCCTTCGTCGTCCGCGAGTTCGCCCCGCGACATTCATCCATTGCTGATCGCCAGCAAATGTTCGGCGTTGCGTGGGCCTCTCTGGCGCAATCGCGCCACATCTCTCGACGGCGGCAACCCGAACTGACGAGCATATTCGCGGCTGAACTGGTTTGGGCTTTCGTAACCCACACCGAACGCGACGGACGTGGCGTTGCCTTCTCCGGCAATGAGCAGGGATCGGGCGTGTAGCAAGCGCACGTGCTTTTGGTACTGCAGCGGGCTGAGCGCCGTCACGGCCTTGAAATGGCGGTGGAACGCGGAAACACTGAGAGCCGCCATCTCCGCTAAAGCCTCGACGCGCAACGGCTTGGCGAAGTTCTCCCTGATCCACTGGATGGCGATCCCGATCCGCGAGAGAGCAGTGTCAGGCGTGGCGACATCACGCAGCATCCAGCCGAGCGGCCCCTGCATCACGCGGAAGAGGATCTCGCGCTCGTAGGCAGGCGCCAGGGCTGCGATCTCGTTCGGACGCTCCATCAAGCGCAGCATGCGAAGCCAGCAGTCGAGCAGGTCCGGTGTGACCGGCGCGACGGAGAAGCCGGGTCTGTAGAGCTCACCTCCAGCAGGTTTGGGCAGGTCGGCCAGCAGATTGGCGACGATCGCCGGCTCCAGAGTCAGGCTGATCGCCAGATAGGGTTCTCCGTTTTCAGATGGGTGCACGGAGCCAACCGCCGGCAGATCGACCGACATCACAAAATAGGTCGCGGGATCGTAGCGAAACGTCCGATCGCCGACCGTCATCGTCTTCGACCCTCTCAGGATCAGATTGACCATGGGATCGTAGACGGCGGCAAGCTGATGTTCCGGTATGTCGCCCTGAACCATGGCGACACGCGGAATGCCCGTCTCCGTGCGGCGGTTTTCCGCGCGAGAAGCCAGCTGCCTGAGTTCCTGAAGCTGCGTGCCCATGGGCATCGTTGTTTCACAGCGGTGCACGCCGATCAACAGGGAAGCAGAAATAGGCAAGATCCGAGTAGGATCGTGCGAGCGGCCGCGATCCCCCGCGCCTATCACCTGGTCAGCAAATCCAAGGAGCACCAAATGAGCATCGTCATCATCACAGGCGGCAGCCGCGGCCTCGGCGCCAGCGTCGCGATCCAGTGCGCCAGGCGCAGCATGGGTGTCATCCTGACTTACAACAGCAATCCGGATGCGGCAGCGAAGGTCGGCAAGGCGATCGTAGCGGATGGCGGCAAGGCAGTCGCCATAAAGCTGGACGTCAGCGACAGTTCGGCGTTCCTTGCGTTTCGCGACGCAGTCGGCGAAGCGCTGGCAAGGACCTGGAACAGAAAGACCTTCGATTTCCTCGTCAACAATGCGGGGTACGGGCTCTATAGCCCCATCGCCTCGGTGACCGAAGAGCAGTTCGATGGACTGTTCCGCGTGCATCTCAAGGGGCCATTCTTTCTCACGCAGGCCCTGCTTCCCCTGATCGCCGATGGCGGTCAGATCGTGAACGTCACCAGCGCAACCAGCCGCGTCGCGACCGCCGGCGTTGCGCCCTACGCCTCCTTCAAGGGCGGCCTCGAGGTGCTGACGCGCTACATGGCCAAGGAATTCGGCGAGCGCCGCATCCGTGCCAACTCGATCGCGCCGGGGCCCATCCGCACCGAGCTTGGCGGTGGGCTAAGCGAAGAATTCGAGGCGCTACTCGCCGGGCAGACTGCGCTCGGTCGCGTCGGCGAACCGGACGATGTCGGCTGCATGGTCGCCAGCCTGCTGTCAGACGAGAACCGCTGGATCAACGCCCAGAACATCGAAATTGGCGGCGGCTACATGATTTGAGGAAGCTCACATGCTCGATCATGTGCTCCTGACAGTAAATGATACGGCGCGGTCGATCGCCTTTTGCGAAAGGCCACTTCCTATGCTCGGGGTCACCGACCGCCTCGACTACGACGGTAAGGACGGACCGGCGGGGCATCCCGACCTCAAGGGCTTCGGCGCCAAGGGCCGGATGTTCTTCTGGCTGAGGGAGGGCTCGGCAGCACCCGGCGCGGTGCATGTCGGTTTCGCCGCCGATTCTGAAGCGATGGTGAATGCCTCCCATGCCGAAGCTTTGGCGGCCGGTGCGACCAAGATCAACGCACAGGGACCGCAGCTGCACTACGATCCCCGCTACTATGCGGCGCAGGTCAGAGACCTGGACGGTTGCAGCCTCGAATTCGTCTTCAAGAGCTGGCAGCACGGGAGCTAAAGCGATGACCGCCAACACCTTGCGCAAAGCGGCAGATGCGCTGATCGCGGCAACCAACGCGTTCGACGCCGACGCGGCGGTGACCTTGTTCACGCCAGATGCGGTGATCGACGACCCGTCGACCGGCCACCGATTCGACGGTCATGCCGGCGTCCGCGATTACATCGAGCGGTATTTCGTAGGCTATCACACGGTCACCCGCTTCCTCTCGATCGACGGCATCGGCGCCGGCCAAGCGCGCGTGCGGGTCAATTTCACCGGAGACTTTGGTCACGAGACCGGCCTTCTTGACATCTCGGTTAATGCCGCCGGGCTGATCGTTCGCATTGACGCCGATCTCGAATAACTAGACTAGCTTTACGAACCTGCCGTTCTCGTCTCTCTACAGTTCCAGCAGTCTGTCCAGCGCACGCAGCAGCTTTTGGGCGAAGCGCAACGCGTCGCGTACAACGTCCAGAACATCGACCAGGCGTAGCACATCACCCTACGGCAATGCCTCGATGTCCACCCGGACCAGCAGCTCGTCGCCGACGCACGCGAACCCTGGCAGAACAACGTCGGCGGGCATCGAGGGGAACGTCTCGGCATTTCAATTGGGCTGCGAAAGCGCGACGCAATTCAATCGTGAGTTCCGGCGTCTGTTTGGCGCTCCCCCTCTGCGCGACGTGAAGCGCCTGCGCCGGTTCGAACAGGCCGCGCAAGAACGTCGCTTCGACGCGACGACATCGACCTGCACTGAATGGAATCGACGAGAGATCAATTTGCGAGCCGCTCTATGACTAGGTCGAGCAAGGCTCGTAACCGTGCGAGCCGCCGTAAGTCCCGGTGGTAGCCCACATGGGTATCCCGGCCGGGTGGCGTTTCGCCGATGTCTATCGCTGCGAGCCCAGGCGTGCGGTCGCCCAGTGGCCTCGGCAAAACCGCAAGCCCGGCGCCCTGCGCACAAAGCTGCGCCTGGACCTCGCGATTGTTGCTGCGCAGGCAGACTTCAGCGTTAGGCAGCTTCTGTTTAAGCCACACTGCGTCGGGCATTTCTGCGTATGCCATATCCATGGTGATCAAACGCGCGCCCGCACCGTCTCCCAGCAACGGGGAGGCCATGCCTGCTGGTGCGTAGAGCGCATAGGGAATGTGCATCAGTCGACGCGAGATCACTTCCACATCGCTGAATGGGGTAATCCGAAACACCAGATCGGCCTCTCGCCGGGGAAGGCTGTAGAGGCGCGCGTCGGTGAGCAACTCCACGCATAGCTTCGGATGCCGGCGGCCAAACTCGGCTAGAACGGGAGCCAGCATGATGTGACCAAACCAATCCGACGACGAAACGCGCAAGTTGCCCTCGAGATGCGCCTCGGCGCCGGCAAGCCGCCGCTCGAAGGCGAGCGCCTCTTCCTCGATCTTTTCGGCATGGCCGAGCACCGCTTGACCTTCGTCGGTCAGAACAAAACCGTCGGAGTTGCGTTGGAAAAGCGTATGGCCGACAGCCTCTTCCAGCGCGCGCAATCGCCGACCCATTGTCGGCTGCGTCTGCCCAAGTCGGCGCGCTGCTGCGCCCAAAGTGCCCTCGCGGGAAATAGCCAGAAATATCTTTAGATCGCTCCATTCCATCCTTGATACTCAAACGTGCTCGCATGGATTCTCACGAAGATCGCCCATCTTCATGCGATTTCATATGCAGCAGATCGAGGCGGGGCGCCATGGGAGGCGCGATATATTCGAGCCGGGAATGCAAGCGCCGGCTCGAATCGTGGGATTCTTGAGCATCCACGCCGCCCGTCACGCAGATATGGGTGGGGCCAACCGAGCAAATTCCTCCCGCGTCGCGGGATTTCCGTCAATCGACTCGTAAACCGTCTTGCTTCGTTCGAGCATGCCCATCAGAGACTTCGGACCTTCGAACGGGCGTCCGCCAATGTGCCAGCCATCGGTGTGGAGTTCCTCGATCAAGACCCACACTACTTCGCGAAACGCCTCGGAACCTTCGAAGCGAACCATGACGTCTGTGAGGGCCTTGGCCATTTCATGCTTCTCCTCGGCGGAGAAGACGTTGTCGACCAACGTAACGCGAATATAAGGCATGATGTTTTCCTTTTAGGTTCTTGGGATCCGTGAACGGAGACGTCGTCTGGGAGGCTGTCACGGTCCCGGAACAGCCCGCTTCGACGTTCCGCATCAGACGTCTATGTCGACGACCAGCTTGCCCGGGCATTGCCATCTTCGATGGCAGCGTAGGCGTCGCTCGCTGTTTCGAGTGTGAAGAGACGCGGATCGACGATCGGGACAAGCTTGCCAGCCTCGGCCAGCCGCGCGGCCTCCCGCATGATCTCGCCGTGGTGTTCACGGCCAATGCCTGTCAGCAGCGGAAGAAGCGTGAACACGCCCGAATAGGTCGCCGCCTTGAACGACAGTGGCGCCAGTGCGTGACTACCCCAACCGAGGGAACTGACGACATGGCCAAACCGCTTGACGGAGGCGAATGACGCGTCCAGCACCGTCCCGCCGCCGGTGTCGTAGACGACATCGAAGCCGCGACCGTCCGTGTATTCGGCGACATATTGCTCCACCGTCTTCTCGCGATAATCGATCGCGACCGCTCCCAGGCGCTCGATCAACGGCTTCTTCGCGGCTGCGTCAGTGGCGTACACCTCGGCGCCGAACGCCTTCGCGATCTGGATCGCAACATGACCGACGCCGCCCGCACCGCCCTGGACCAGGACCTTCTGACCTGCCGAAACCTTGGCACGATCGACAAGGCCCTCCCATGCGGTGATGAAGACCAGCGGCAGCGCTGCCGCCTCGCGCATGGACAGGTTCGTGGGCTTCGGTGCAAGCAGCCGCGCATCGACTGCTGCGAACTGGGCCAGCGAACCTTGGTTCCCGCCCACGCCTCCGGTCATGCCAAAGACCTCGTCCCCGCGTTTGAACGCGGTGACACTCGGACCAACCTGCTCGACGACGCCGGCAAGGTCGATGCCGAGAATCGCCGGAAGCGGATGTTTCGCATGTGCCGCAGCGCCTGCGCGGATCTTAGTGTCGAGACGATTGACGCCGCTCGCTCTGACCCTGACGAGAACCTCGCCGTCGCCAGGAACGGGCCGCGAGACTTCCGAGAGCCTGAAGGGCTGTTTGAACTGACCCAAGATCAGCGCATGCATGGTGTGAGTGGATTGGGACATTGACGTACTCCGTTGTTTGTTGACGGACTTACGTTGCCCCATTTAAAGCCGCTTGGAGATTAACGGTACTGCACGACATCCAAACATAAATGTTTGGCCCGAGCGTTGGAGCAACCGGCCTTGCGCACCAGCGTCAGCGCCACGACCTGGTCGACCAGCCTGGCCTCAAGCGGCGCGATGCCCGGAGGCCGGGTCTTGACGCGCAGCAGTCCTTCGACACCCTCGGCCATGAAGCGTTCCTTCCATCGCCACACGCAGGTTTTCGACTTGCCGGTCGCCGCCATAATCGCGAGCGTTCCAAGCCCCTGATCGGTCAGCAGAATGATCCGCGCCAGACATGCTTCTGCGGCGAACTCCGCCCCGCCACGATCGCTTCAAGCCGAGCCCTGTCCGAGGCCGTTACAGAAATGCTGATGCCAGTACGCATCCCCTAACGTCGCACGCTGCGGCGACAACAGAAATCCCAACAGGACTCTTTCGTCCCAATCAATCCACTAGAAGTGGCCGCAGATCGGAGTTGCCGGGCAAAGATGGAGAAAGCCAGCTTAGCGGAGTGAAAAACTCGACTAGAACGGTAATTGCGCGGCGATGAAACTAGCCGCCCAAACTACGATATTGCCGCCGTTTGTACCCCTCACTCCCACTCGATGGTGCCTGGCGGTTTGCTCGTCACGTCGTAGACGACGCGGTTGATGCCGCGTACCTCGTTGATGATGCGGGTGGCGGCTGCTCCCAGGAATGCCATGTCGTAATGGTAGAAGTCTGCCGTCATGCCGTCGACCGAGGTGACGGCGCGCAGCGCGCAGACGAACTCGTAGGTGCGGCCGTCGCCCATCACGCCGACGGTCTGCACGGGCAGCAGCACGGCGAAGGCCTGCCAGATGGCGTCGTAGAGTCCGGCCTTGCGGATCTCGTCGAGATAGATGGCGTCGGCCTCGCGCAGGATCTCCAGCTTTTCGCGGGTGATGCCGCCCGGACAGCGGATGGCGAGACCGGGACCGGGGAACGGATGCCGGCCAATGAAGCTGTCGGGCAGGCCGAGCTCCTTGCCGAGCGCCCTCACCTCGTCCTTGAACAATTCGCGCAGCGGCTCGACCAGCTGCATGTTCATGCGTTCGGGCAAGCCGCCGACATTGTGATGCGACTTGATCGTCACCGACGGGCCGCCGCTGAAAGAGACGCTTTCGATGACGTCGGGATAGAGGGTGCCTTGTGCCAGGAAATCGGCGCCGCCGAGCTTCTCGGCCTCCTCCTCGAACACTTCGATGAACAGCCGCCCGATGGTCTTGCGCTTCTTCTCGGGATCCGACTCGCCCTCGAGCGCGCCGATGAAACGGTCCGAAGCGTCGACCAGGATCAGCGGCAGATTGTAATGCTGGCGAAACATCTCCACCACGCCTGATGCCTCGTCCTTGCGCATCAGACCGTGGTCGACAAGGATGCAGGTGAGCTGGTCGCCGACCGCCTCATGGATCAGCAAGGCCGCGACCGAGGAATCGACGCCGCCCGACAGCGCGCAGATCACCTTGCCCTTGCCGACCTGTTTGCGGATCGTCTCGACCGCGTGCTCGCGGTAGGCGCGCATCGTCCAGTCGCCTTCGATGCCGGCGATGTTGTGGACGAAGTTGCGGAGCAGCCTGGCGCCGTCCGGCGTATGCACCACTTCGGGGTGGAACATGAGGCCGTACATTTTGCGCTCGACATTGCCGAAGATGGCGAAGGGCGAGCCCTCCGATTTTCCGAGCACCTCGAACCCCTTGGGCAGGGAGATGACGCGATCGCCATGGCTCATCCACACCTGGTGGCGCTGGCCGGGCGCCCACAGGCCCTCGAACAACGGGCTGTCCTTGGCGATCTCGACGAAGGCGCGGCCGAATTCGCGGTGGTCGGAGCTTTCGGCGACGCCGCCCATCTGCACGCACATCGCCATCTGGCCATAGCAGATGCCGAGCACCGGCACGCCGGCATCGAAGACGATCTGCGGCGCGCGCGGGCTGCCGATGTCGCCGGTCGAGGCCGGACCGCCGGACAGGATCACCGCCTTCGGATCGATGCGCTTGAACGCCGCCTCGGCCGACTGGAAGGGCACGATCTCGGAAAAGACGCCGGCCTCGCGGATGCGGCGGGCAATCAGCTGGGTGAACTGGCTGCCGAAATCGACAATCAGGACGGTGTCGGGATGATTGGCTGTTTTCATGGCGAGCGTTTAGAGAAAGAAACGAGTCGGCGCAATGGGTTGTGAGGTCGCGCTTTCACTTCGATTCCGGTGTGTTGTCCTGAACGCCAGAGGCTTTGTCCAATGCATCAGTTTGCGTTGTATCGAGTGACCGCAAGGCGCCCATCAGCGCCGCGAAACGCTCGTGACCAAGGCGGGCAACATAGCTCCGTTCGATCTGCAGCTTGATGCGGTCGCCATCGCGCAGGGCGTCCAGGCCCTTGCGGGTGTAGCGCACAAGCTTGCCGCGACCGTCTTGCGGATCGGGCAGACGGTGCAACACACCTTCCGTCTCCAGGCCATCGAGCAATTGCTGAATCGCCTGCTTTGAGATCGCCGAGCGCTCGATCAGCGCCGACTGGCGCATGCCGCCGCGCGGGATATGTCCAAGCAGGCCGGCACGCGCTTCGGTGAACCAGTGATGGCCGGCAGCGCGCATCGCAGCGGCGAACTCGGTCTGCCAGGCGCGGCTCGCCTGCCACAGCCGCCAACCTATGTGATCCGGCAACGCTTCAGGTTTTTCGTCAAGGTCCTTGACCAAATTCTTCTCGCCCGATACATAGTCAAGCATCTTGACTACTAGTTCACTCTAAGTGGCGATGCCGGCCAAGGCAATCGGCGACTTCAATTCAGGAGGAAATCATGGCAGCACTTCAGAAGGAAGCCCTTGCAATGCTCATTCCGGGCATGACCCATGTGTTGGAACGAAACGGCAAGGAGGCTTACGTCTATTTTGAAAGCGAGGGTGCCGCGCACATGCTGCTCGACGATGGCGAGGCGCGAAGCGGGCGCTGGCGGATGCTCGATGACGGTTATGTCGCCGACTGGGACACCGGCGCGACCGGACGCTGGACCCTCGATCACGAGCCCGGGTCAGTCACTTACATCAATCGCGACAACGCCGTTCGCTTCAGGATGATCGGCGTGCTGTTCGGCAACGCTAAGAACCTGCCGCCCCAACAAGCTTGAAGTCGATCGCGCCTGAGGCGATCGCCTGTTCCAGCAGTTGCACCGCCGCGGCCAGCTTCTCGTCGATGACGTGCAGATATTCGGTCCAGTCGCCAACGTGTCTCAGATCGGCCGCGCCGTCGGAAATGCCGCGCAGGCCGATAAGCGGAACGTCGAACAGCTGGCAGGCGCGCAGGCAGGCGAAGGTCTCCATATCGACCATGTCGGCGGCGATCGCGTCGTAGGCGGCGCCGGTGACGATTGCCGCCCCGGTCGACAGCGTCGCCTGTCTGACGCCTGGTATCCTGAACGGCAGCGGCACGCTGACAGGCAGGTCGAGGAACGGCGTGGCGCCCTTCTCGAACCCCAGGGGCGAGGCGTCCATGTCGCGGTAGCCAACCGAAACGGCCTGGTAGATTTCCGTCTGCTCCAGCGTCCGGCTGCCCGCCGACCCGAGCGACACGACGAGATCGGGCAGCGCCATCCCGGCATGCAGCCGGGATAGTTCGGCGCTGAGTCCGACGCCGGCCTCGACCGGTCCGACGCCGGTCATCAGCGGTGTGAACAGCCGCTGCAGGTGTGGACCGTATTCGGCCTCCGCCGCCATGACGAAGAGAACGGACTTGCCGGAGATCGGGGTGAGCTCACCAGGTGTCTTGCCGGCCATGATCGTCCATCCTCCCTACCCGCTCCTCAGCCCTCGATACCGTCGCGGCCGAGCACCGTCATCATCGTTCCGGTCATCGTGGCGATCAGCTTGGCCTCGCCGTCGACGGCGAATGCATAGGCCTGGCCATCGGCGACGATGATGGTGCGGCCAGGCTTGGTCACCGAGCCGCGAAACAGGAAACGCTCGCCCCTGCCGGGCGCCAGCAGATTGACCTTGAACTCGATGGTCAGCACGCCGGAATTTTCCGGCATCAGCGAGAATGCCGCATAGCCGCAGGCCGAGTCGAGAGCCGTCGAAATGACGCCGGCATGGAGAAAGCCGTGCTGCTGCGTCAGCGCCACAGAATAGGGCATTTCGATCTCGATGATGCCGGGCGTCACCAGCGTCAGCTCGGCGCCAATCGTCATCATCGCGTTCTGGCGCGCGAAGGACGTCCTGACGCGGTCCTCATAATCGGGAGCAGGAACGATCTTTGCTGCCATGGCCGTCGCCCTTTGTTTCTCGGCAAATCTTATTGCAAAGGCATTTATCGCAGAGGGGTGGGCGGCAGGCAATCGCAAATGCTGCACTGCAGCATTCGGCTTAGCCCTGTATCGATGGCAACGATTCAGCCGGCCCGCCGCAGCGCGCAGAAGTAAAAGCCGTCGGTGCCGCTCAGCAATGGCGACAGCGAAATGCCGCCCGCAGCGCCAATGCGCATTGCCGCTTCGTGGCCCGCAAAACGGCTGTCCCAAAGCTGGCGGTGATCGACCGGGACAAAATCGGGATGGCGGTCCCGGAACGCCGAAACCTGGTCGCCATTCTCCTCGTCGAACACCGAACAGGTGATGTAAACCAGCAGGCCGCCGGGTTTGACGAAGTCCCTGGCGGCATCGAGGATCGTCTCCTGCTCGCCCTTGCGGGCGTCGAGCTGTCTTTGCGTCAACCGCCATTTGGCGTCCGGCCGGCGCCGCCAGGTGCCGCTGCCGGTGCAGGGCGCATCGATCACGGCGATATCCATGTGCTTGCCGAGCGGCGCCAGTTCGGCCGGCTTGGTGACGATCTGCACATTGCGGTTTTCCGAACGGCGGATGCGGTCGAAGATCGGCGCCAGCCGTGCCTTCTCGGCATCGTGGGCGAATATCTGGCCGCGATTGTCCATCGCCGCGGACAGCGCCAGCGTCTTGCCGCCGGCGCCGGCGCAAAAATCGAGCACCTGCATTCCAGGTTCGGCGCCGGCCAGTTCGGCCGCAATCTGCGAACCCTCGTCCTGAACCTCGAACCAGCCTTTCTGGAAGGCCGGCTCGGCCTGCACGTTCGGGTGCCTGCCGTCGCCTTCGATCGGCGGGATGCGGATGCCGTGCGGCGCGATCCGCGCAGGCTTGGCGCCGGTCTCCGCCAGTTCCGCCAGCACCTTGCCGCGATCGGCCTTCAGCGTGTTGACCCTGAGGTCGAGCGGCGGGCGCGTCGCCAGCGCGGCACCCTCTTCCACCCAGGCCGTGCCGAACGCCCGTTCGAACAGCGGCATGCACCAGTCGGGGATGTCTGCCCTGACGGCCGGCCGCGCATCGGCAAGCCGGCGACCGCCGAGCGTTTTCAATTCGTCGGCGGTAAGCAGCGGCGGCGCGAACTTGTCGCCCTCGAGCGCCTCGTTCAGCGACTGCGCCGTCTGGCCCCATTCGAGCAGCAGCGCGCCGAAGCCGATGGCGCGCGGTGTGTCTTCGCCCAACAGCCAGCCGGCCGAGCGCTTGCGGCGCAGCGCGTCGTAGACGATGTTGCCGATCGCGGCGCGGTCGCCGCCGCCGGCGAAGCGGTGCGACAGGCCCCAGTCCTTCAGCGCATCGGCCACCGGCCGGTGGCGACGGCCAATTTCGTCAAGCACTTCAATGGCTGCCGCCAGCCGCCCGCCCAGTCTCATTGTCGTCTTCCATTACTCAGTAAATTAATTCCGGCCCTGCTCTTAGAGCTTTTCGTGCCCTGATTGAAACAGTTCTGTTTCGCCGACGGCGAGACGATCCATGCCGAGGGTGACGAATGTGGATTGATGCATCGCGAGCCGCGGCCACCAGGCGGGCGCCGGCATGCGGAACGAAACAATTCGATCAATATATTATAAGTCTCTAATGTGCTTGTCCGGCGCTCACAAGCATAGCGGCTTGCGAAACTGCTCTGCTTTGCAAGTTTTCCGGTTGCGAATACTCTTTGCGCGGTGATTCGCGTCGCAGAAAAAGCGGAGCCGCGGGTCGATACGAGGAGAGGGCAATGAAAACTTATCTGGCGGAAGTTCTAGGCACGTTTCTATTGGTGTTCATCGGCACGGCTTCGGTGGTGACGGGCGGCTTCGGCGGCGCGCTGCCGCTCGGCCAGGAAGGTATCGGTCTGGCGTTCGGCATCGGCCTGATAGCGGCCGCTTACGCGATCGGCCCGATTTCGGGCGCGCACCTCAATCCGGCGGTGACGCTCGGTGTGTTCCTCGCCGGGCGGATGCCGGCCAGGGACGTCATTCCCTATTGGATCGCGCAGGTCATCGGCGCCATCATCGCGTCGCTGGCGCTGTGGATCATCGTCTCCGGACAGGTCGGCGGCCACACCGGCGGCTTCGGCGCCAATGGCTGGGACGTGACGAAATGGGGCGTCAGCTCGGCCTTCCTGTGGGAGCTGATCGGCACCTTCACCTTCGTCACGGTGATCCTCGGCGTCACCAACGCCAAGCACACGACGGCCTTCGCCGGTCTGGTCATCGGCCTGACGCTGGCCGGACTGCACTTCGCCATCATTCCGGTGACCGGCACATCGCTCAACCCGGCCCGTTCGATCGGACCGGCGCTGTTTTCGGGAACTGCGGCGATCAGCCAGCTCTGGCTGTTCATCGTCGCGCCGCTGATCGGCGGCGCCATCGCCGGCGTGGTCGCCAAGGCCGGTATCTTCGAGAAGGACTGATTTTTCGAAGGCTTCATGGAAAAGGCGCGGGTCAAGGCCCGCGCCTTTTTGTTGCGTCGAGAATTCGTATGCCCGGATCAGGCCGCGAGGTCGAAACGGTCGGCGTTCATCACCTTGGTCCAGGCGGCGACGAAATCCCTGACGAACTTCCGCCCGGCGTCGGCCGAGCCGTAGACCTCGGCCAGCGCCCGCAATTGCGCGTGCGAGCCGAAGATCAGGTCGGCGCGGGTGCCGGTCCACTTGACTGCCCTGGTCTTGCGGTCGCGCGCTTCGTAGACTTCATCGGAACCGGCGGCCGGATCCCAGACCGTGTTCATGGAGAGCAGGTTGACGAAGAAATCGTTGGTCAACGTGCCCGGCCTGTCGGTGAACACCCCGTGCTTCGACTGACCGGTGTTGGCGCCGAGCACCCGCAACCCGCCGACGAGCACCGTCATCTCCGGCGCCGTCAAGGTCAGCAGCTGCGCCCGGTCGACCAGCATCGCTTCGACCGACAGCGGCGGCTTGCCCCTGACATAATTGCGGAAGCCATCGACTTTCGGCTCGAGCGCGGCGAAGGACTGGACATCAGTCTGGTCCTGCGAGGCGTCCATGCGGCCTGCCGTGAACGGCACCCCCACGTCATGGCCGCCGTCTTTCGCCGCCTTCTCGATCGCGGCGACGCCGCCAAGCACGATCAGGTCGGCAAGCGAGACCTTCTTGCCGCCGGACTGCGAGTTATTGAAGCCCTTCTGGATGCCTTCGAGTGTCTCGAGCACCTTGGCCAGTTGCGCCGGCTGGTTGACCTCCCAATCCTTCTGCGGCGCCAGGCGGATGCGTGCGCCGTTGGCGCCGCCGCGCTTGTCGGAGCCGCGGAAAGTCGAGGCCGAGGCCCAGGCGGTCGAGACCAGTTCTGAAACGGACAGGCCGGAGGCCAGGATCTTCGCCTTCAGCGAGGCGATGTCCTGCTCGCTGACCAGCTCGTGGTCGATTGCCGGTATCGGGTCCTGCCAGATCAGCTCTTCCTTCGGCACGAGCGGGCCGAGATAGCGGACGGCCGGACCCATGTCGCGATGCGTCAGCTTGAACCAGGCGCGGGCGAAGGCATCGGCGAACTGATCAGGATTCTGATGGAAGCGCCGCGAGATCTTCTCGTAGGCCGGGTCGACGCGTAGCGCGAGGTCGGTGGTCAGCATCGCCGGCGCGCGGCGCTTGGAGGGATCGTGCGCGTCCGGCACGGTGCCTGCACCGGCGCTGCCCTTCGGCGTCCACTGATGGGCGCCGGCCGGGCTCTTGGTCAGCTCCCATTCGTAGTTGAACAGATTGTCGAAGAAGTTGTTGCTCCATTTGGTCGGCGTCGTGGTCCAGGTCACCTCGAGGCCCGAGGTGATGGCGTCGCCGGCAATGCCGGTGGCATGCTTGCTCGACCAGCCGAGGCCCTGCGCCTCGATGCCGGCGCCTTCCGGCTCCGGGCCGACCAGCGATGCATCACCGGCGCCGTGGGTCTTGCCGAAGGTGTGACCGCCGGCGATGAGCGCCACGGTTTCCTCATCGTTCATGGCCATGCGAGCGAAGGTTTCGCGGATATCGCGCGCCGCGGCCAATGGATCGGGCGTGCCGTTCGGCCCTTCCGGGTTGACGTAGATCAGCCCCATCTGCACGGCGCCGAGATGGCCCTGAAGTTCGCGGTCGCCGGAATAGCGCTCGTCGGCGAGCCACTTGGTTTCCGATCCCCAGTCGACGTCCTGCTCGGGCTCCCAGACATCGGCGCGGCCGCCGGCGAAGCCGAAGGTCTTGAAGCCCATCGATTCCAGCGCGACGTTGCCGGTGAGGATCAACAGGTCGGCCCAGGAGATCTTCCTGCCGTATTTCTGCTTGACCGGCCACAGCAGCCGGCGCGCCTTGTCGAGATTGGCATTGTCCGGCCAGCTGTTGAGCGGCGCGAAACGCTGCTGGCCGGCGCCGGCGCCGCCACGGCCGTCGCCGATGCGATAGGTACCGGCGCTGTGCCAGGCCATGCGGATGAAGAGCGGGCCGTAATGGCCGAAATCGGCCGGCCACCAATCCTGCGAATCGGTCATCACCTGGTGCAGATCCCTGATCACCGCATCGAGATCGAGGCTCTTGAATTCCTTGGCGTAGTCGAAGTCCTCGTCCATCGGGTCCGAGAGGCTGGACTGCTGATGGAGGACGCCAAGGTCAAGCTGGTTTGGCCACCAGTCACGGTTGCTCCTCCTGGCCGATCCATGTGGGACCGGGCATTTGCCGGCGCTGTTGTCGTCGGTTTTCGCGTCCATCTTTGCCTCCGATTTGTTGATTTTTCGGGATTTTGTTGATTTTCCGGGCAGGGCCAGCGGCCGCGCCATCCTGGAATGGTTCCAGACTAGCCCGCCCAGCCGATAAAGACAAATTGCCTTTGCTGTTTATTCTGATAGGTTTTCCTTATGATCGGTTTGACCGTCCGGCAGATGCATTATTTCGAGGCGCTGGCGCAGACGCTGCATTTCGGCCGTGCCGCAAAACTCGCCGGCGTCAGCCAGCCGGCGCTGTCTTCGCAGATCGCCGAGATGGAGCTGCGGCTGAATTGCCGTCTGTTCGAGCGCGGCGGCAAGGTGGTGCGGATGACCGACGAGGCCGTGGCCCTGCTGCCGCGCATCGAGCGCATCCTTGCCGACGTCCGCGACGTCGAGGCGACGGCCCGGCGCGGCCGCCCGGCGCTGGAAGGCCGCTTCCGGCTCGGCATCATCCCGACGGTGGCGCCCTATCTCTTGCCGCATGTGCTGCCGGAGCTGAAACGGCATTTCCCGGCCTTGCAGCTGGAACTGCGCGAAGCGGTGACCGCCTCGCTGGTCGAGGACACCAGTTCGGGTAAGCTCGACGCCATCGTCGCGGCGCTGCCTCTCGACTACCCAGGCCTGATTACCGAGGAACTTTTCTCCGACCGGTTCTTCCTGGCCGTGCCGGCCGGCGATCCCGCCTTCGCCTCGCCGCCGGTGCCACCGGAGAGCCCGGCACTGGAGCGGCTGATGCTGCTGGAGGAAGGCCATTGCCTGCGCGAACAGGCGCTCGCCGTGTGCGGCAACGTGCGGCCGGTGGCGATGGCAAGCTATGGCGCGACCAGCCTGACGACGCTCTTACAGATGGTGGCGCACGGGCTCGGCGTCACGCTCATCCCCGAAATGGCGGCAGGGCCGGCCAGCACTATCCCCGATTTGAAGATCGTGCCGTTCCAGGAACCGATGCCGCAGCGCACGATCTGCCTCGCCTGGCGGCGCAACAAGGTCCGGCACGACGAGTGCGTCGAACTGGCGAAGATCATTCGCGGGCTGGACGCGGCGGTGCTGGCGGCTTGAGCGGCGGGTCAAGGATCCAGTTTTAGCCCCGAAGCCAACCTGCAAGAAAACGGCGTCAATCCCTTTTCCAGGCTGCAAGCAACGGGCCGTTGCTTCCATAGACAGGGTCCTTGCGCGGACGGCCGACCCTGGGGATCGTGACGACCGCCTTGGCATGGTCGGCGGCGGTCGTACACAGGTCATAGGTGCCGGATGGAGGATAGGCGCCGACAACCAGAAAATCGTCGGATGCGGAAAGACGCTGGTGCCCGGTGCCGGCCGGAAGCACCGCGACGTCGCCGGCCTTCAGCGACAGCGTCCGCCCCTTGCTGCCGCCAAAGCGGACCTTGGCCGTGCCGCGCGCAACGCCCAGCACCTCGTGTATCCGCGAATGGTAGTGGACGTAACCGTAGATGCCGTTGCGCCAGCTATCGCCCCAGCCATTTGCCTCGAAAAGCGCCTCGATGACAGCCGCCGGATCGAAGTCTTCGGGCAGCGTCACGGCACCACGATAGACGACCAGCGGCCAGAACGGATGGTTGGGCACCAGGCCATCATCGCTGAACCGAAACTCGTTCGGTTTGCGCGGCCTCAGGAGGTCGGCGACCTCTCGCCTGCCCGGCCTGGCGATACCGGTGACCTGCTCGACGGCTTTCTTCGTGGTTTGCAGAATGCTCATGATGCGGCCTTGGATTGGTGGTGGCTTCATGCCGATTAACCGGCTGCATGGCGGGTCGGTTCCGCTGAGGGCAGAGTTCCGCGATCTGTGCGGTCGGCATTTGACGTCCGGGCACGTCGAAGCCGCCCAAGTTTCAAGACTTGAACACCGCAAGCATGAAGATCCAATCGGTCCCGCCGCTGTGTCGTCCCATGGCACGGATGAGACGATTACACTGTTTTGCCACAGCGCTCGCGACAGCTCGCGAAACGGGCGACCCGCAGAGGCTTTTTTCGTGTTATGATGCACTTGCAACGCGCGTAATCTCGACCTCGGCAATATGGCAAAGGTCGAACGCATTTTTGCCCTGGCGTCGCCCAGCATGGACTCAACTCCGGATGGCTGGGTGTGCTTATCCGGGGCGAGGAGGTTGTCCATGTCCACGAGTAATGTCGAACGCCCGCTGCAGCCGGGCGACCGGGCGCCGAATGTTATTCTCGATGCGATCTCCCGCGAAGGCAAGATCGCGCTCGATGATTTTCGAGGCCGTAGCCCGTTGTTGATCGGTTTGTTCCGAGGCCTGCACTGTCCGTTCTGCCGGCGCCATGTCGCGGCGATGGCGCAACTCAAGCCGGCCCTGCGTGAGAAAGGTGTCGAATGCCTGGCGGTGGTCAATACGCCAGTCGAGCGGGCGCGGCTCTATTTCCGTTACCATCCGATACCCGATCTTCTCGCCGCGTCCGACCCGGAGCGGGCCTCGCACCGTGCTTTCGGCTTGCGCGAGGTCGGGATGGACACGGTCATGGCGATCCGTATCGATCTGCCGGGCGAGTTGCCCGAGCCTATGGACGTCATGGCAATGTACGAGTTTCTCAACAAGAAGGAAGGATATGAGATTACGGGAGCCGACCAGCAGGCGATGGCTTCCGGCCAGGGGCAGCTTGTCGGTCAATTCCTAATCGACCGGGCGGGCATCGTACGCTGGAACTTCACTGAAGTTCTGGAGGATGGCCTCAATACCTTCAAGGCGCCGAATCCGGAGGAATTGATGTCAGCGGCCTCCCAAGTTGCACATTGATGGGCTGCGGAAATAGGCGGCTGACAACTCGCTCGACGACCGCGCCCTTCCCGCTCACTACCGGGGAACGGCCGTCCTGGGTCAGAACCTGAGGATCGTGGATGACCGCTTCGCGCCCAATGCACGAACCCGCTTCGCGGGAGGGGCGCCTCGTTCTGAGATGGCGCGACTGCCATTTTGACTTGAGCGGGTAGAGGGGTCGA
>NZ_JAMYOE010000057.1:0-26031 GCF_040319695.1 Mesorhizobium sp. M0898 | reverse complement strand
ACGGCATCAACACCTCCGGCCAAAAGCCAAAAGTGTTACCCATGTGTCCGGTACAAAACGTCACCTATGTCTCAGGCCGCGCATCCAATTTCTTCAATTCTGCAGGCATGACGTCGAGTTTTCCGCTCGTCGGATTCTCGACTGCCTGGGTTTAACAGGCCGGTCCGGTTAGGGGAGAACCGCCGCTCTGCCCCATGCCGCGCGCCACCTCTCGCGTCGCTGAAATGCGACAGGTGCTGATCATGGCAACGATACCAAAGTACCGGTGATACTATTGCGTAATCAACAACCTGCCACAAAGCGAAGACTGTCACCCGCCGCGCAGCCGCGCTTCGTCGGGTTGATTTCTCCGCCCGAATATGATGCTTCTCCCGCCCATGAATAAACTATTTTCTGCGGTCCTCGCATGGACGATAGTGGCTTGGCCGGCCAGCGCAATGGACAGCGCATTGCGCGCCGGCCTGCTGAAACTCGATCCGCAAACCCGGCTGGAGCAGCGATGCGACGCCGAAATTCTCGACCGGATTACCCGCGACGACCACAAATACAAAGCCGATCGTGTCGTCGCCTACGCTTTTGCGACGCCCGAAATGGGCGCCGATGCGATCAAGAGCCCGGGTGCTGCGTTTCGCAGCAAGGGACAGTGGTACCGGCTGAAATTCAAATGCGAAACAGCGCCGGACCATATGGAAGTCCTGCAGCTCCGCTATCGGATCGGTGATGAAATTCCGGAAAGCGACTGGCCCAAATACAATCTCTATAACTAGGCATTCGCGACCTGTGGCCGCATTTTGCCGGTGTTCGGGCCGATCGTCGCAAACTCTGTATATTGCCGCAATAACGGGCGGTTTGCCGACCTTGTTCCAACCAGTCCCTTGACGCGCAGGAACCATACACGTTAGGCCCTCCAGGCATTCGACGCGAACGGTCGGCCAACCAGCAAGGGACTTCCAGTCGATGGAAATTTTCACTGCCGCGGGCTTCTCTGCCCTGCTCCAGGTCATCGCCATCGACCTCGTGCTTGCAGGCGATAACGCCATCGTCATCGGCTTGGCCGCGGCGGGCTTGCCGGTCGAGCAGCGCAAGAGAGCGATTCTCATCGGCGTGGTGGCGGCGACGGTGCTGCGTATCGGTTTTGCTGCGATCACCGTCACCCTGTTACAGATTGTCGGCCTGCTGCTGGCCGGCGGCATCTTGCTGCTGTGGGTGTGCTGGAAAATGTATCGCGAGCTGCGCACGTCGTATGCCGACGAGGTGGAGGCGACCGAAGCGCTGTCCAATTCCGATATCAACAGCGATGATATGGTGGCCGGCAAGGCGCGCAAGAAGACCTTGGGTCAGGCGGCATTGCAGATCGTCATCGCCGACGTGTCGATGTCGCTCGACAACGTACTGGCGGTCGCCGGCGCGGCGCGCGATCACTTCCAGGTGCTGGTGATAGGCCTCGTCCTGTCGATCGCGCTGATGGGCCTTGCCGCGAGCTTCATCGCCAAGCTGCTGCACCGCCATCGCTGGATCGCCTATATCGGCCTTTTGATCATCTTTTATGTCGCACTCGATATGATCTACCGGGGCGCGGTGGAAGTCTTGCCGCATGTCAGCAGTGCGGTGAGCTGACACGCCGACTCGAATTCTCATCGGCCGGCCTTTCAGCTTCGGCGAGCCTTCGGCGACGCTGGCGGTTGCGTTTCGCCGCAGCCGCTGCCCATACCAATGCCGCGACAAGTGTGATACTGCGCCGCCAATCCTGAAAATCCGGAAAAGCTTAGATGTCCGCCCCTCGCGTCAGTTTCGTCAGCCTTGGATGCCCGAAAGCCCTTGTGGATTCCGAGCGCATTATCACCCGCCTGCGCGCCGAAGGCTACGAGATCGCCCGCAAGCACGACGGCGCCGACCTGGTCGTCGTCAACACCTGTGGCTTCCTCGATTCGGCTCGCGACGAATCGCTCAACGCCATCGGCTCCGCACTTTCGGAGAATGGCAAAGTTATCGTCACCGGCTGCCTCGGCGCCGAGCCGGACGTCATCCGTGAAAGACATCCGAACGTCCTCGCCATCACCGGACCACAAGCTTATGAAAGCGTGATGGCGGCGGTGCATGAGGCTGCCCCCCCGAGCCATGATCCCCACATCGACCTTTTGCCGCCGCAAGGGGTCAAGCTCACGCCGCGCCACTATGCGTATCTCAAGATTTCGGAAGGCTGCAACAACCGCTGCACCTTCTGCATCATCCCGGCGCTGCGTGGCGACCTGGTATCGCGGCCGGCCGCCGACGTGTTGCGCGAAGCCGAGAAGCTGGCCAAGGCCGGGGTCAAGGAGATCCTCGTCATCTCGCAGGATACCAGCGCCTACGGCATCGACATCAAATACCAGACCAGCATGTTCGGCGATCGCGAAGTGCGGGCGAAATTCCTCGATCTATCGGAAGAACTGGGTAAGCTCGGTGTCTGGGTGCGCATGCACTATGTCTATCCCTACCCGCATGTCGCGGACGTCATTCCACTGATGGCCGAGGGCAAGATTCTTCCCTATCTCGATATCCCATTCCAGCACGCCTCGCCGCAGGTGCTGAAGAACATGCGCCGGCCCGCTCATGGCGAAAAGACGCTCGAGCGCATTCGCGGCTGGCGCGACGTCTGCCCGGACCTTGCCATCCGCTCCACCTTCATCGTCGGCTTCCCCGGCGAGACGGACGACGATTTCGAGATGCTGCTCGACTGGCTGGACGAGGCCAAGATCGACCGCGCCGGCTGTTTCAAATACGAGCCGGTCAGAGGCGCCCGCTCCAACGAGCTCGGCCTCGAGCAAGTGCCGCAGGAGATCAAGGAAGCCCGCTGGCACCGCTTCATGCAGCGCCAACAGAAGATTTCGGCAACGCAGCTAACCAAGAAAATTGGCAAGCGCCTGCCGGTCCTGATCGACGAGGCGCATGGCAATTCGGCCAAGGGCCGGACCAAATACGACGCGCCCGAAATCGACGGCTCGGTCCATATCCAGTCGCGGCGGCCACTGCGCGCCGGCGACATCGTCACGGTCAAGATCGAGCGCGCCGACGCTTACGACCTTTACGGCTCAGCAGTCTGATATTCCGTCCAAAATGAAAAAGGGCGCCACGTGGCGCCCTTTCGTTCGATATGTTTCCGACCGCCTACTGCGGCAGCTTGTCGTCGACGCCCTTCACGTAGAAATTCATGCCGAGCAACGTGGCGTCGTCGGCGACCTCGCCCTCCTTCAGCCAAGGTGTGCCGTCCTGCTTGGCGATCGGCCCGGTGAAGGGGTTCCAGCCGTCGGCGATCTTCTTGGTGGTGGCTTCGGCCATCGCCTTGACGTCGTCGGGCATGTTGGTGAACGGCGCCAGCTTGACGGCGCCGTCCTTAATGCCGAGCCAGACATTGTCTGGCTTCCAGGTGCCGTCGAGCGCCGCCTGGACCCGGCTGATGTAGTAGGGACCCCACTCGTCGGTCAGCGCGGTCAGCTGCGCGTGCGGCGCGAACTTGATCATGTCGGAGGACTGCCCGAAGCCGTGCAGCTTGCGCTCCTCCGCCACCTGCAAGGCAGCGGTCGAGTCGGTGTGCTGGACGACGATATCGGCGCCCTGGTCGAACAATGCCTTGGCAGCATCGGCCTCCTTGCCCGGATCGAACCAGGAGTTCACCCACACGATCTTCGCCTTGAAGTTCGGGTTGATCGACTGTGCGCCGAGCATAAAGGAATTTATGCCCATCACCACTTCCGGGATCGGGAAGGAAACGATGTAGCCGGCGACGCCCGACTTCGATTGCTTGGCGGCGATCTGGCCAAGCACGTAACGGCCTTCGTAGAAACGCGCATTGTAGATGCCGAGATTTTCGGCGGTCTTGTAGCCGGTGGCGTGCTCGAACATCACCTTGGGGAATTTCTTGGCGATCTTCACTTCCGGGTCCATGAAGCCGAAGGACGTGCCGAAAATGATCTTGCATCCCTCGCGCGCCAGGCGCTCGAAGGCGCGGTCGGCATCGGGGCCTTCGGAGACGTTTTCGAGATAGGCGGTCTCGACCTTGTCGCCGAGTGCCTTTTCCACCTCGAGGCGGCCTTGGTCGTGCTGGTAGGAGTAGCCGAAATCGCCGATCGGGCCGGTGTAGACCCAGCACGCCTTCAGCTTGTCCGCCGCCTCGGCTGATGCCGCCAGCGACAATGCGGCCGTCGCCGCCATCAGGGCAATAAGCAGTTTTTTCATTGTGTTACCTCTCTGAGTTAAGCCTTGGAGCTTCCGTCTTTTTGTTGTCAACGATCCGGAACGAATGGCTGGCCCAAGGAGGCCGGCGTGTTCATCATCGTCAAACGCTTGTTGCGCGAGATTAGAACGAGAACCACGACGGTTGCCAGATAGGGCAGCGAAGAAAGCAGTTGCGAGGGAAACGATTTTAAGAACGCAATTAACTTGTAGAGCAACCAGGGCGCGTCGACGAAGTCCTGCAGATTTATGGCTTGGACGTGAAGCTGGCCAACCCAGATCGCGCCGAAAATATAGGCGCCGGCCAGCACCCGCCAGGGCCGCCAGGAGGCGAAGACGACCAGAGCCAGCGCGATCCAGCCGCGGCCGGCGGTCATGTTCTCCACCCATTGCGGTGTGTAGACCAGCGATAGGTGACCGCCGGCGAGGCCGGCACAAGCGCCGCCGAAAATCACTGAGAGATAGCGGTAGCGGATGACATGGATGCCAAGCGCATGGGCGGATGCATGGCTGTCGCCGATCGAGCGCAGCGTGAGCCCGGTGCGGGTCTTGAACAGGAACCACATGACGGCGGCGGTCAGCGCGATCGAGATGTAGAAGATTGGATCCTGGCCGAACAGCAGCCTGCCAACGACCGGGATTGCGGTCAGGCCGGGAATATCGAGGTTTGGCAGCCTTTCGCCGGGCTGGCCGACAAAATTCGTTCCCATCATGCCGGAAAGGCCGAGGCCGAGCAGTGTCAGCGACAGGCCGGTGGCCACCTGATTGGTGGCCAGCGACAGCGTCATGACGGCGAACAGCAGCGAGAACACTGCCCCCATGGTGATTGCCGCCAACAGCCCTATCCAAGGCGAGCCGGTGAGATAGCCGGCGCCGAAACCGCCGACGGCACCCATGATCATCATTCCTTCGACGCCGAGATTGAGCACACCCGAACGTTCGACCACTAGTTCGCCGATCGCCGCGATCAGCAGCGGCGTCGCCGCCGTCGCGATGGTCAAGAGGATGTTGACGGTGATGTCCATCAGCGGGCTTCCTCCAGCTTCGGCCCTGCCTCGAGCTTCGGCGCGGAAAAGCCGGTCAGGCGAATGCGGTAATGGATGAGCGTGTCGCAGCCGAGCACGAAGAACAAAAGCATGCCCTGGAACACGCGCGCTACCTTGTCGGAGATGCCGAGAGCGCTTTGCACTGCCTCGCCGCCCAGATAGGTCAGCGCCAGTACAAGGCCTGCGGCGACGATGCCGAGCGGATTGAGCCGGCCGAGAAACGCCACGATGATAGCGGTAAATCCGTAGCCGGGCGAGATCACCGGCTGCAATTGTCCGATGGCTCCCGAGACCTCCGAAATCCCTGCAAGTCCGGCCAGTGCGCCCGACAGCAGGAAGGCAAAGAAGACCATGCGGTTAAGGCCAAACCCGGCGAAGCGCCCTGCCCTTGGGCTTGAGCCGAGCACGCGGACCTCGAAGCCTTTCAGCATACGGCTCATCAGGATCCAGATCAGTATCGCCGCGATCAGCGCGAAGACAAATCCCCAGTTTGCCCGGCCGGATTCCGGGAGGAGTTCCGGCAGTATGGCCGAGTCGTTGAACTGGATGGTCTGCGGGAAACCGTGGCCCTGCGGATCGCGCCACGGCCCGCGTACGAGCCAATCGAGGAAGAGCTGGGCGACATAGACCAGCATCAGGCTGGTCAGGATCTCGTTGGTGTTGAAGCGCGTCTTCAGCAGTGCCGGGATTGCAGCATAGGCGGCCCCACCGACCATGCCGAGCAGAAGCATCAGCGGCAGCACCAATGGGCCTTCGAACTGCGGAAACAGCACGGGGATGATCGAGCCGACAATGCCGCCCAGGATGAACTGGCCTTCGGCGCCGATGTTCCAGATGTTGGCCTTGTAGCAGACCGACAGTCCGACCGCGATCAGGATCAGGGGGGCGGCCTTGATCGCCAGCTCATGCAACTGCCAGACCTGGCTGATCGGTTCGATGAAGTAGATGCGGAACGCGGTCAACGGGTTGACGCCGAGCAGCGCGAACATGATGGCACCGGCAATGATCGTCAAAACGAAAGCGATGAAAGGCGAGAGTGCCGAAAACAGCATCGAGCGCTGCGGGCGTTTTACAAGTTCGAGGCGCATCAGGCCGTCTCCAGCGTATGTTCGGCATGACCGGGTTCGGCGCCGCCCATCAGCAGCCCGATTTTCTCGAACGTCGCTTCAGCTATCGGCAGCGGCTTCGACAGTTCGCCATTGTGCATGACCGTGATCGCATCGGAAATCTCGAACAGCTCGTCGAGGTCCTGGCTGATCACCAGCACCGCCGAGCCGCTGCGCGCCAGTTCGATCAGCGCCTGGCGGATGTGGGCCGCCGCACCCGCGTCGACCCCCCAGGTCGGCTGATTGACCACCAAGACGCTCGGCCGGCGGTCGAGTTCGCGGCCAACGATGAATTTCTGCAGATTGCCGCCCGAAAGAGCCGCAGCCTCCGGATCCGGCGCGCTCTTGCGCACGTCCATTGCCTTTATGATGCGCTGGGCAGCGGTATGGATCGCATCGCCCTTGACCATTCCACCGGCGCCGACAAACATCTTGCCATCGGTGGCGTGGCGCGACAGAAGCAGGTTCTCCGAAAGCTTCATGCGCGGTGCTGCGCCATGGCCGAGCCGCTCTTCCGGGACGAAGGCAGCGCCCATCAGACGCCTGCCGGTGATGGTGAGGCCGCCGGCATCCTTGCCGCGGATGCGGACCGAGCCGGCATCCTGCTGCAGCACCTCGCCGGAAACGGATTCGAAGAATTCGCCCTGGCCGTTGCCGGCCACACCGGCAATGCCGATCACCTCGCCGGCGCGGACCTCGAGATTGATGTTCCTGAGCGGGATCGAGAACGGGGTCGCTGGCTTGCGGGTGAGTTCGCGGATTTGAAGCAGCACCGGCGCGGTCTCGATACCCTCGGCCGGCGCCCGCACCACGGCCAGCACTTCGTTGCCGACCATCATCCGCGCCAACGAAGACGCGGTTTCCTGGCGCGGATTGCAATGGCCGACCACCTTGCCGTGACGCAGCACGGTGGCGCGGTCGCAGATCCGTTTGACCTCTTCCAGCCGGTGCGAAATGTAGAGGATGGACTTTCCTTCCGAACGCAGCCGTTCGAGCGTCTCGAACAACTTATCGGCCTCCTGCGGCGTCAGCACCGAAGTTGGTTCGTCGAGTATGATGAGTTGCGGCGTCTGCAGCAGGCAGCGGATGATTTCGATACGCTGACGCTCGCCGACCGACAGATCACCGACCAGCGACAGCGGATCGAGAGGCAGGCCGTAACTGTAGGAGAGCGCCCTCGCCTTGGCCGCGATCGTGCTGATCGGCGAGCCATCATCCAGCGACAGCGCGATGTTCTCCGCCGCCGTCAGCGCTTCGAACAGCGAAAAATGCTGGAAAACCATGCCGATGCCGAGCTTTTTTGCGGTACCGGGGCTGGTGATCCTGACCGCCTGGCCATTCCAGAAAATCTCGCCGGAATTCGGTTCCAGCGATCCAAACAGCATTTTCACCAAGGTCGACTTGCCGGCGCCGTTCTCGCCAAGCAACGCATGGATCTCGCCCTTGGCGATGTTGAGATCGACATGGTCGCACGCCGTCAACGTGCCGAATATCTTTGTGAGGCCGCGAACCTCAAGCAGGTTTGCGCCGTCCTGATCTGCACTCACGGTGCCTCCATCTGGTTTGCCAGACATGTTCTGTGTTCCCGCAACCATCGTATGCGCGGGCTGCTCTCTACGGTAAGCGCCTCACGACTTGAAAGAGCTTCAAGAATTTCAGCGGAAACTCAAGCGGTAAAGAGCAGTTCGCAAGAACGGCGGCGTCGGCGGCCCGAAACTGCGGGCGCCTAAGGGATAAGTATTGTTGTCCCGGTGGTCCGGCGCCCTTCGAGATCGGAATGCGCTTTGCCGGCCTCGCTGAGCGCGTAACGCTGGTTTATCTTGATCTTGACGGCGCCGCTGAGCACCACGTCGAACAAGGCAGCGGCGGAAACCTCGAGGTCTTCGCGCCTGGCATTATAGACGAACAGTGTCGGCCGCGTTGCGAACAGCGAGCCCTTCTGCGCCAGCAACGAGATGCTGAAGGGCGGGATCGGCCCAGACGATTGACCGAAGCTGACGAAAGTGCCGAGCGGCCGCAGGCAATCGAGCGAGGCTGGAAATGTGTCGTTGCCGACTGAATCGTAGACAACGTCGCATTTCTCGCCACCGGTGATAGCGGCAACGCCGGCCACGAAATCCTGTTCGCGATAGTTGATCACGTGGTCGAAGCCATGCGCCTTGGCGAGCTCGATCTTGTCGGTGGAACTCGCCGTGCCGATCACTGTCGCGCCAAGATGCTTGGCCCATTGGCCGAGGATCAGCCCGACACCGCCGGCCGCCGCATGAAACAGGATCGTGTCGCCGGCTTTCACCTTGAATGTACGGCGCAACAGATATTCGGCGGTCATGCCCTTTAGCATCATGGCTGCGGCCTGTTCGTCACTGATGCCGTCCGGCACCTTCACCACGCGGTCGGCGGCGATCACGCGCTGCCCGGCATAGGCGCCGGTCGTCACGGCGTAGGCGATGCGATCGCCGGGTTTGAGCCAGTCGACATCCGAGCCGACATCCAAGACCACGCCGGCCGCCTCGCCGCCAGGGATCAGCGGAAATCCGCCCTGCGGCGGATAAAGGCCAGAGCGATAATAGACGTCGATGAAATTGAGACCGATCGCGGTATGCTTGACCAGGATCTGTCCCGAGCCCGGCGGCCCGGGATCGGCATCCTCATAGGTCAGGACCTCCGGGCCGCCATGGGCATGGATGCGGATCGCTTTGGACATTTTCTGGCTCTCTTGGGATCAGGCTTTCTTATCCGGCTTGGCGCCGAGATTTGGGAAGAACTGCATGATAGCGCCGATGCAAGCGAGGTAAAGCCCGGTGACCGTAATCCCGATCTTGATGAAATCGCTGACCTGCTCGCCCAGCACGCCGATCTGGTCGTAGAAGGAGGCAAGTGCGGCCTGCGCCAGCGCCAGCGCGCCGAAAGCGCACCAAAGCAGCGTCATACCGAGATTGATTGGCCGCAGCCGCTTCACCCGCACCGGATGGATGAAATTGATCGGCACGAAGGTGAGAATGCCGGCCACCACGACCACGGCGAAAGAAACCCATTGTCCGGGCTCGATGACGAACAGCGTGAACACCACCATGTTCCAGACGACCGGAAAGCCCTTGAAGAAATTCTCCTTCGTCTTCATGCCGGTATCGGCATAGTAGATTGCGCTCGACACCACGATGATCGCCGCCGACAGGAACGACAGGCGCTCGCCCATGAAGCCGCGCTGATAGAGCGCAAAGGCCGGAATCAACACGTAGGTCACGTAGTCGATGATGTTGTCGAGCAGTTCGCCCGACCAAGTCGGCAGGATTTCCTTGACATCGAGCTTCCTGGCGATCGGCCCGTCGATGCCGTCGACGAAAAGCGCCAGCCCCAGCCACCAGAACATCGCCGTCCAGCGCTGCTCGCTTGCTGCCACTAGCGACAGAAACGCCAGGAATGAGCCCGACGCGGTCAAGAGATGGACCGAGAACGCCCGCGCCTGAGGCCATGTGACTTTCTTCTTCGGCCGCGGAATCCGGTCGGCGATTTTCCTGGCCGTCGTCTTCTTGCTCACGGGCCCCGCCAGTCCAGCTTGCAGATTTCGGCCGAACGGCCAGCAAAGTTCCAGTTGCGGCCAAAGGCCCGCATTTTGCTCTTGTCGGATTTGGCGACGATGATTTCCGGCGCAATCCAGTATTCCGAATTGCTGATGACCGTATCCTTGTCGCGATCCTTGCCGGTGATTGGCGTCACCGCACCATCGATGATCTTCGGTATCTGAAAGATGCGTGTTTTCTCACGCGTCTCGTAGGTGATCGGCACCTGCTCGGCACCGAGGAACTGTCCGACCAGGATGGAGAGCAGCGATGTGGTTCCACCGGCCTTGCCGGTGAATATCTTCGTCAGTCCCTTCACAGCGTAAACCGAGGCGCGCTTGTCGATGAACAGGCCCGCCGTCCAGTTGCCGCGGCTCATATAACCGGGGATTTCCATGACCAGCCCAAGATTGAGGCCGGACAGGTCGACCTCGCCGAAATGGCCGGCATCGATCCGGAACCCCGCCCAGGTTTGGCAATAGCCTTCCGTAGGCGGATGATTGCCGAGCGACAGAACGCAAGGGCAAAAAACCGTGCAATTGCAGGAAAGTATGAGCTCTCCCTTCATTGCCCAGTTTTGATCTGTCATCGAATTCTCCCCCTCATGCCGAGACTACTAGTAGCGCGGCTGCCCAGACAAGCAGTATCGCACCGCCCAACCGCGTCGGCAGATTGCCTGCCGTCTGTTTTTCGACCAGGCTAAACAAGCCGATCAGCGCCATCCAGAACACGTTCATCACACCGACGGCAAACATTACCAGCATCAGCGCCCAGCAGCATCCAAGGCACCACAGGCCCTTCTCTATACCGAACCGGAAAATGCGAATGGGCCTGGCGCTCCAGTTGGCGAACAGGACCGAGAACGGATTTCTGCACTTCTCCAGACAGGCTTCCTTCAGCCAGCTGAACTGATAGAGACCAGCGATCGACAGCGCGGCTGCTCCGGCAATTCCAAGCAGCGGATCGAGCATCTGCCCGGATGACACGAATGCATGGACTGCGAGCGTCAGGGCAGCGAATATTGCCGAGGCGGCAAGCCAGACGCTCAAATATCCAGCGATCAGGATCAGCGGATGGGCAACGGGTTCCCCCTTGATCCGGGCGGTATCTGCGATCTCGCAATAGGTGCGGATCATCGGCGCCGCGGAGGGCAGCATGGTCGCGATGGCCATCAACAGCCACATCGCGGTGAGTGCCCCGCCTTGCGCGCCTACGCTTGCGCGAAGCGGCGCCGGCGCAAGGCAAAGGGCGAAGAAACGCGCAAGGAAATCCGGCAGCGGCAGTTGCGGCAGGTATTCCAGCACGGCGTCGCCGGGTACATCGGCGCCCGGGAGCCGGCTCACCGCCCCCCGAACTGCCATTGCGCCGAGAAGGAGCCAGGCAACGGCGATGCCCATGCCGGCAATGACGCCCACCGTCAGTCGAGGGCTGCATGCAACGCTCGCCATCGCGCGGCCGGTGCCGTCGAGGTGGCTGAAATCGTCTTGTCGGCCGGTCATGGCAACCGAATGGGCCGAATCGCCGCGTTGATCAAGCCGCATCACCTGACCTATATGGACCAGCAGGCCGGACGGGCCTCACCTCGCAATCCGGAAGCCGAATTTGAACCATCGGGAAACAGCACGGATACTGGTCGCTGGCAGCGGCCCTGCGGGGCTGATCGCGGCGCTTGGCTTTACCGAGGCGGGTTTTCCCGTGACGCTCGTCGGACCCGACGCCGCCGGCCCCGACGGCCGGACGACAGCCTTGATGAACCCTGCCCTGAAGATGTTCGAACGGCTAGGGATCTTCGACGGAATCAGGCCGCACGCAGCGCCGCTCAAGGTGATGCGTATCGTTGACGCAACCAACCGGCTGATCCGCAGCCCGACAGTGACCTTTCGCGCCAGCGAGATCAACGAAGAGCAATTCGGGCTGAACTTGCCCAACAGCGTTCTCAACCGCATGCTAGCCGAGGCTGTCGCGCATTCGGGCATCGAATGGCGAAAGTCGATGGTGGAGGCATGGCGCCTCGATGCCGACCATGCCCATGCCGTTCTCGCCGACGGCAGCGAGGTTGAGGCATCGTTGGCAGTTGCCGCCGATGGCCGTCAGTCGCCGGCCCGCGAGGCAGCCGGCATCCGGACCTCGATCCGATCCTATCCGCAGGCGGCGTTGGTGCTCAATTTCGGTCACCGCAGCGACCATGCCTTCACCTCGACCGAATTCCACACCGAGACCGGTCCGTTCACACAGGTTCCCCTGCCCGGCAACCGGTCCAGCCTTGTCTGGGTGCTCGAACCCGATATCGCCAAGGACCTTGCAGCACTCGACGACGCCGAGCTTTCGACGCGGGTCGAACAGCGAATGCAATCGATGTTGGGCCGCGTGTCGGTTGAGCCCGGCCGGCAGGTCTACCCACTTTCAGCGGTGAGCCCGTGGCGGTTTGCGCATCGCCGCGTGGCACTTGTCGGTGAAGCCGCCCACGTGTTTCCCCCAATTGGCGCGCAAGGCCTCAATCTCGGCATCCGGGACATCGACGACCTGATTGGTGCCGCAAGCAGAAACCGCTCGGACCCGGGCGCCGCCAAGGCGCTTGCAGCCTATGATTTCAAGCGGCGGCCGGACATTCTGGCGCGCAGCAGCGCGGTCAACCTGCTCAACATGTCGCTGCTTTCCGACATGCTGCCGGCCCAGCTGGTGCGCAGCGCTGGCCTTGGCGCGCTTGAGGGGTTTGCGCCGTTACGGGCGTTTTTCATGCGCGAGGGTCTTCGACCCGGCAGCGGTTTTGCGGCGTTTTTTGGCGGATTGCGAAAACCGGCTGAGCGATAGCGATCTTGGCCACCGCCCTTGATCCGCATCTCGCGATGTTCAACCCGGCATCAAGGGGATCGGGATTGAATTGACGCCGCGTCTGCGCCAAATAATGACGATGTCGACCTTAAGGTCTGGGCCAATCTTTGCCGGACCGGTGCGTAAGAATCTAAAGTCCTGGAGCGTTCCTTGCGTGTTCCAGGATGCGTGGCGTTCAAGAAGTTCAAGTGGTGAGTGCGATGAAGACAGCCAAATTCTCGATCGGACAGGTGGTTCGGCACCGGCTGTTTCCGTTCCGCGGCGTCATTTTCGACGTCGATCCGCAATTCGCCAATACTGACGAATGGTACGAGGCGATCCCCGCTGACGTGCGGCCGCGCAAGGACCAGCCTTTCTATCATCTGCTCGCCGAGAATTCCGAAACGGAATACATCGCCTATGTGTCCGAGCAGAATTTACTCGAGGACCGGTCGGGCGAACCGGTCCGGCATCCGCAGATTGGTGAAATGTTCGACAAGAAGCCGGACGGGCGCTACGAGCCGAAGCACCAATTGAGACATTGACTTAGCCGGGATCTGGCTGGGCTGGGACTGGCTTGAGACTTGGCTGAACGCGACAAATGGCGGGTCCAAACGAAAAAAGCGGGGTATGAGCCCCCGCTTTTTTGTTGGTTCGAAAACCCGTCGATCAGTTGGCGGCCTTCGCCTTTTCCTGCTCTTCCTTGAGCTTCTTGGCAAAGTCCTGATTGTTCTTGGCGACGAACTCCTGGAGCTTCTTCTGCCGGTCCTCGATGTCCGACTGCTGCAGCGGCGGGCCGTCGAAGGCGCCGCTGAAGCCGGTCAGCGCAATCTTGATCGGGTTCGGCTGGTTCTGGAAATTGACCGAGGTGAGCGTCAGCGCCGATCCCTTCTTGAAGGATGCGACAAGCTGATCGCTCAGCGGCACTTCCGCCACGCAGCGATCCGGAAAACAAATCACATAGTCGAGCTTCTGCGCCTTGCCGCCGTCGATCTGGAGGCCGATGCCGGGAGGAACGAGACGGCCGGTCGGAACCGTCACCTGGAACACCTTGCGGTTCACCTTGCCCTTCAATTCGATCAGGCTGACGCCGGTGATGAGCTGGCCGTTGCCGGCGGTGGTAATGTTCTGGACATTGCAGATGTCGACGTCTTCCTGCTTGGTGCAGGCCTTGAACCAGCCTTGCGGAATCTGCTGTTGCTGCTGCGCGGAAGCAGCGGGAATCCCGGCGCCCAGAATGCCGACCACGCCAGCGGCCATGACCGACAGGCGGTACGCGTTGCTGTTCAGGCTCGTCATGTCGTGCATTCCTCTCAAATGATCCCGGAACCGGCTTTTTTCATGCCGTGTGGTCCAGCTACCTGTTGCCGAAATGAGGCAACAGAATGACTTCGGACGGCGTGTTACACTGCAAGCGGTGCCGAATCCAGCCCGGGTCTCGCGAATCTTGGCCAAGGGATAGGCTCAAGGGGTTGGCCGGTGCACGACCGGCTCATGTATGCTGCGCATCGAATCGGGAAGGAGACGGTCATGGGCCGCGTTGTCGTTTGGCTGATCGCCGCAATCTTGTTTGTCGGCCTTTCCCTGCAGCCGGCTCTGTCGGAACCGAAGCACGCGCTAGCCATGCAGGGCGAGCCGGCGCTGCCGGCCGACTATGATCATTTCAACTACGTCAATCCCGACGCGCCGAAAGGCGGCAGCATTACCTATTGCGTCGTAGGCAGCTTCGATAATCTCAATCCGTTCATCCTGAGAAGCCTGCGCACTACCGCGCGTGGCATGATGGATCAAGCCTATGGCAATCTCGTCTTTGAGCCCCTGATGCAGCGCAACTACGACGAGGCCTTCAGTCTCTACGGCCTGCTCGCCGATTCCGCCGACATGGACCCCGAGCGCAAGAGCATCGAATTCCACCTCGATCCCAGGGCCAAATGGTCGGACGGCGAGCCGGTGACGCCGGAAGACGTGATGTTTACCTATGACGTCTTCACCGAGAAGGGCCGGCCGCCTTACAGCGACCGTATGGGTATGATCGCCAAACTCGAAAAGACCGGCGACCGTAGCGTGCGGTTCATCTTCAACGACGATGCCAACCGCGAGACTCCATTGATCATCGCGCTGACGCCGATCCTGCCGAAGCACGCCTTCAACAAGGAGACCTTCGACAAGACGACGCTGAAGCCTTTGATCGGCAGTGGCCCTTACACGGTGGCGCAGGTGGTGCCCGGCCAGCGCATCGTGTTCAAGCGCAATCCGGATTATTGGGGCAAGGACGTGCCATCCAAGCGCGGCTTCGACAATTACGACCAGATCACCATCGAGTATTTCCTCAACGCCAACGCCAAGCAGGAAGCGTTCAAGAAAGGCATCTGCGCCATCGACGACGACAGCGACCCGGTCAAACGCGAGCGCGATCTCGATTTTCCGGCCTTCCACAGGGGCGAGGTCATCGCTGAAACTTTCGACACCGGCATCCCGCCGGTGGTCAACGGCTTCCTGTTCAACACGCGGCTGCCGAAATTTTCCAATCCGGTCGTGCGGCGTGCACTCGGCATGCTCTACGATTTCGAATGGGCCAACAAGAACCTGTTCGGCGGCAAATACACGCGCACCGTGAGCTTTTGGCAGAATTCCGAGCTGTCCGCGCTCGGCCACCCGGCCAGCGAACAGGAAAAAGCCCTGCTGGCGCCCTACCCCGATCGCGTGCCCGCAGATGTCATGGACGGCACCTACAGGCCGCCCGTCACCGACGGCTCCGGCCAGGACCGCAAGGTGCTGACGGCGGCATTCGAGATATTGAAAGGTGCAGGCTATACCGTGCAGGACGGTGTGATGCTCGATCCCGAGGGTAAGCCGTTCGGTTTCGAAATATTGACCGCCTCACAGGACGAGGAGCGTCTTGCCGCCATTTACCAGCGCGCGCTG
This sequence comes from Mesorhizobium sp. M0898, assembly GCF_040319695.1. NCBI lineage: Bacteria > Pseudomonadati > Pseudomonadota > Alphaproteobacteria > Hyphomicrobiales > Phyllobacteriaceae > Mesorhizobium > Mesorhizobium sp. M0898. The sequence continues at coordinate 10,371 of NZ_JAMYOE010000057.1, read as the reverse complement.
GCGAAGCTCGGAATTGGCGTCAGCATCCGCAGTCTCGAAGGCGACCAGATCCAGTCGCGCAAGCAGCGCCTCGATTTCGACGTGCTGATCGGTTCTAGCGCCAGCTCACTGTCTCCCGGTATCGAGCAACGCGCGCGATGGGGGTCGTCGACAGCAAAAAAGGAAGGCTCGTTCAACCTAGCGGGTGTCGCCGACCCCGCAGTGGATGCGGCGATCGAGGCGATGCTGAGAGCTCGTTCGAAGGAGGACTATGTAGCGGCCGTCCGCGTTCTCGACCGGCTGCTGATCTCCGGCAATTACATGGTGCCGACACAGCACAACAACCAGCAATGGCTCGCCTATTGGAACTATCTGGAACATCCGCAAAAGACGCCCATATACGGTTATCAGCTGCCGACCTGGTGGCGCAAACCGAAGTGACCTCTTCACAACAGGAGATCAAGATGAACGACGAGAACTCGATTACTGTCGATGTGGTCTCCGACGTCGTGTGCCCCTGGTGCTTTATCGGCCAGAAACGGCTCGACAAGGCGATTGCCGCCGTCGATATCGACGTTCACATACGCTGGCGGCCCTTCCAACTCGACCCAACAATCCCGCCCGAGGGCAAGAACCGCCGCGACTATATGGTGGCGAAATTCGGCAGCGAGCAACGCATCCGCGAAATCCATGCCCGGATCGAGCCGCTGGGCGAGGCTGAAGGCATCTCCTTCGCCTTCGACGCCATCAAGGTCGCGCCCAATACGCTGGATGCGCACCGTCTCATTCGCTGGGCCGGCACGGCCGGCGAGGCCATTCAGAACCGGCTGGTGCGCCGGCTGTTCCAGCTGAATTTCGAGGAAGGCGCCAATCTCGGCGATCATGCCGTGCTGATCGAAGCCGCCCGCGAGGCCGGCATGGATGCGTCCGTGGTCGAAACGCTTCTGCCGACCGACGCCGATGTAGAGGCCGTGCGCACCGAAATCGCCACCGCTTCGCGCATGGGCATATCGGGTGTGCCGTGCTTTCTGCTTGAAGGCAAATATGCGGTGATGGGTGCCCAGGACGCCGATACGCTCGCCGATGCACTCCGCCAGGTCGCCGCGGCCAAGGCACGCGGCGAACTGGAAACAGCGAACTGAGTCGGACTATTTCACGGTCACCTTGGCCTTGCTGACGAAAAAGCCATGGCCATGCTTGCCGGTGCAGGTCAATCCCTTGGTGGATGACTGGCAGGAAAATGGCCCCTTGCTCCACCTGTTGCCGTAGGCCAGCCTGGTGACGCCGCCGCAGCAGCCTTGCTCGCCCGGATTCTTGATCAGCGTCGCCGGGCCTTTCGGGCCGAGGATGATCGTGACGTAGCTGGGCTCGACGCGCGAACAACTCAGTTCCGGTCCGCCATCCTGCGGCTCGTAGGTGCTGGTGCCGCCCTTCGGTGTGTAGATGCAGCCAATATTGCCGGACGGCGTGTTGAACTCGATCTGTCCCTCGGCGTTTGCGGGAACGGCCTGGCTGCCGGCATATGTTTGCGGCAGCCAGGCGAACGTTGCGAGCATCGCCGCAAACAATGTCCGTGCAAGCATGAAGAACTTCCCCCCGGTTCAAACCTGGATGCGTCCGGCAGGTTCGATCCGAAGCGCATCTTTGTCAAACGAGGTTTGGGCGCGCTTTTAAAAAAGCACGGGCCAATTGATATTGATCCGCATCCTGGACTGTGTCGGCAAAGTCATTGCTTGGCCGATTACGGGTTCCTGACAAGGCGGCTTCAAACACGAATCATACGGTCACGTCCTGGCCGCCGACGAGGCCGGACTGGCCGTGAAGGCGGTTCAGGCTGTGAAGATCGGCCGCTGGAAGGCGCTTCTATGTTCACAAAGCTGTGTGAAGACCTTCCCTTGGGGAAGATCTCTACTTGCTCGGGCGCAGGCAAGTAACTATTTGAAATTGCGTTGGTATTCCGCCCCTCGAAACGTGACGGCACAGCGCCGTGATCATTCATTCTGTTGCTCCACTGCAACGGCCGGCAAGCTAAGCCACCTGCGACTGGTGAAAAGCTAATGGAAAATGATCAATTGGTGTTACTGTCCGTAACAAAAGAAAAATCGTTTGGGCGGGATAGTGATTCGGGTCGATAGACCAACGCGACATTCAATATCGGAAAAATGGCTCCGCGGTGCCGCAAGGCCGTCGCCCCTGACGCCCGTATCGTCGATGCGCAGCTTCTGGGGACTGATGCGGGCCTACTGGTTCTCGGACCGGTGGGTGGAAGCCTGGACGCTCACCTTGGTAATAGGCTTGCTGACAGGGCTCTCCAGCAAAGCCGACGTCTGGTTTACCGTGGCGGCGGCTGAACTATATACCTCAATCGCTTTTTTTCACGACGCCGCGAATACCACGCCGCTCAAAACGCTGCTGACCAATGCCGGCCTGCTCGTGCTGCTGGTTGTGCTCAAGGACATGGGCATTACCAGTACATGCAAGTTTGTATCGGCGACATTGCATCGCAAATGGCGCGGCTGGCTAGATAGCCGCTTCAATGCGGCGCTACTCGACCCCAACCATTCACACTACCACGCCCAGCATGGCTCGTCCGGCACGGCAGCGCCCGACAACATCGACCAGCGCGTGCAGGAATCGATCAAGGACATGACAGGCGGCGCTATTGGGCTTGCCATGGGCGTATTCAGTGTCTTTACCTCGCTCTACTTTGTCGGTGGAGCTTTGTTGGCAAATTCTGTGGAGGTAAAAGGACTCGAGTTCCTCGGCAGCTACGGGAGTGTCGTGCTTGCTCTGCTGGCGGTCGCTCTCTACGTGCCGTTCAACACCTGGATCGCAGTCAAAATCGGCGGAATGCTGGAGTGGCTCAACATCAGGATGCAGAAGGCTGAAGGCAGCTATCGGGGCGAACTGATCACGTTATTGCGCCGCAGCTTTCATGTGGCGGCCTCGCAAGGCGAAGTCGTGCAGAAGACGATACATAGCCGGCTCTATCTCGACATCGATAGGACTTGGTCGAAGTTCAACATCGTCAACACCATCTATTCGGGATTCGAATCGGTCTATAACTTTGTCGGTGCCAAAATTGTCGCCTTCGGGCCTGGCCTTGTGCCGTTTATCCATAACGGCCTCGACCTCAAGGGTTACATAACAGGTTCTGAACAGGTCAACGCGCTGATCAGCAAATGTTCGTGGTTCATCCATGTCATGCCAAGTCTTGCCACCTTGCGCGCCAACAGCTTGCGCGTCATTGAATTGGCGCAGGCGATCGAAAACGTCCAGCACCCGCAGGAATTCTATCAGCAGACCGGCCGCTCCGACTTCCGCTACGACCGCCAAAACCCGGTCTTCGGCCTGACCATCCAGAAGCTTGAACTGGCGCATCAGGGTGAGGATGCAACGCCCTTCCTGAGTGCCGCGAACTTGCGCTTCCGGCGTGGCGAGTGGACGTTCCTCAAGGGCGAATCCGGCTGTGGCAAGACCTCGCTGGTCAAGGCGATCAACGGCCTGTGGCCTTATGGCCGCGGCACCATCGTCTTCCCGGAAGGGGTCAAGAGTTTCTACGCCGCCCAGGAGGTGAAGCTGCAGCAGGTCTCGCTGAAGCAACTGGTCTGCCTGCCAGGTTCCGAGCATGATTACGTCGACATCCAGGTCGCCTCCGCCCTGCACAAGGCCGGTCTCGGCGACTTCATCGAGCATCTGGCCGATGAGAGCCGTGAAAGAAAGATCTGGGATCAGGTTCTCTCGGGTGGGCAGAAACAGAAGCTGGTTGTCGCCCGTATCGTGCTGCAGCAGCCGGGATTGCTGTTCCTCGATGAAGCCACCGGCGCGCTCGACCCCGATGGACGGATCGCCTTCCACCAGGCGATCAAGGACAATTGCCCTGATGCAACTGTGATCTCGATCATGCATGAGGCGACGCCGCCGAGATCGCTCGCGGGCACCGAATTCTACCACAGCGTGGTTGCGATCGCCGACGGCGTCGCCACCAAGAAGCCGCTGGTTCCGAGCTTGCCGGCAGAGCTCACCACCATCCTCACGCAGCCGACGCGGCCGGCCGAGGACAAATGGCTGCGCTTTCCCCGCCGGCTGAAGCAGAGATAGCCGCGGGCACCACTTGCCGGCATCCAGCCAGCCTGCCACGTCGCCCGATCACAGTCTCGCGATCCGCCGGTTTGCCGCCGTTTTAACCCGCTCTCGCGATTGACTCGGCAAGGCGCGCTCCTATGTTGCGCCGGCTTGCAGAATCTCAACTCGAACCCGCGAGCAGAAAGGTCACCGCGCCATGCCTGGCGACAGTCACAGTCGAACGCAACCGCCGTCCGCTTGACGTGACCTGACAGGCTCACGTCCTGCCGGACGGCAAGGAGTGAGCCATGAACGAGTTTTCCCCTGTCGCGGGCGGCGATGCCATCGCCATCGCTCGCGTACTTGCCAACGAACACGTCGCCGACATCGTCGAGGCCTTGAACCAGGAGCCCCGCGAGACGGCATCGGGGCTGCTTTGCGAAGTGCCGTTCGAGCGGTTGGTCGAGATCTTCGACCAGCCTGAACTCGACGGCGCATTCGAACTGGTCGAGGCGCTGCCCCGCATCAAGGCAGGCAGACTGCTTGCCGCCATGTCGGTCGACCGCGCCGCCGACATACTGCGCGATCTGAACGAGCCGGCTCGTTCCGAACTGCTTGGTGGCCTGGCGCCACCGCTGCGCGCGACGCTGCTTGCCATTCTCGGCTATCCCGAAGGCAGCGCCGCCTCGCTCATGACGACCGAATATGTCAGCGTGCCGCCGGACTGGAGCGTGGCCCGCACGCTGGATTATATCCGCAAGGTGGAGCGGACGCGCGAAACCGTCTACGCGATCTACATCGTCGATCCGCAAACGCATGTCCTGTTGCGCTCGACCAGCCTGCGTCGACTGATCGCTGGCGGGCCCGACGAGCTGATCATGGCAATCGCGCCGGATCGTGCGCCTGTCACCGTTTCACCGCTGACCGACAGTGAAAAGGTTGCTCAGCTGATCTCGAAATATGATCTGCTCGCCGTTCCGGTCGTGGACAACGGCAAACTGCTCGGCATCGTTACCATCGACGATATTATCGACACGATGATCGAGGAAACGACGGAGGATGTGCATCGTTTCGGCGGCATGGAGGCTCTCGACGAGCCCTATATGAAGATGGGCTTTCTGGCGATGATCCAGAAACGCGCCGGCTGGCTGTGCGCGCTGTTTATCAGCGAGATGCTGACCGCAAACGCGATGCAAAGTTACGAGGGCGAGCTGGAAAAGGCGATCGTGCTGACGCTATTTATTCCATTGATCATGAGCTCCGGCGGCAATTCCGGCTCGCAGGCGACCTCGCTCGTCATTCGAGCGCTGGCGCTGCGCGAGATCGGCCTTGGCGACTGGTGGCGGGTGGCATTGCGCGAGCTGCCCACCGGCCTGGTGCTTGGCTCGATTCTTGGCGTGGTCGGCGTCTGCCGCATCGCGCTCTGGCAGTATCTCGGCTTCTACGACTACGGCCCGCACTGGCCGCTGATCGCAATGACGATCGGCGCCACGCTGGTTGGCATCGTCACCTTCGGCTCGCTGTCTGGATCGATGCTGCCGTTCGCCCTGAAGCGCATGGGCTTCGACCCGGCCAGCGCATCGGCCCCGTTCGTCGCCACGCTGGTCGACGTCACCGGGCTTGTGATCTATTTTTCTGTGGCGCTGGTGATCCTGCGCGGAACGTTGCTGTAAGAAAACGCACGCACTGCCATCGCCGCAATTTCGTTGCCGCGATGGGTTGTCGTCGCGTCAGACGCGCTCACCATCTCTCACCCGGTAAGTCGGCTTGTACATGGTGACGAGTTCTTCCGCGGCGGTCGGATGCACCGCCATGGTGCGATCGAAATCATCTTTGGTCAGGCCGGCCTTCAGCGGTATGCCGAGAAGCTGCGCCATTTCGCCGGCATCCGGCCCGAGAATGTGGGCGCCGAGGACCCTTTTCGAGGCGCCATCGACGACCAGCTTCATCAGCATCTTTTCGTCGCGGCCGGAAAGTGTGTGCCGCATCGGCCGGAAGGTGGCGCGGTAGATTTCAACATCCGAAAAGCGCTTTGCCGCCTCATCCTCCGACAGACCGACCGTACCGATCTCGGGCTGCGAAAAGACTGCGGTAGCGATCGTGTCATGGTCGGGCGCCGTCGGCTTGTCCTTGAAGGCGGTCTCGACGAAGCACATCGCCTCGTGGATTGCCACCGGCGTCAATTGCACCCGATGGGTGACGTCACCGATTGCCCAGATGTTGTCGATGTTGGTGCGGGAGTATTCGTCGACGTGGATTGCCCCGGTTTTGGTCATCTCGATGCCGACGCCTTCCAGGCCCATGTTCTCGGTATTGGGAATGCGGCCGATGGCGAGCATGACCTGGTCGACCGTCAGCACCGTGCCGCCGGTGACAAGCGCGTCGAGCCGGCCGTCAGGCCGCTTCCTGACCCACTCGGACACGGCGTGGCAGAGGATTTTTATCCCCTTCTTTTCCATCGTTTCGTGCAGCACACGTCTGAGGTCCATGTCGAAACGGCTGAGGATCTCCTTGCCGCGGTAGACCAGCGTCGTGTCGACGCCGAGGCCGTGAAAGATGTTGGCGAATTCGACGGCGATATAGCCGCCGCCCTCGATCATGATTGCCTTCGGCAGTTCCTTGAGGTCGAAGGCCTCGTTGGAAAAGATGCAGTGCTCATGGCCGGGCAATGCCGGATGCGGCGCCGGTCGCCCGCCGGTAGCGATCAGGATCTGGTCGGCGGTAACGGTGCGATCCTCACCAAGAAGATGCACCACATGCCGATCGACCAGGATGGCGCGCGAATGAAAGACCTCGCCGCCGGCGCCCTGCACGTTCTTCTTGTAGATGGCCTCCAGCCTGCTGATTTCGCGGTCCTTGTTGGCGACCAGCGTCTGCCAGTCGAAACGCGCCTCAGGCACCGTCCAGCCATAACCGGCGGCGTCGGCGAAATGCTCGGGGAATTGCGAGGCGTAGACATAGAGCTTCTTCGGCACGCAGCCACGGATCACGCATGTGCCGCCATAGCGGTATTCCTCGGCAATGCCGACACGCTTGCCGAGTGCGGCCGCGACGCGCGCCGCCCTCACCCCGCCGGAGCCGCCGCCGATGACGAAAAGATCGTAGTCGTAACCGGCCATGGCTGAACTCCTTGCCCCTCAAACCCCGAGACAGGTAGGCTGCCGACTATCAAAAGAAAAGCCCGGATTTGCCGGGCTTTTGGTCCAGTGGCGGTCAGGCGGCTCGGAAGTCCGCAATCAATTCGGTGTAGCGTCCGCGGGAGCTGCGCCATCGGCCGGAGCGGTACCGTCGGCAGGTGCAGCCGGCGCCTTGGCATTCGCCGCCGCACCCAGGGTCTCGCCGACCTGCTGGGCGAGATCGCGAGCCAGGCCGTTCTGCCAGATCTCGGCAGCCTTCACCAGTTCGCGCGTCACGATCGGGCCGTTGTCGAGCAGCTTCTTGCCGGAATCGGAATTGTAGAAGGCGGCAATTTCATTGAGTTCCTTTTCCGAGAATACCTTTGCATAGGCGAGCGCCGCTTCCTTTTCCAGGTCGGCGCGGCGCGATGCCAAGGCCATCGCCTTCTCGTTGATCGTCTTGGCGATCAGTTCCTGCATGTCCGGGTTCTTCTGGATCATCTGCTGCTCCAGTGCCGCGGCTGCTTGCGGCAGGATGCTGTCGAACGTATCCGTCGCATGGATCGCCGCGACGGCGGCGCGCGCCGCCTTCAAATGCGCATCGGTGACGTCCTGCGAAAACGCAGGCGACGAAAACGCGAAAACGGCCGAGGCCGCCAGAATGGCAAAAAAGCGGCCAACCCGGTTATGCAACATCATGATCGGTAAAACTCCCTGATTTTCGGGCGGCATGGACGGTTTGAATGCCGTCGCCGCCGGCTATGATGGCCGTTGATGCCAGCCCGATGAAAAGACCATGCTCGACCACGCCCGGAATGGCGTGGAGAGCATTCGAAAGCGCTCTTGTATCCGGAATGCGGCCAAAAGATGCATCGAGGATAAAATGGCCGCCGTCTGTAACAAATGGCTGGCTCCCCGTCATCCTCAATGTAACAGGGCCGGAAAGGCCAAGGTTTGCAGCCGCCGCGCCGACCGCAATTTCGGTGGCGCGCAGGCCAAACCGGTTGACTTCGATGGGCAGCGGAAAACGGCCGATCATCTCGACCATCTTGGAGCTGTCGGCGATGACGATCATGCGGGCGGAGGCCGCCGCGACGATCTTTTCGCGCAGCAGCGCACCGCCGCCGCCCTTGACCAACGTCAGCGCCGGATCGATCTCGTCGGCGCCGTCGATGGTGAGGTCGAGCTCGGGGGTTTGCTCGAGGGTGGACAGCGGCACACCAAGCTCGGTGCAAAGGACGGCGGTGCGCTCAGAGGTCGGCACGCCGATGACAGTCAGGCCGGTGGCGACCTTGTCTGCGAGCAGCCGCACGAACTCGTCCGCCGTCGTGCCGGTGCCGATGCCGAGCCGCATGCCATCCGTGACATGGGCAAGCGCTGCCCGCGCGGCCTCAACCTTCAATTGCCTCGCATCCATGCTGGGTCCCGAGATTTGTTTCGGCGCTCGTAGCATTTTTGCCGGGCTGGTCAAAGGACCTTGCCCGCGGTGGATAAGCCGTCTTGCCTGAACGGGCCGCAGCGGTTATCGCCTGCCGGCAATCAAATCGTCACAGGACAGGCCATGACCCGACCGATCATCGTGTTCGACCTCGACGGGACGCTGATCGACACGGCGCCGGACTTGCTCGACAGTCTCAACCACAGCCTTGCCGCCAGCCAGCTCGCGGCCGTCGACGAAGCCGGCTTCAAGCGCTTCGTCGGCCATGGCGGCCGGGTGATGATCGAGCGTGCTCACGCAGCGCAGCACAGGTCGCTGGCAGTGGAGGAGCACGACCGCCTGCTCAAGCTGTTTCTGGACCATTACACCGTTAACATCCCCGGCAAATCGCGCCCCTACCCTGGCGTCCCCGAGGCGATCGCACGGTTCGAGGCAGCCGGTTACCTGCTGGCCATCTGCACCAATAAATACGAGGCCAATTCGGTGGCGCTGATCGAGGCGCTCGGTATGACCAGGCATTTCGCGGCGATCTGCGGTCAGGATAGTTTTCCGTTCCGCAAGCCCGACCCGCGCCATCTCACGCAGACCATCGCGCGCGCCGGTGGCGACCCGCACCGTGCACTGATGGTCGGTGATTCGCTGACCGACATCGACACGGCGAAAGCCGCCGGGATTCCGGTGGTGGCAGTCGATTTCGGCTACACAGACCGCCATGTGCGAGAGTTCGAGCCGTCGGCGGTAATCTCGCATTTCGATTCGCTGACGCTCGATCTGGCACAAAGACTGATGGCCGCGGCAGAGGGCTGAAAGCCGGTCATCGGGCGGACCGCCAAATGCCGACCGACAAGTGGTTGACTTAGCAGGCCGGCCTCCCTTATATCGCGGCGCGCTTGGCCCTCGGGCAACGAGCGGGCGATTAGCTCAGCGGGAGAGCACACCCTTCACACGGGTGGGGTCGCAGGTTCAATCCCTGCATCGCCCACCATTCTGTTTAAAGTCACTAGGTTAGCCTGCACGATCCTTTGGTGGGACATCCAAGGGGTACATCCCAGTGTTAAATCCTACGTACCTCGCACTTTCGCGAAACCAAATTTTCTATTTCCGTTGGCCGATCCCGAGACACACTCACCCCGCACGGAAGCCGTCCACCATCAAGGTTTCGCTCCGAACCCGCGACCCGAGGGAAGCCTTGCGCCTCGCCCGCTATCTCGGTTATGCCGCCCATGGTGTCGTTGTCCATGGAACAATGCACGGAATGCAGTACCAAGACATTAGAAACACCCTGCACCAGCACATGCATGGCTTGCATTCGGCTTGTACTGGTTCTTCCGACATAAGGTCCGACTACCAAGTGTACAGCCATGGCGGGGCATTATGATCGGTGCATTGTTTGTTGCGGCAGCCTGCTCAGTGATAGTCTCAGGCGCGGTGCTAGCTAGCCTGAAAGGCGGCTATTGAGTCGGCTCTGGGAAGTTCAGGAGGGGCCGGTCGGTGCTGGGATCGGGCACGGGAGGAAAGCTCGATTTTACAGCCTTCTGAATGACGCTGGCGGCTCGACTGAGATAGGGAGCCTGCCGTCCTTCGAAGGCCTTTAGCGGCCTTCCCTGCCCCCGTGCAAGCGCATAGCCACCCGGAGCTAGTGGTGAAAGCCTAACGCTTGGTATCGGCAATGAACGGCAAGATCCGACCGATAGTGTTGAAGAAGTCGGCGATGAAGCCGTGGATCCACTCGCACCGAAGCGTCTTGATTAAGGTCGACGCGACCTCCTCGCC
>NZ_JAMYOE010000056.1:0-26289 GCF_040319695.1 Mesorhizobium sp. M0898 | reverse complement strand
CCCAGGCCCGACGCCCGTTCGGAGCGTCGGGCCTCTCCTCCCTGGCTTGAACTCTTCCGCCCGGACGCATCTTCGTCGCGCCAAAGCTCACCACAACGTGAGCCAGCCGGCTACGTTCCTCAGCCGGGGCTTCGGTCCAATCCTGGAGTATCTTGCTTGGGACCTAAGTCTGACCTGCTTGAGTGCAACGGGCAGTGAGGCCACGCCGAGAGGGAGCCGTTGCCGAATCGAAGAGGTCGAGGAGAGGCTAAGGCCTATCGCAGACCCAAAAAGCTCAAAATGGCGATTACGATCACGATCGCGCCGACCAGCCAGATAATGTTGTTCATGATTACGCTCCTTCGCCTACGGGCTGGGCACGCCGAGGCGAAGCCCGCCACGCAAGTAGAACATCAGATATGGCTAAAGCATCCTCGCGGGCCTCGCTGTCGAAAGAGCCCACCGCACCAGTCGGCACGGGCGACGCAGAGTTTCACCCCGGTGGTGGGCAGCAAACGGCATTGCATCCAAAGGCTCAGCTGATGCTTCTGGACCAGTTATCAACCTGGCGCTCTGCCTCTTCCTTGGCGATGCCATATCGCTCCTGGATACGCCCCAAGAGCTGGTCCCGGTTGCCCTCGATCCGATCAAGATCATCGTCGGTGAGGTCACCCCACTGCTCTTTCGCCTTGCCTTTGAACTGCGTCCATTTTCCCTTGATTTGATCCCAGTTCATATGTTCCTCCTTGCTTCCTGGGCCCGCACTGAAGTGGAGCGCGGACCGATCGGCATTGCAATGTCGGTGACGAATGAAGATTAGCAGCCGCTAAAAGTTCCGGTGCCGGCGCAAAAAGCCCGCCGTGCCCGTGCCTGACTGTGAGCTGATGTTGATGATGCCCGGAGCTTGATGCTCTTTCGCGGCACTATCTTATGCCGTTGAAGGCGCTGAGCTTCTTGCTGGTTGGCCTTGGCTGGCAAGCCTCGACAGGCTGCCCAGCAGCATTGTTCTGTCCCTGCCGATCATCAGCACGCCGCTGTCGGGCGCCAACAGTGCCGAGAACGGCAGCATCGCCGCGCCGATCGGCGAAGCCTCGGGGCCGAATTGTCCCGAGACGATTTCCGGCGCCACGATGCCGATGGCGCTGATCCTGTTGAACTGGGTCTGCACCTTTGCCAGCAGCTCGAGATGAATCGGCCGCGGCAGGATGCTGTCGAGGACGATCGCCTCGATGTCGATGACGGAGGTGATGGCGATGATCGCCTCGACCAGCGCATTGGCACAATCGTCGATCCATTCGGACAGCGGCTCGCGCGCCCCCGGCGGCAAGGGATCGAGTTCGCGCACACGGTTGATCTCGATGCCGCGCGATTTGAGATGATTGACCAGCACATAGATCGAAGCGCGATGCAGCAGGCTCTGGTAGCGCGCCGGCTTGGCCGCCACCGAATCGAGGCTTGAAGGCGAGACCGGCAAAGGACCGAGCGCGGCGCTGTTGCCGTGCGGCCCGGTGTGGACCTTGCCGCCTTGCACCAGTCCGCCGCCGACAAAGGTGTCGATCGAGATATGCATGAAGTCGCGGAACCGCGCGCCGGTTCCCTGGATGAGCTCGGCGAGTGCGGCCGATGACGCGTCGTTTTCCACGAAGACCGGGGTCTTCGGCTTTGTGGCGAAAAATGTCGTCAGATCGATTGCTTCCCAGCGGCTGCCGAGATCGTCGGGAAAGCCGAGTTCCTCGCTCCAGCCGCCGAGGAAATATGGCGAGGCGATACCGACGCCGACGATGCTGGCATCGCCAAGCCCCTCGACCAGCTTGTCGAAATTGGCCAGCGACATGTTGCCGGCCTTGAGCACCATGTCGGGATCCGGGAAGCGATATTCGTGCGACTCGCGCGAGCGGACCTCGCCGGCAAAGTCGACGAGCACGGCTTCCAGCGCGCGCCGGCCGATCTTGATGCCGACGCTGTAGATACGCTCAGGTGCAAGTCGGTAGAGAGTGGACGGCGATCCGCGTTGCCCGAACCTTTTTCCCACTTGCTTTACGAATCCGGAAGATTCCAGCCCGTCGACAATGGTGGCGACCGCGGCCGGCGTCAGATTTGCGGCGCGCGCCAGATCGGACTTGGATGCCTCCTTCAGGCGGCGAATGGCATCAAGCACGAAGCGCTCGTTATAATGCCGAACCTTGACCGAATTGCTGCCTTTTCCGGACAAAACCGGCGCCTCCCCATTCATTTCCGCAGAGCCACTCCATCCGCTTGCAGCTTTGAGGCTGCCGCGGGGTCGAGCACTCCAATCGCACCCGTGCGCGACGCGACAGTGCCCTTCGCGGCCATGGAAGTCAATTTTCCAGTTGCGGCATTCGGCCATTTAATATAGCAAATTGAAAAAACAGAACCAGGGAGGAAAGGTGCTGCACTTGGGCGCATTAGGCGAAGCCGACGCCATGGTGAAGAGCGACGCGGCTGTCCCCGTTGCCCTGGTTCAGGCGACAAAAGCCTTCGGCGGCACGATCGCCCTCAAGGACGCGTCCTTCGAATTGCGCTCAGGCGAGGTGCTGGCTCTGCTTGGCGAAAACGGCGCCGGCAAGAGCACCTGCGTGAAGCTGCTGGCCGGCGTGTATCTCCCGACCGGCGGCCATGTCGAAGTCGATGGCAAGCCTGTGGTCTTCCATTCGCCGCACGACGCCCAGGCTGCCGGCATCTCGGTCATGCACCAGCACCCCGGTCTTTTCCCTGATCTTTCGGTGGCGGAGAACATCTATCTCGGCCATATGCCGCGCGACCGCTTCGGCGGCATCGACAACGCCGCCATGCTTGCCGGCGCGCGCAGGGTGCTGGCGACAGTCGGCCTCGATGTGCCGGCCGAAACCCGGCTCGGAACGTTGCGCACCTCCGAACAGCAACTGGTCGAGATCGCCCGCGCCCTGTCGCTCGACGCGCGGGTGCTGATCATGGACGAGCCGACGGCCGCCCTGTCGCAGCGCGAGGTCGAGCGGCTGTTCACTGTCGTCGCCGACCTGCGGCTGCACGGCGTGGCGATGATGTTCGTCGGCCACCGCATGGACGAGATCTTCCGCATCGCCGACCGCATCGCGGTGCTGCGCGACGGGCGCCTCATTGGCGTCAAGCCGAAGGCCGAGCTTGGCCGCGCCGCTGCTATCGGCATGATGGTCGGCCGCGAGGTCACCGACCTCTATCCGCAACGAAGCCACGCCACCGGCGCACTGGTGCTGGAGGCGAGGGGGCTTTCGCACGCCGGTGGCTTTTCCAACATCGACCTCAAGCTCCATGCCGGCGAGGTGCTCGGGCTCGGCGGCCTGGTCGGCAGCGGGCGGACCGAGATCGCGCGCGTGCTGTTCGGAATCGAGCAGCCCGATGCCGGCGAAATCCTGATCGACGGCGAGGCAGTGCGCTTCGCCTCGGCACGCGACGCCATGGATGCGCGCATCGCCTATGTCTCGGAAGACCGCATGGGCCAGAGTCTGGTGATGGATTTTTCCATCCTCGACAACGCCGTGCTGCCCGTCCTCGACAAGGCAGCCCGCTCCGGCTTCTACGGCACGAACCGCGCGATCAATCTGGTTTCGGACTGGCTGAAGCGCATGAAGCTTCGCTTTTCCGGCTACGCGCAGCCGGTAAAGGAACTGTCCGGCGGCAACCAGCAGAAGGTGGTGTTGGCCAAATGGCTGCGCACCGAACCGCGCGTCCTCATCCTCGACGAGCCGACGCAAGGCATCGACGTCGGCACCAAGGCGGAAGTGCATGCGATGATCGCCGATCTTGCCGCCCAGGGCATGGCAATCATCCTGATCTCCTCCGAAATGCCCGAGCTCATCGGCATGTGCGACCGCATCATCGTCCTGCGCGAAGGCCATCGGACGGCCGAATTTGCCAGGGGCGAAGCCACTCAGGAAAAGGTGCTGGAAGCAGCGACCAAGGCCGGCGAAAGCGCCGATGCGGCGGCACAGGCCGCCGGCGAGGAGAAGAGAAAAGGACCGCTCGACATACTGAAGCGGCGGGAGTTCGGTCTGCTCGCCGCGATGCTGGCGGTCGCCGTCCCGGTCACCATCATCAACCCGCGCATGGTGAGCGCTGCAAACCTGACCGCCGTGTCGATGGATGCCGCCCTGCTCGTCGTTGCAGCACTCGCGCAGATGCTGGTGCTGATCACCCGCAACATCGACCTTTCGATCGCTGCGGTGATCGGCCTGTCGGCTTACATGGCGGCCAGCATGGTCCAGGCCTATCCAGGGCTCGACATCGGCATTGGCCTGATAACCGCATGCGCCGTCGGTGGCGTCGCCGGCCTGATCAACGGCCTCGTCGTCACCAGGGGAAAGATCCCGGCGATCGTCGTCACGCTGGCCTCGATGTCGATCTTCCGCGGCTTCAACTCGATCTGGGCAGCCGGTGACCAGATCAGCGCCGACGAAGTCACGCAAGCCTGGCTCGACATGACCGGCCTGAAGATCGCCGGCGTGCCGCTGATCGTCGTCATCGCGATCGTTATCCTGTGCCTGGGCTACGTGCTGCTCTATCGCACAGCGATCGGGCGCGAACTGTTCGCCGCCGGCTCCAATCCCGACGGCGCGCGTCTTATCGGCATCCCCGTCGACCGCCGCATTCTGCTGGCCTTTGGCATGGCCGGCCTGCTCGGCGGCCTGTGCGGCGCGCTGTGGGCATCGCGCTATGCGACCATCGATGCACGCGTCGCGCTCGGCTTCGAACTCACCGTGATCGCGTCGGCGGTGGTCGGCGGCGTCGCCATCCGCGGTGGTTCGGGCACGCTGCTCGGTATCATCCTCGGCGCGCTCACGCTGCTCGTCATCAAGAACGGGCTGACGCTGGTGCGCGTCGACCCGCTGTGGCTGCAGGGCGTCTACGGCCTCGTGATCCTGGTCGCCATCGGCATCGACACCTTCATCGTGCGGCGGGCCGAGCAGGCAAGACAGGCGAGGGCGCGGTGAAAAAGTTCCTCCGTTCGATCGACTTCTGGGATCTGCTGCTGGCGACCTCTTGCGTGGCCATCTTCCTCTATGCCGCGATCTTCGTGCCGAATTTCGTTTCCGGCTTCAATCTCTCGCAACTGGCCGCCAGCGCCTCGGAAAAGGCATTGCTGATCCTGCCGATGGCGCTGCTCATCATCACCCGCGAGATCGACCTGTCGATCGCCTCGGTGCTGGCGCTGACGTCCGTCGTCTTTGGCTTGCTGGTCCAGGCCGGTGTGCCGACACTTGCCGCAATCCCGCTGACGCTCGTCATCGGCGGCCTGCTCGGCGCCTTCAACGGCTATCTGGTCTCGGGCCTTGGACTGCAGTCGTTGGTTGTGACGCTCGGCACCATGGCGCTCTATCGAGGCATTGGCTACATCCTGCTCGGCACCGGCTCGGTCAACATCCTGCCGCCCGCGGTCGTCGATTTCGGCATCAACAACCTGCCTGGCACCGAGATACCGTGGACCATCGTGCCCTTCCTGGTGCTGGCGCCGGTGTTTGCGGTCGTGCTGCAGAAGACGCCGACCGGCAAGCGCATCTACGCGCTCGGCGGCAGCCCCGAAGTGGCGCGCTATTCCGGCATAAACACGCGCCGGATGGTGCTGAACCTGTTCGTCGTCTCGGGCGTCGTCGCGGCGATAGCCGGCATCGTCTACACCGCGCGCCTTTCCAACGCCCGCGCCAACAATGCGCTCGGCATGGAGCTCGACGTCATCACCATCGTGCTGCTCGGCGGCATCAGCGTCTTTGGCGGCAAGGGCCGCCTGACCGGCGTCATGCTGGCACTGGTCCTGATCGCCATCATCCGCAACGTGCTGGCGCTGAACCAGATCGGTGGCGACGCGCAGGGCATGATCATCGGCCTGCTTTTGATCGGCTCGCTGCTGGTCGGCAATTACTGGCGCTCCACACAGGAGATGCTCAGCAGATCCCGCGCAATGCGCGAGACAAAGGGGTGATCTCGGGCCCCTTCCTTCAAGCCCGAATTTTGACGGAGGAGTCACAATGAAAGCGTTTAGATTAGCCCTGCTCGCATCCGCGGTTCTGCTTGCGCAAAGCTCGCTGGCCTTCAGCCAGGAGTGCGCCAAGGAACCCGTAACGGTCGGTTTCCTGCCCAAGCTCGACACGGATCCCTACTTCAAAGTGGCCTTTGGAGGCGCACAAGAGGCAGCCAAGGAAATTGGCGGCACCGCTACCCAGGTCGCCCCATCGCAGGCGACCGCCGAGGCGCAGATCGAATTCATCAACAGCCTTGTCTCGCAGAAGGTCGGAGTCATCGCAATTGCCGGCAACGACGCCAACGCCGTCGCGCCTGCGCTGAAGCGCGCCGTTCAGCAGGGCGTCAGGGTGATTTCGTATGACTCCGATGTGGCCGCCGATGCGCGTGCGGTGTTCGTCAATCAGGTGAAGGGCGACAGCCTCGCCGAGATGATGCTCCAAAGTGCATTCGCCCTCAGCGGCGGTGAAGGCGAATTCGCGATCCTGTCGTCGACGCCGACGGCGACCAACCAGAATGCCTGGATCGACTTCATGAAGGCGAAAATGGCGGCCGAGCCGAAGTTCTCCAAAATGAAGCTGGTGCAGGTGGCCTATGGCGAAGAAAGCGAACAGATCAACCAGCAGCAGGCATTGGCGCTGGTGCAGGCGTTTCCCGATCTCAAGGTGATCATCGTCCCGGCAGGCATCGGCCTTCCGGCGGCCGCGCGTGCACTCGAGGAAGCGGGCATGATCGGCAAGGTCAAGCTGACCGGCCTCGCGCCGGCCACTCTGATCTCGAAATACATCAAGGACGAAGCGGCTCAGGATATCTGGTGGAACGTCACCGATCTTGGCTATCTTACCTATCAGACGGCCCAGGCGTTTGCGCAATGCAAGATCACCGGCAAGGAGGGTGAGAAGTTCACGGCAGGCAGGCTCGGCGAATACACGATTGGCGCCGGCGGCGAACTGATCCTTGGTCCGGCCAAGATCGTAACTCCCGAAAATCTGGCCGAATTCAAATTCTGATCCTGTAGGGCTTGAGTTCTAGGGGGCGCCGGTCCATCCGGCGCCCTTCCTAAAAACCTCTCGAATGAAACAGTGCGGGGCCGCAATGAAGATATTGCTTGCAGGCGAAACCTTTGCAGCGACGACCTCGGTTGCCATCGGCAGCGACGTGCTTACAAGTGCGACCTCGACAAATGGCGCGACGGCCTTCAATGCCGCGCTGACCACTGAAGGCATCGCGGTCACGCAGATCGGCGGCGAGCGTTGCAGCGCGGAGTTTCCCTATGACCTCGATGGGCTCGCCCAATATCAGGCGGTGGTGATCTCCGATGTCGGCGCCCTGACATTGCTGGTGACGCCGGATGCCCGCACCGGGCGTGTCGGCGTCAACCGCCTCGATGTGCTCAAGGCCTATGTCGAAGGTGGCGGCGGGCTGATGCTGGCCGGCGGTTACATGGGCTTTCAGGGCATGTTCGGGACGGCGCGTTTCCACGACACCCCGGTCGAGGACGTTCTGCCGGTCCGTTGCCTACCCTACTGCGACGGCATGGAGGTGCCGCAAGGCCTGCAGGCCTCCATCCTGCAGTCGTCACATCCGATTTTTTCCGGGGTGGAGGGGCCTTTGCCGCCGATTCTCGGCATGAACAAGCTGGAATTCAGGCGCGACGGTTCGTCCCGGCTTCTGGCGACCTGCCACCATCGCGGCACCGACTGGCCGCTCCTTGCCGTCGATAGCCATGGCCGCGGCCGCACGATTGCCTGGGCAACCGATATCGGCCCGCATTGGCTCTCGCAGGATTTCCTCGCGTGGCCGTTCTACGGAAGACTGATGGCGAATATGGTCCGTTGGCTTGCCGGCAATGAATGAGGAAGCCGGACACTAGGTTTGACCCAGTGCGGTTGTCCTGGCGCGGCCGCTGCCGCGCGAGGCCCCGGTGACCAGCACCACCTTGCCGGCGAGGTCGAATTTCGGCGTGAACTCATTTGTCATGCGATTCCACCTTGTTCTTCAAATCGGACCGGCTGCCGTGTCGAACCGAAAAGGCTCGCGTGAATTCGGCGCCCAGCAGAAATATCTCCGCTGAATAATAGACCCATAACAGCACGACGAGCAGGGCGCCGGCCGCGCCGTATGATGATGAGATGGCGCTGGTTCCGATATACCAGCCAATCAGCGACTTGCCGATGGTGAACAGAAACCCGGTGACCGCGGCGCCGATGCCGACATCGCGCCATTGCAGGCTGCGGTCCGGCAGCACCTTGTAGATTGCGGCAAACAGCAGCGTGATCAGGGCAAACGAGACGATCCCGTTGATGGCGCTCAGGATGATGGTGCCGAACGGCAGGTAGGCGTTGATGACGTCTCCGAGCGCCGAAATTGCGGCGCTTACGACCAGCGACACCAGGAGCAGAAAGCCGAGCGCCGCGACGAGGCCCAGGCTTGCAATGCGTGCCCGAACCATTCGTGAAATCGTTGCCCCGCTCGGTTTGACTTTCCAAATTTCGTTCAACCCCAGCTGCATCTCGCCGAACACGCCGGATGCGGCGACGAACAGCGTGACCAGCCCCAGAATGCTGGCGAGGGTTCCGGCTTCCTTCTGCGAGGCGTTTTCGATCGTAGCTCGCAGCAGCTCGGCACTTTGCGGCCCCATCAGGCCAGCGATCTGTGCCGAAAGGGCGAGTTGCGCCGCCTCGTGCCCGAAGGCTATGCCGGCAATAGCCACAACGATGAGCAGGATCGGCGCAAGCGAGGTCGTGGCATAAAACGCTATCGCCGCCCCATGGCTCAGCGCATTGTCGTCGATGAAGCCGATGACGCTCTGCTTGAGGAGCCTCCAGCCCTCTGCTGCCAAATTCCACATGTAGGCCTCGCATGCCTGTCAACAAACAAGTAGCGGCGGCGCGGCGCTGGGCGAGGGGTGGGGGCTCGGCCGGAACAAAGCCGGCAACGGCGCGCTGTACAAGGCGATCGCCTATAAAGGCGGCGTGCAGCGAACATCCTGCGAAAGGTGCCGCTCGACTGGCCGGGGGACGTGCTCACGATGCAATCAGGGGAACTGTGACAGTTGTCTGATAATTTATCGGATATCGGTTGAAATACGGGAACTCGATCACGAACGCATATTGGGCCGTCAGATGTGCCATGCGAAAGCCGCCGCTGGGGGCGTCGATTGCTATTGTTACATCGACGTCTTTCAATCCCAAATCCAGTAATTTTTCCGTGGCAATGGCTTGGATCTGGGCCTGCGTCAGCGAGTTCTTCATTTGCAGCGCACGTGACGACGTTTCCAGCGTGTACCGAACACTCGACATAGCATTCAGAGCCCAGCCGAATGCAAAGATGCCGATCAAAAGCATTATCAGAAAAGGCGCGATCAGCGCGAACTCTAATGCAGCTCCGCCTGATGCATCCCCCGTGAAAGCTCTCGACTTAGCGGACACGAATCACCTGTTGATGACTGAGTTCGCGCGAGAGGGAAAACGCGCCAAAACTGAAGGGCGGTGACCAGGTGGCTGTCGCCTGTATTACGAGGAAGACCGAGGGGGCTTTCAAAGTGTCGCACAGGACCGATGGATCGGCCACGATGTTCCCGCACATGTATTTCCGGCTCACTGCCACCTGCGCGCCATCAGGATGGTTTTCCCAGCTCGAAAGAGCGACAGCTTGGATGGTCGTATCCTCGACTGCTCCTTGCATCACGAGGTTCGCCGCGGTTTTGACGCCTGCACGCATCGACAATGCGCTCGAGACAAAAGACCAGCCGTCGATGATGCCAAGAAGTACCAGGCAAAGGGCGGGCAGAACCAGCGCAAACTCTACCGCGGCAACACCCGAATCACTCCGGAACATCCGGACTTGTAGCCGATCCACGAAAACTACTCGACAAGCTGAACGGTTTGCGTGGCCGGAATGTCTCGCATTCCAAGGCTCGTGCAATCCTGAATGATGTTTGCGTTGCCGGACCATTGCACGGTCCTTGCGACGACCTGCGTGCAACCACCCTTGCCCGAGAAATTGCCGAGATAATTGACGCCCTGTGTTGGAAAATACAGAGCGCCGGTCAATAGCGAATCCGCCGTGCCATTAAACGTGTTGGATCCCGCCAGGTTGGCTCTGTCGCCATAGAACAGCACACCTGAATAGGTGCCCGACGTCGGTGCGCTGAGCTTGACGGTCGCCGTGCCGTTCATGCTAACGCCGGAGGTATCGGCCAGATAAATGACGACACCCTCGCCGGAAATATTTGCATTCGAGCTCGCTTTGAAATCGCCTCCCTCAATGACGTATATCCCGGGCGAGAGGGTTACATTGCCGCTCAAGCTGAGCCCCTTGCAGTATGTTCCAGGTTGCAAGGTTGACTGATTGCCGTTTTGACAAGGGTTCGTGGCCGGCGGCGCCGGCAGGTCGGCAAAAGGATCAGCAGCGGGCAGCGCCTGAGTTATCAGGCTGGCGCAAACGGTCTTCACGACGTTGCTCAACGAAACACCGCCTGCCGATATCAGGCAATCGACATCAAGGCTTGCCGATCCCTGAAGTTTGATGGCGTCCGGAGCTATCGAATTCGACATGACGGAGCAGCCTGTCAGTTTTGTGGTCGAACTGCCGGAAAAGAGCGCCGCTTTCGAAGCGGAAGGATCGACCGTCAAAATGCAGGCTTTTGAAGCATCCGTAATAAGAGCCACCGCCCTTGCTTGTGCGCCAACTGCGTTTTGCGTGAATATCGACGTAAAGAACCGATCGAGGTTCTGATGAACGACTACCTCAACCGCCTTTTTTCCGACATTTGGACCGGCTGACGGAGGCGAGAAGACCTCTATTGTACCTGCTGACGGTCCCCAGCCGTTCGTGGTCGCTGACGCTGTCGCTGCGGAGACAATCTTTGGCGTGTCGGATCCCGAAACCTTTTCCAAAGCGCCAGCATAGGCCGCCGCATCCGCCACCGCTTGTAGCTTCAGGCTGCTGTAATACCAATAGGAAGTCTCGATACCGAGGCCCGCACCGCCGACGACAATCGGCAAAGACAGAGCAAAAATAGTAGCAACGTTGCCGCTCTCGCCGATCGGTCGCATAGCGCGGAAAAAACACCTAAAAATGCGGGCACGCCAGTCCATTTCCCTATTAAAGCAGGATTGCATAAAAGAATGACTAAGAATTTCCGTACATTTCTTGGCTGCGATCCATCCGGGCTTAACGGCCCGTTGCGCCGCTTCAATGCGGGCCTTTGGCGCCACAGGACCCTCGTTAGTCCTTCGGCCGGGTGCATGTCTTCATAGGAACAATTCTGGTTCCCGGGGTCATGCGCAAGAAAAGACCGCCGCGGCCGGTTTCGATTGGCAATGGGTTGCCGTTCCCTGCTATTCCCGCTTCAAATCAAAAAGCAGTGGACGTTCCAGTATGACCAATGTCGCCTTGACCGGGCTTGCCCGCGATCTTGCCAAGCGCGCCGCGGAAGGCCGCCCGGTGCGCATCGGCGTTATCGGTTCCGGCGAGATGGGCACCGACCTGGTGACGCAAGGCATGCTGATGCCGGGCATTTCGGTTTGCGCGATCTCGACGCGCCGCCCGCATACGGCGCGTGACGCCATCCGCATTGCTTATGGCGATCAGGCGATGGCAGCCGAAGCGGACAGCGCTTCGAAGGTCAGCCAGGCCATCGAAAGCGGCAAGATCGCCGTCACCTCGAACGAAATGCTGGTCACCAATCCGCTTATCGATGTCGTCATCGATGCCACCGGCAAGCCCGGCGTCGCCGCCGATTTTGACCTGATGGCGATGCAGCACGGCAAGCACCTGGTGATGATGAATGTCGAGGCCGACGTTACCATCGGCTGCTATCTAAAGCAGCAGGCCGACCGGCTCGGCGTCGTCTATTCGGTCGGCGCAGGCGACGAGCCGTCGAGCTGCATGGAGCTTATCGAGTTCGCCTCGGCGCTCGGCTACACCATCGTCTCCGCCGGCAAGGGCAAAAACAACCCTCTCAACCACGACGCCGTTCCCGACGACTACCGCGAGGAGGCGCTGCGCCGCAACATGAATCCGCGCATGCTGGTCGAGTTCGTCGACGGCTCGAAAACCATGGTCGAGATGTGCGCCATTGCCAACGCCACCGGGCTGGTGCCCGACGTTCCCGGCATGCACGGCCCCAAGGCCGATCGCGACGAGCTGGTCAAGGTGCTGATCCCGCGCGAGCAGGGCGGCATTCTGTCGAAGAAGGGCGTCGTCGACTACACCGTCGGCAAGGGCGTGGCGCCCGGTGTCTTCGTCATCGTCGAGGCGACGCATCCGCGCATCATCGAGCGCATGGACGATCTGCATATCGGCCACGGTCCCTATTACAGCTTCTTCAGGCCCTACCATCTGACCTCGCTGGAAGTGCCGCTGACGGCCGCTCGCATCGCGCTTTACGGCAAGCCCGACATGGTGCCGCTGCCGCGGCCGGTGGCCGAGGTCTGCGCGGTGGCCAAGCGGGATCTGGCGGCAGGCGAGGTTTTCGATGCGATCGGCGAGACCTGCTACCGCTCCTGGACCACGACCGTCGAACAGGCCCGCGCCCATCGCGCCGTGCCGGTCGGTCTGCTCGAAGGCGGCAAGGTGCTGAAACCGGTGAGGAAAGGCGAATTGCTCACCGCCGACAATGCCGCGCCCGACCCGACGACCGGGCTGTTCGCCTTGCGCCGGCTGCAGGACGAGATGCTGTATGGGAATCTTGGTGATGGCTGAGGTCCGTGAATCCGAGTTGAAGCGGGAAAATGGACGCCTTTCTCTGGCAGAGCGGCTCGCGGCCATTGTCGATGATCTCAAAGCCAAAGCCGGCAAAGACGGGCGGCCCCTGAACAAGGACGAGATCGACGACTTGTGGGGACATCGCTGATATCTGTCGACATTCTAGGCTATCGCGATTTTGATGTCGGCAGGACAGTGGAGGGCGCGAAGGAACGCCGCGTAACGGCTTTCTACCGGTAGCTAATGCCGAAAGGAACGATCGATCGTCACCGCCGACCGGCTCCCCCAGAAGCCCTACCTCCCCAGCTCGATAGACCGCAGCCGCGCCGCTTCCACCGCCTCGGTGAGCAGGCGCGTCAGCCGGTCCTCGCCCATCAGTACTGCAAGGGCCGCAGCCGTGGTGCCGTTGGGGCTGGTCACCTGCTGTCTGAGCACGCCCGGCTCCTCGCCGCTTTCGGCGGCCAGCGAGGCGGCGCCGTAGACCGTCTGCATGGCCAAGAGCTTGGCAGTCCCGGTCGGCAGGCCGGCTTTCTCGGCGGCCACGGTCAGCGCTTCGATGAAATGGAAGATATAGGCCGGCCCCGACCCGGAAACCGCCGTCACCGCGTCCATCAGGCCCTCGTCGTCAATATCGGCCACTTGCCCGCTCGCCGAGAGCAGGTCGGCGACGAAACGTTTAGTCTCGTCGGAAACCAGCCTGTTGGAAAACACCACCATCATGCCCTTGCCGATCGCCGCCGGCGTGTTGGGCATGCAGCGCACGATCGGCGCGCGGTCGCCGAGAATACCTTCAAACGTGGCCACCGGCGTTCCGGCGGCGATGCTGAGGAAGGTGGTCCGGCCATCGTTGAAGCGGATGTAGCCAGCCGTGACGTCGCGGATCACCTGTGGCTTGACCGCAAGGACGACGAGGGCCGGCACGGCGTCCGCCGGTATGGCGCCAGCATCCGCGCCGGCAGCGCAGCCCAGTGCTTCGGCACGCTTGCGCAACTCGGCATTGGGCTCGACCACGAACACCGCAGCCGGAGCGAGCTTGCCGGCTTTCAGCCAGCCCGAGAGCATGGCGTAGCCCATATTGCCGCAACCGGCGAGAACAAGCCTGATCGTCATCGAAAGCCTCCCATAGAGATGGCTTCCCCATAGACGTTCGCGGCAGGACGGGGAAGCCCTGTTGGGACCGTGATCGGGCGGAAACCCCGACCTTGCGGTTGGGATGCGCATGTAGTCGCGCAGTCGCGCGGCGACCAAATTAACCTTTTATTTCCTATGCCTGTTTAGCATCGCTTAAGCAGTGGCGGTCGCTACGCCCCAGCCCGAGGGGAAGGCTCCAGAAACCATGGCTTATAGGAAAAATCGTGAACACTGGAGGAACCAGCAGTCCTTGCTGTCGCTCGTCGAGGCGGTGCGCGGCGAGGACGAAGCATCGCTGGTTTCGCTAGAGGACCGCGCAGGCCCGTCATGGCGCGAGGATGCCGCCACACGCCATCGTCTTGCCCGCTCGCGCCGCGAAGCGTGTGCCAGTCCGATCCTGTTGGCAGCCGCCGGCATAAGCCAGCCCGATCCTGATGAGCCAAAGGCCGGCACCATACTGATGGAAGAGGCTGCAGCGGCCGATGGGTTTTTCGACCCCGCTGGCCCCCTTGGCGGCCCCGATGCCGGTTCCGCCGATCACGCAGCATACCGGGCAGCGCCGCCTCCCGCTTCGCCGGTCGAGGTCGCGCGCCCAGGGCCGATCGGTGCCGTGTTGTCGGCGCTGCGCAGGCTCATGCCCGGTAGCGCGCCGGAGGAGGTGGCGTCCGGCGAGACTTCTGCCGCCACAAATTCCGGCGCAGCCATGCCGCCCGCCTTCCCTCCACAGCCGCTCTATGCCGGACAGGCACCTTATCCGCAGCAACCCGCGCCGCCGCATCCGACCTATACTCAGGCCCGGTCGAGGAAGGCAAATCAGGCCTCGGAAGCCGCCGATCAGCAAAGCCAGATCGAGGAAATCCGCGCCAGCCTGCGCGAATTCCGCGAGGCGGTTCGCGAGCTCACCGAAAACCGCACGCATCGCCGCTATTTCTGAGCGTCGAATAAAACATGCCGGTTTCGAGTTAACGGCATGGGACGGCGCATTGACGGGATTGCCCGGCTCGATTTTCGTGAAAATGCCGCGCTGCATGTCCGCCCGCAGCACATGGTTCTGGGCAACGGCCTGCATAAAAGATATCTGGAGCGCGCCGCATGGATGTTTTAACGCGGCAGGCTTACGCGATAGGCGTCGAGGGTGGTTCATGGCTGAGTTGATTGACGGAAAAAGCGTCGCCGAAGACGTGGTGCGGCGGGTCAAGGCCCTGACCGCCGAACTGGCGGAAAAGGGCGGACGGCAGCCCGGTCTCGCCGTGGTCATCGTCGGCGAGGATCCGGCGAGCCAGGTCTATGTCGCCTCCAAATCCCGCACCGCCAAGGAATGCGGCTTCCATTCGGTTCAGCACACGCTGCCGGCCGAAACCTCCGAGCCGGACCTGTTGAAGATCATCGGCCAGCTCAACGCCGATCCGGCCATCAACGGCATCCTCGTGCAGCTTCCGCTTCCCGGCCATATCGATTCCGGCAAGATCATCCAGACCATCGCGCCTGAGAAGGATGTCGACGGCTTCCACTTCATCAATGTCGGCAAGCTCGGCACCGGCGAGCTCGAGACCGCCTTCGTGCCTTGCACGCCGGCCGGCTCGATGCTGCTGATCGAACGGGTGCGCGGCAAGGACCTGTCCGGTCTCAATGCGGTCGTCGTCGGGCGTTCGAACATCGTCGGCAAACCGATGGCCAATCTTCTGCTTGCCGCCAACTGCACCGTCACTATCGCACACAGCCGGACCAGGGACCTGCCGGCGCTTGCCCGCACCGCCGATATTCTGGTCGCCGCCGTCGGCCGGTCTGAAATGGTCCGCGGCGACTGGGTCAAGCCTGGCGCCACCGTCATCGATGTCGGCATCAACCGCGTCGCCGCACCTGAAAAGGGCGAAGGCAAGACGCGCCTCGTCGGCGACGTCGCCTTTGCCGAAGCAGCGAAAGCGGCCGGCGCCATCACGCCGGTGCCTGGCGGCGTCGGACCGATGACCATTGCCATGCTGATGGCCAACACGCTAGCTTCCGCCTATCTCGCAGCCGGATTGAAACGGCCTTCCTTCTGACCAGAAAGCAGCGTCCTTGCCGAACCTCACTGTTCCCTTAGAACGGCCGGTCACCAATGATCCCGTTCAGGGCGGGCGGCAGTTCGGGTTTCTGTTGGTCGACAAGTTCTCCATGTTCTCGCTGGCCGCGGCAATCGACACGTTCCGGTCGGCGAACCGGCTGCTCGGCCGCGATTTCTATGGCTGGACTACGGTGTCGGCCGACGGCGACGCCGTCATGGCGTCCAATGGCCTGCCGCTCAAGATCGACTACGCCGTTGCCGATCTGCCGGCGGTCGATATCCTGTTCGTCTCGGTCGGGCTGACGACGGAATTTCCCGGCAAGAGCAAGGTGCTGGCGGCGCTGCGCAGCTGGGGCCGGCGCGGCAATGCGCTCGGCGCGCTTTCGGTTGGCTCTTACCTGCTTGCCGAAGCAGGCCAGCTCGATGGCTATCGCTGCACCATCCATTGGGAAAACCGTGCCGGTTTCCTCGAACGTTTTCCGGAGATCAACTGCACCGGCAACGTCTTCGAGATCGACCGCAAGCGCTACACCTGCGCCGGCGGCACCACCTCGATCGACCTGATGCTGGAGATCGTGCGCGGTGATTTCGGCTCGAGTCTCGCCAATGGCGTTGCCAACCAGTTCCAGCATGAGCGCATCCGCTCGGCCGGCGACCGCCAGCGCGTCGGCCCGGAACGCGACCTGACCGGCAAGTCGGAGAAGCTGCGCCGCATCGTCGAGCTGATGGCCGACCATCTCGACGAGCCGCTGTCGGCGGTGCAGCTTGCCAAGTCGGCGGGCCTGTCGGTGCGCCAGGTCGAGCGCCTGTTCCTGCGCCATCTCAGTGTGACGCCCGGGCGCTATTATATGCGGCTCAGGCTCGAGCGGGCGCGCGAACTGCTGCGCCAGACCAACATGCCGATCCTCGACGTGGCGATCGCCACCGGCTTCACCTCGCATTCCTATTTTGCCCAGAGCTATCGGCTCCAATTCGGCCGGCCGCCTTCCGAGGAACGCCGCACGACCTATTGAGGGTTGCACAGAGGTGGCGCAGCTTCGTACTCCACCCGGGCTTGTGTCGCGACGCAGCGTCAAATAGCTTTCCGGCGCCGAGCGGCGGCGACTGACGGGGGGATTTTTGATGACGGGATTTGTGCAGAGCGTCGCTGCGGCGGCCCTGTTGCTGTGGACGACGGGGTTCGGCTTCGCCGCCGATCGCGTCATCGTCATTCTCGATGCCTCCGGCTCGATGTGGGCGCAGATCGACGGCAAGCCCAAGCTCGAAATCGCCCGTCAATCGCTGCGGAACGTGCTGCAATCGGTCCCGGCCGAGGAGGAAATAGGCTTCATGGCCTATGGCCATCGCGAGAAGGCCAGTTGCGACGACATCGAACTCATCGTGCCACCGCAGGCAGGCTCGGCAAGTGCGATCTCAGCCGCGGCCGACAGCTTGAAATTTCAGGGCAAGACGCCGCTGACCGCTGCGGTCAAGCAAGCGGCGGAAGCATTGAAATACACCGAGGACAAGGCGACGGTCGTTCTCATCACCGATGGCATCGAGACATGTAGCGGCGATCCCTGCGCGCTCGGCAAGGAACTGGAGGCTGCTGGCGTCGACTTCACCGTCAATGTCGTAGGCTTCGGCCTGACGGCGGCCGAGGGCAAGCAGGTCGGTTGCCTCGCCGACAATACCGGCGGCAAATACATCGAAGCGTCGGATGAAAAGGCATTGCAGGACGCCCTCGTCGAGACCGTCGCGCCTCCGCCACCCGCCCCTGAACCCACTCCCGCCCCGCAGCCTGCTCCCCAGCCGGCGCCCGCTCAGCCGGCGGAGTCCAATTTCGTTCCCACCGTCGTGCTTGCCGAGGGTGGCGATCCCGTCACCGACGGCAATGCCTGGGAGATCTACAAGGCGAATTCCGACGGCACGCGCGGCGATCCCGTCACCACCGAATATGGCACCTACAAGGGCAATCTGGAGCCGGGCGACTATATCGTCGTCGCGCGTGCCGGCGAGGCCAGGGCCGAACAGAAGATCAAGATAGAGCCTGGCCAGGTCGCCAAGCCGCACTTCAACCTGAATGCCGGCACGCTGGTCATCCACCCGCGGCCAAGCGAAGGAGCGGACGTTGATGACGGCGCGGCTGTCGTAATCGGCTATCCCGGCGTCGACACCCCGGCGACCTATTACGGTGATACGAAAGTCGTGCTGCCGGCCGGTGACCAGAAGGTGACGGTCACGATCGGCCAGGGCATGGTTATCGAGACGATCCCGCTTGCCGCCGGCAGGGTCATCGACAAGGACATCATCGTCGGCGTCGGGCGTATCGTCGCCAACGCCTATTATGCTGCCGGCGGCGACAAGGCCGAGGGTTCGGGCATCGGCTTCAAAGTGCTCCAGGCGAAAAAGAACGTCGACGGAACCAGGCAGGAGGTGACTTATGCCTACGGTCCGGACAGCAAGTTCGATCTGCCGCCCGACAATTATGTAATGGTCGCGACGGTCGACCTTGCGGTGGCCGAGCAGCCGTTCAGCGTCAAGGTTGGCGACCATCAGGATCTGAAGATCGCGATGAACGCCGGCATGCTGACGATAACCGCGCCAGGAGCCTCGAAGATCGAGATATTCGAGGCCAGGAAGGCCATCGACGGAACCCGCAAGTCGGTTGGCTACGCCTATGATCAGAAGTATGAAGCCACCTTGTCGGCCGGTGACTACGCGGTGGTTTCGGAGAAATCGGACAACAGCTCGAAGGAAGGCACGGTAACGGTCAGGGCCGGCGCGCGGGCCGAACTGACGGTTCAATAAATCCATTGGAGAGCAGCCATTAGCCGCTCTTACTTATTGCCAAAAAAATCACGCCGTACCGAAGGCGCTGGCGCCATGGTCGGCGCGTCCCACCAATTGCCGGAACCCGGCGAAAAGCTCGCGGCCGAAGCCGAATTCATTGCCTATGAGGTCGCTGTCCGCGGGCCGGCGCAGTGCGAAATCGCCGGCTGGCACCAGTACCTCCAGCGTCCCGGCCTCGGCGTCGAGCCTGATGATATCGCCGTCATGGATCCTGGCGATAGGCCCGTCCTCCGCCGCTTCCGGCGTCACGTGGATCGCCGCCGGCACCTTGCCTGAAGCGCCCGACATGCGGCCGTCGGTGACCAGCGCCACATGCTGGCCGCGGTCCTGCAGGATGCCGAGCACGGTGGTCAGCCTGTGCAATTCCGGCATGCCGTTGGCCTTTGGACCCTGGAACCGAATGACGGCGATGAAGTCGCCGGTCAGCGACCCCGCCGTGAACGCCTCGTTCAGGCCTTGCTGGCTGTCGAACACTTTGGCCGGCGCCTCGATGACGCGCCGCTCCGGCTTGACCGCCGATGTCTTGATGACGGCGTGGCCGAGATTGCCCGAAAGCACTTTCAGACCGCCGCTCGGCTGGAACGCCTTCTTGAACGGTGCCAGCACCTTCTCGTCCCCGCTCTCGCGCGGCGAAGCCTCGCGCACGACGCCGCCGTCGGCGCCGAGCCTGGCCTCGACCGCGTAGGGGCGCAGCCCTTCGCCCCACACCGTCTGCACATCCTCGTGCAGGATGCCTGCGTCGAGCAGTTCGCGGATCAGGAAGCCGAGCCCGCCGGCGGCGTGGAAGTGGTTCACATCGGCAAGGCCGTTCGGATAGACTCGCGCCAGCAGCGGCACGGCTTCCGAGATGTCGGAAATATCCTGCCAGGTAATGGCGATGCCGCCCGCCGCTGCCATGGCGATCAGGTGGATGGTGTGGTTGGTCGAACCGCCGGTGGCGTGCAGGCCGACGATACCGTTGACGATCGAGCGCTCGTCGATCATCCGCCCGACCGGCGTGTAGGCGTTGCCGAGCGCGGTGATCGCCAGCGCCCGCTTCGTCGCTTCCCTGGTCAGCGCGTCGCGCAACGGCGTGCCAGGATTGACGAAGGAAGCGCCAGGCGTGTGCAGGCCCATGATCTCCATCAGCATCTGGTTGGAATTGGCGGTACCGTAGAAAGTGCAGGTTCCCGGCCCGTGATAGGATTTTGATTCCGCTTCGAGCAGTTCGGCCCGTCCCGCCTTGCCCTCGGCATAGAGCTGGCGGATCTTGGCTTTTTCGTCGTTCGGAATGCCGGTCGTCATCGGCCCGGCCGGGATGAAGACCGCCGGCAGATGGCCGAAGGTCAGCGCCGCGATCACCAGCCCCGGCACGATCTTGTCGCAGACGCCGAGATAGACGGCGGCATCGAACATGTTGTGCGACAGGCCGATTGCCGCGGCCATGGCGATCACGTCGCGCGAGAACAGCGACAGCTCCATTCCGGGCTGGCCCTGGGTGACGCCGTCGCACATCGCCGGCACGCCGCCGGCCACCTGGGCGATGCCGCCGGCCTCGCGCGCCGCATCCTTGATCAGCCTCGGAAAGGTCTCGAAAGGCTGATGTGCCGACAGCATGTCGTTATAGGAGGTGATGATACCGAGGTTCGGCACCCGGTCGCCGCCAAGTGCCACCTTTTCGGAAGGGCTGCAGACGGCAAAGCCGTGGGCCAGGTTGCCGCAGGACAGCACGGCCCGGTTGGCGGTGCGGTTCGAGGCTTCGGCGATGCGGCCGAGATAGGCCTCGCGACCGGGCTTGGAGCGCTCACGGATGCGCTGGGTGATGGCTTCGATATCGCGTCTTGCGGTCATGGCGGTCGGTCCTTTCAGGCGAGGTCCCGCAAACACCTTCCGGCTGTTGCCGGGACCTGCAGCCAAGTTGAGATCAGGGTGCCCAGAAAACCTCTACGGGCTTTTGAGTGGCATCGAGCACGGCGCGAATGGGCTTTCGTGTTCCAGGTCCAAGCGCGGCCTCGAATGCGCTGCGTTTTTCCGCGCCCTCGATATGCAGCACGATGAAGGCGGCATTGATGATCCGCGCCAGTGACAGCGTCAGCCGTGGCTCGCCGGCGCTTGCCGCATGAACCGGAAGCACGATCCTTTGCGACGACGGATCGAGCAATCGTGCCAGGTTGTCGGCATCCGGAAAGAACGAGGCGGTGTGGCCATCAGTTCCCATGCCGAGCACAACGACGTCGAGTGGCCAGGGCAGCAATTGCAGCGCCTCACTGTCGGAGACCGCTGCACCCTCGATACTTGCCGCGGCGTAGTAGAGCGGCACGAAATTCGCGGCGGCGGCCGCGTTCTGCAGCAGGTTGGCGGCAACCAGGCCGGCATTGGAGCGCGGCGATGAGGGCGGCACGAAGCGCTCGTCGACCAATGTTATCGTCACCTTTTCCCAGGCGATCGGAACGGTCGAAAGCGCCGCGAAGAATTTCGCCGGCGTCGTGCCGCCCGAGACCGCAAGCAGCGCCGTGCCGCGCTCGGCGATCGCCTTTGACAGACGGCCGGCGACGTGGCCGGCAAGCGCTGTCGCCAACTCCTGACGTCCGGCAAATTCGTGCCAGTTGTAGGCGCCGCCTAATTGCTCTCGTGCCATGTCCGCCCGTCGCGTTCGATCAGCGCAATCGAGGCCGAGGGACCCCATGTGCCGGCGGTGTAGCCTTGCGCCTCTTGCCTGCCGCTCTCCCAGGCGTCCTGGATCGGGTCGATCCATTTCCACGCCGCCTCGACCTCGTCGCGGCGCATGAACAGCGTCTGGTTGCCACGGATGACGTCCATGATCAGCCGCTCATAGGCATCGGGGGCGCGGCCGTCGAAGGATTGCGCAAAACTCATGTCGAGCGGAATCTGGCGCAGCCGCATGCCGCCCGGCCCCGGATCCTTGATCATGATGAACTGCTTGACGCCCTCGTCGGGCTGCAGCCTGATGACTAGCTGGTTGGCGGAAATCGGCCCGGCGCTCTCGCCGAAGATCGAATGCGGGATCGGCTTGAATTCGATCACGATCTCCGAAACGCGGGTCGCCAGCCGCTTGCCGGTTCGGAGGTAGAACGGCACGCCCGCCCAGCGCCAGTTGCCGATCTCGGCCTTGAGCGCAACGAAAGTCTCGGTGTTGCTGTTCTTGCCGAGTTCCTCGACATAGCCTTTCACCGGCCCGCCGGCCGAGGCGCCGGCACGATATTGCCCGCGCACCGTGTGCTTCGGCGCTTCGTTGCCGTTGATGCGCTTCAGCGCCCGCAGCACCTTGAGCTTTTCGTCACGGACGGCATCGGCGTCCATCGACGACGGCGCCTCCATCGCGACCAGGCAGAGCAGCTGCAGCATGTGGTTCTGCACCATGTCGCGCAATGCGCCGGCCTTGTCGTAATAGGTGACGCGGTCTTCCAGGCCGACCGTCTCGGCCACGGTGATCTGCACATGATCGACATTGGCGGAATTCCAAAGCGGCTCGTAGAGTGCGTTGGCAAAGCGCAGCGCCATCAAATTCTGGACCGTCTCCTTGCCGAGATAGTGGTCGATGCGGAAAATCTGGCTTTCATGGAAGTCGTCGCCGACCAGGTCGTTGAGCGCGCGCGCCGAAGCGAGATCGCGGCCGATCGGCTTTTCCAGCACGATGCGCGAATTCGGCGTGATCAGCCCGTGCTCTTTCAGCTTGTGCGAGATGTCGCCGAACAGCGCCGGTGCCACAGCCAGATAGAAAGCGCGGATGTGTTCGCTGTCGCCGATCGCCTTCTTCAGCCTGTCGAAGCCGGCACCTGTGGTTGCGTCTGCCGGGATATAGGAGAGCCGCGCGAGGAACGTCTTCAGTTCCGTGGCGTCGATATCCTCCGGTTTCACATGATCGGCAATCGCCTGCCTGGCGAACGACTGGAATTCCTCGTCGGTCATCTTCGAACGCGATGTGCCGATGATGCGCGTCGGCTCGGAAAACTGGTGGTCGCGCTGCCGGTGGTACAGCGACGGCAGAAGCTTACGTTCCGAGAGGTCGCCGGTGCCGCCGAAAATGATGAAGTCGAAAGGGTCGACGGGAATGATCTGGCTGGTCATGGTCTGTCCGCTGTGACGCCGGTCGCGATAACGCGGCTGATATAATCTAATCGATTTAAACTTGCCAGTGCCATTGCGTCACATCCGCGTGTGCTCTTGACACCGGCGCTGGCCGGAGGCTTGTCGGCAAGCGATGCTTCCGGAGCCTTCGCAGTTGCAGCATAGAGCCGGATGGCAGCGAAAGCCAAAGGAGAAATCGTCGATGGACGCACATCTTTCGATGGCCTGGCCAAACGCGTCATCGATCGCTTTCAACGATGAGTGAGAAAAGCATGCGCCTCAAAAATAAGGTCGCAATCATCACTGGCGCTGCCTCGGGCTTTGGCGAGGGCATGGCCAGGCGCTTTGCCGAGGAGGGCGCGCGGGTAGTCGTCGCCGATCTGAACGCCAAGGGCGCAGAGCGCGTTGCCGGCGAGATCGGCGAAAAGGCGATCTGGACCCAGACCGACGTCTCGCTGCGGTCCGAATTCGACGACATGGTCAATGCCGCAATGAGCGCCTTCGGCCGCATCGACATCATGGTCAACAACGCCGGTTACACCCATCGCAACGCTGACATGCTGGAAGTCGACGAAGCGACCTTCGACCTGATCACATCAGTCAACATGAAGGCGATCTACCACGCAGCGCTTGCAGTGGTGCCGGTCATGGAACGGCAAGGCGGTGGCGTCATCCTGACGACGGCCTCCACGGCCGGTATCAGGCCGCGGCCTGGCCTCACCTGGTACAATGCATCGAAGGGCTGGGCGATCACCGCGACCAAATCGATGGCGGTGGAACTCGCGCCGAAGAACATCCGCGTCAACTGCCTCTGCCCAGTTGCCGGCGAGACCGGCATGCTCGCGAAATTCATGGGCGCCGACACACTCGAGATCCGCGAGAAGTTCCGCGCGTCGATCCCGCTCGGCCGGCTTTCGACGCCGCTCGACATAGCCAATGCCGCGCTTTGGCTTGCTTCGGACGAAGCGGCTTTCATCACTGGCGTGGCGCTGGAAGTCGACGGCGGACGTTGTATTTGAACGGCCGGGGCCTCCGGCGGAGGACTGGCTGACGGCGAGCGACCCGCAATCGCTCTGCCGGCCCTACGCCCCGGTTTTGACGTAGCTCTTGTAAATCCAGCCGCGCTTGCCGTTGTAGACGATCTGGCACCATTGCTTGCAGCTCATCACTTGCACCGAGGTCTTGGCCGGCACGGTGAGAATGGCGGCCGCATTCTTTTTTGGGCCGGTGCGCATGGTGACGGATCTCAGGATGCGTCCGGTACCGGCAGTATTGGCTCTTCCGGAATTTGCCTTGGTGCTGTTGTCGTCTTCGCTCGCGGTCTGCGTCGGCAGTTGCGGCTTGGGCGTGGGGATGGCGGCGGTCTGCGCGCCATCGGGCCCGCTGTTTTTCGTTGAGCTGCCGGGAGCCGCGACTTTGGCAAACAATGCCGCAGCGTCGGGTTTTGCTGCCGGGTCGGCGAATGCCACCGAAGCAGACGATTTATCGGTCGCCTGCTCGGTCTGGCTTGCCAGCTGGTCGGATGCTGCCGTGGCGGCGGCCGATGCCGTCTTTGGCCCTGTCCAGCGCGGATCGTTGGGAGCCAGCGCTGGTATCTCGGCTTCCGCTGCGGCCACCGCTGGGGAAACCGCATCTGCCTTGCCCGTCGTCCGCGGCGCCGCAGCAACCTTGGCAGGCATGATCTTCGTCGTCTTGACCGGGATGGTCGGAACGATCTGCTCAGGACTTGCGGCCGCTTGTCGCTCATTTGCCGGCAATGCCAGCCACAGTGCCACCGCGGCAACGCCGAGCAGTGCGACCGTGCCAAGCGCGGCTATCACCAGATGCGCGTTCGACCGGACCCCGTGCCAGAACGTCGGCCGCATATCGTAACCGAATTGCATCGCAAGGCGCCGTCGTTCCGGCGCGCCGAAACTGAAGGGCTCTCTCACACTTGCCACCTCCATTTGCGGGCCGATGTTCTTACGACCCATGCCGGAGAGCCGGCATTTCGATCGGCATCGGTCCCAAACCAAAAGCGGGCAGGCCCGCAAAAATTCCCCGTTCAGCTGCCCACGAGCATCATCTTTCGCCCGCGATTGTGGCATCACTGCGCCCTTGGCGGGAATTCTGCGCCCTGGTTAAGGATTCTGCAACGTCTGGTTAGATCCTGTCCCGCAACGCGTACCAGTTGAGCGCAAGGAAGAGCAGTGGCGCGCGCAAACGCCGGCCGCCGGGGAAGGGTGGAATTTTCAGGTCCTCGATCAGCTTCAGACGGTCGCGGTTGCCGGCGACCGTCTCGGCATAAAGCTTGCCGAAAAAGTTCGACAGCATGACGCCGTGGCCGGAATAACCGCCGATCGAAATCACATTGGGCATCACTTCGCGCACGAACGGCTTTCTCGGCACGGTGATGCCGACATAGCCGCCCCAGCCATGGGTGATCTCGACGTCGTTCAGTGCCGGATAAATCTCGGCAATCTGCCGGCGGATGTGGATGTGGATGTCCTTGGGATCGTTGACCGCATAGATCTCGCGCCCGCCAAACAGCAGCCGCCCATCCTTCGATTTGCGGAAATAGCGCACGACGAAGCGCGAATCGTCGACCGCCTCGCCACCCGGCAACACTTTGGAATCGGCTCCCAGCGGTATAGTCGCGCCGATGAACGAGCCGATCGGCATGATATGCGCGGCACTCACCGGTTCGAGCGTGCCGCCATAGGCATTGACCCCGATCAGGCATTTAGCGGCGGTGATCGTGCCCTTCGGCGTCGCAACCCTGACCTTGCCGCCGCCGGAGGTGATGCCGGTCGACGGCGTCTGCTCGAAAAGCTTTGCGCCGGCCTCTGCCGCCACCTTTGCGGTGCCGATGACCAGTTTCAGCGGATGGATGTGGCCGGTGCCGGTGTCGCGGGTGCCGCCGAAATAATGCGTCGAGCCCAGCCGCTCGGCTGTCTCCGCGGCATCCATGAATGAGATGTGCGGATAGCCGAAACGGCTCGCCATGATCTCGGCATGCGCCTTGTAGTCGTCGACATAGCGCTTCTTGTGCGCCACCGACATCTGGCCGGGCATATAGTCGATCTCGATCTGGTGCATCGCGGCAAAGTCGAGCAGATGCGCCTTGGCCTCTTCGGCCAGGTCGAACAGTGCCTTGGCGCGGGAAAAGCCGTATTCCGCTTCCAGTTCCTCTGCCCAGGCCCGTTGTCCGGTGCCGAGCTGGCCACCATTGCGGCCCGATGCGCCGTCACCGAAACGATGCGTTTCGATAAGCACGACATCCGCGCCTGTCGTGGCGAGATGAGCCGCCGCCGACAGGCCGGTAAAGCCGCCGCCGACAATCACCACATCGCATGTCCGGTCGCCGTCGAGCGCCGGATATTCGGGCCTTGGCCCGGCCGTGTCTTCGTACCAGGAGCGGCCGGGGGAGATTGGGGATTGGTAAGTCATGATGCTCGGCTAGGGCAGTAGGGCAGTATGGGAGAGAGAGAGAAGGCATCAGAGGCAGACAGACAGATCCTCAGATCGGCCTCTCGGGCTGAAGTGCGTCA
>NZ_JAMYOE010000055.1:0-27179 GCF_040319695.1 Mesorhizobium sp. M0898 | reverse complement strand
AGGTCAAACTCCTCCTCGAAGAATATCATCGCGTCTCCCCAAAGAAAGCTTGACCCCAGCACTCCGGTGCTCAGGTTCTCCTGGCTGCCGGATGCGCACGTCTGCGGTCTTCACCGGATGCGTACGGTAGACATTTCCTGCCGACAATTTCGAGAAAACAGCCAACCAAGGTCATACCCGGCCGTCAAAATAGACTGTCAGTCCCTGATAACTAGAGAATCTAACGACATGCTGGCTGCTATTTAAAGGTATTTCTCGCACCCAGCCTCGATGAGTTTTTTGGCAACCTGAGCACCGAGAAGCGCGAAGTCATGTGACCCTGGCGGAAGTTCCATCGTTGCGGTCAACAAATCATCGCTCGCGCTGTCGAAGACTGAAGCGATTAGTTGATGGCTGCCGCCGTCAAGCGTCGAACAATGTGCAGCTATCGCACTATGGCAGTTACCCTTTAGCTGAGCCAGGACCTCGCGTTCCGCCACGGCAGCATTCTCAGAGTCTTGGTCGTTTATCGCCCTTAGATAAGAACAGCGGTTAAAATCCTCACGTCTGATCTGGATCACCAAGATACCTTGGCCAACAGCAGGGAGGATTTCTGACTGCGTAAACAGACGCGTGACACGATGCTGAAATCCCACTCGTCTCAGGCCAGAGCCAGACAGGATCAAGGCGTCGTGGTCACCGGCATCTAATAGATTGAGCCGCGTATTCACATTACCTCGACTCAAATTCACCGTGCAGTTTGGAAACAACCGTTTTGCTGCAGCCTGGCGGCGTGGGGCGGAAGTACCTATCTTGATCCGATCCTGAGCATACAATTCATTCTCTGTGAGGCTGCTTCTGAGCACGAGCGCATCACGGGGATCCTCTCTGGGTAAAAACGCCACCAGCATAAGATCTTCATGCATTGCGACATCGCCTGGAATGTCCTTTAGCGCATGGATGGCGCAGTCGATTTCGCCGTTAAGCAGGCGTCTCTCCAGATCTTTGATGAACGTCCCTTTTCCACCGAAAAGCTTCAGATCCCCTTTGATTCGATCGCCCTCTGACACGTGGGGACATATTTCAACGTCGATACTCGGAGCCACTGCTTTGATTAGCCGTTCGGCACTCTCTGCGACCGCAATTGCCATCGGACTGCGTCGCGTTCCAAGGCGGAGTTTCGGGTGCTTCATGTTAATCACGTGCCAGTAATACTACGCCAGTTTCGGATACGTCGCCCTTATTCACTAAAAGAAAGCTGACCTCAAGATCAGCAAACGAAATCGTATCGAAAGGGTCGTAGTCAATGTATTTGCTGTACATAAACATTGCTCTAAGGCGGCCACGTGGCTTCCTTTGCAATAATTCCTCGACGAAACGCCGCTTGGTCGTGCCTGTTACGTCCCACAAGGTTGTTGCTCCCAGAATAGGCGAGAACCGGGCCGGGTGCGCAGCAGGAGCGTTGAAAACCACATAGTCAAAGTCGCTGTGGACCTCGGCGAAAAGGTCCGATTGCACCACTGGGATATCGAAGCCCAAACGGTCAAAGTTTCGGCGACCATTCTCGCATGCCTCATCCATGATGTCCGTTGCAGTGATCTGACGGCACCCTCTAAGCCACATGGCCGAGGACAAGAGCCCGCTTCCGGTACCTATCTCAACGATACGCGCATCAGGGGAGGGAGGTATCATGTCGATAGCTCGCAACATTTTACGGCCTGACTTCCCCTTGTTGGGGTTGAAAACGCCGGCGTCAATATGAAGCGAAATGCCGTTCAGAATTATGTCCGATGCCGTGGTGTCGGGAGCGACTGCGTCAATGCGAGTAAGCAGTTCTTCAATCCGGGGATCCAAAGGCATTTCGTAGCGCTTTCTGAGTTATGTGGTCAGGACGGCGACCCTACTACAACACATGCACATATGCCCGCTATCGATTTCGAGCAGCGGATCGCCTTGGTCCAGGACTTCGCGGAAGAGGTTACCAAGGGCAGGGCGTCTTGGCTGGCAGCCTTCCATGAAAACGTCGCCGATGCGTCGAACCCCCACTGCCATCTTGTCGTCCGTGACCGCGATCCCACCACGCAGAAACGCGTAATCGGCACGAGTGAGAATGGGTCGACGGGTCGCCGGTTCCATGTTGCGGATCTAGGGGCTTTGCTCCGCCCAGGACATAGGGCGCGGCTCGGGAGCCGCGCCAGCCGCCGCACCGACGCCGTTGCCCTGCAACCTAGCGATCTGGCCGGGTTTCATGGCTAGATCGCGCTTGCGTCGGGCGACCGGGACGATTACCACTTGATCATCCGGCAATGGTCGCTCAAGTGTCTTTGTACAGGGCTTCAGGGCGCTCGCACTGACTTCTTTGGTTCGAAACAGGTATCCGTCTTCCATTCATTCTTGTCGATCTGTTAATTGTGGGCTCAAGGATACAGCTTCTGGTTTCTGCAGTAACGTGAAAATAAAGTTTAATCTTGTACAATTTTAATCAAGACGGAGAGTGTAATGGACCCCGCTACGATAGCAGCGTTGGTAGAAGCAGCGCAAGCCTATTTCGCTAAGCAAAGTGACGATCTGTGGAAATCTGATGTATCTGATAAGCTTGACGAAATATCGGAACAGCTGAATGAAATAATTGACATTCTATACAATCTCAGGGTGTGGATTGCTGCCGACACAAAGGCAACTATCGTTGCTCTGGTCGTAGATGTTCTATCTGGTCAACGTGGAGAAATTGAGAAGCACGCAAAAGATATCCGTGCAGGTACCGCAACTCGGGAAGATTTTCGGCAGATGACTGAGCATGGAAGTGGGTTAGCAATCTCGCTTGACGTTATGTATAACTGGCAGAATTATGGCTTTACGTACTATCCCGCAACCATAGGCGGTTTCCTGACGTACTTTTACTACCTATCAGTTACAAAGGGTGGTCCTCTCTATACGCAAGAGAAATTGAATCAATATACCGGCTATCTTGCAAAGGCCTTAGACCGATCTGAGGCGAGATCCATTGGCCACGCATATGCATCGATTTCCAGCGCAGTTGCTGATGATCGTGGCTTCTTGAGCCAGTTTATCGGTCGTTTTAAGATTGCGTCGCTGGAACAGCCGATGGATTTTACGATCAATAAAGCGTTTCCCGTGCCGCGTCGGGAAATTGCAATATTGTCCATCACTGCTGACACGGAGCAAGGCATCTTATACAGCAAGCAGGTGTATTCGTTTGCTATAGATGATGATAGCGCCGAAACGGTTGCGCGGAGATCAGAGCTGGAAGACATTCCGCTATTTGGATCCTTTGATAACGAAATTCGAAAGGTACTTCCGGGTGTACCTTATGCTTCCGGCGGGGCAATCGTCATTGATGGTTATTCAGGCATCCCTACAGGCGATCTGGTGTTGGATTACAAGATTAAGCCCTTTTTGGAACCCAGACGTACGCGATACGTGGCAAATCATTCGATTCAGCAAGAACTTCAGAACCATGTCGAAGTTCTCCAGTTGGCACTCGACCGAGCTCCTAAGACATTTTCTGAGGTGACTCAAATAGGATTGGTTACCTCCGCATAAAACTGAAGTAATGTCGATCCGTGCGGCGGCGCGCCTGACGGCACGTTTTCTCCGGCGTTGTGGGCAGTTCTACGCGCAATATGGCGATGTTCGAGGTTCGGTCACTGGCAGAGACGATGATGCGGCTGGCCAAATCGCAAAGAGATTCTCTCGCGCCTCGCTTCCGATTTCTCGTCGCGGTCTCAGCCTGCTTCTGGGCCGATGCAGCCTACTCCGCGTCGTATATCTGCAAGATCGTGAATAGCGAGTGGCAGGAATTCAGCTTCCACGTCGTGGGATCTATCGACTACGTCGCCATCGGCCAGCGGGGAAAGGACTACGAGCTTAGCACCGGCGTATACCTATTTGGGCGTCCACGTGGCGAACGCAAGTCTGGCCACGACGTCACAAAAATTTCTGCGATTGGCTTCGGCGCCCTTTACGCGAGATCGAAGGACTCAACCAAGTTCAAGGTTTGCATAACCTCAGAAGGTGTCGCGCCGATTACTATCATTGATAAGGAATTTTGACGCTCCGAACCCGTCTTCTGTCGTGCCGATATTGGCGGCCAGCGGAGAAATCTTTACCTCGGCTCGACTGCCAGGAGCCCTAATCTCGAATTTCGCCGACGTTCGCCAGGGAGTTGAAATCCAGAGGGCTTACTGGCTTATTTTAATTATGATGTCGTAGCCTATAGCTTCCATGCGGACTGTATGGATCTAGTACTTTCCAAAGTCACCGACTGGTGATGAACGAGCCGGACGTGGTTTTGGCTAAGAAACATTCGTGGGTATTACCTAGGCGGGCACCCTTCGCCGGGGCGGTCAGTCCCGCGTCCCGCCTGCGCGGCGGCGCTATGCTGACGCTCCTTAGGCCACCCCTGATGAACCGGTCTCAGGGTCGCGAACTTTCTCCAGCACCGAACTGACTTGATTCCGCTGGCGGGCATTTCGGTGCTTCCGCCTTGTACGCCGCTTCGCGGCACGGCTGCGCCGACATGGATGTGCCTGGCGGCACGTTTCCTCTGTGACGGGAAGAGAGGCGCGCGGCCCTCTCTCCCCAGCAAGCCGCCGCGGGCGGCTTCC
Organism: Mesorhizobium sp. M0898; assembly: GCF_040319695.1. NCBI lineage: Bacteria > Pseudomonadati > Pseudomonadota > Alphaproteobacteria > Hyphomicrobiales > Phyllobacteriaceae > Mesorhizobium > Mesorhizobium sp. M0898. The sequence continues at coordinate 22,572 of NZ_JAMYOE010000055.1, read as the reverse complement.
CCCATCTTCCGCGGCTTCGCCTTGTGCAGACCGGGGAGACCCCTCCGCCCCCGGGACTTGCCCCCCTCGCTCCCCGCTACTCGCCGCGAGGCAGGGGTTCAGGTGACCTGAACCCGTACGGGAAAGGGAAAATCCTGAACGACAATCAAAGGAGCAAGTCCATGAATACCGCTGAAATCACTATCCCGCTTAGCAAGCTGGTGCCGAGCGCATCCAACGTCCGCCGCGTCAATACGCAGGCAGGCAGGGCCGCACTGGCCGCCAGCATCGAGGCCCACGGCCTCATCCATAATCTCGTCACCCGCAAAGCCCCGAAGGGAGCCAAGTTTGAGGTCGTCGCCGGAGGGCGGCGTCTGGGAGCATTGCGTTTGCTGCTGGAGGAAGGTCGCGCCGTGCAGGGCGTGGTAGTGACCAAGGACTACCCGGTCAGGGCTATCCTGCGCGAGGAAGGCAGCGGCACCGAGATTTCTCTGGCCGAGAACGACCAGCGGGAGCCGATGCACCCGGTGGACGAGGTCATTGCCTACCGCGACCTTGTCGAACAGGGCATGGCGGCCGAAGACATCGCGGCGCGCTTCGGTAAATCCGTGGTTACGGTTCGGCAGCGGTTGAAACTCGCCAATCTGTCGCCGCGCATCCTCGATGCCATGCGCGCCGATGAATTGACCCTTGAACAGGCCAAGGCGCTGGCGTTGAGCGACGACCATGCGGCGCAGGAGGCTGCATGGTTCGAGCAGGATGGCTGGAGCCGTAATCCGGGGAGTATCCGCTCATTCCTGACCAGCGCCCATGTACGCGGCAACGACCGGCTGGCCCGTTTTGTCGGGATTGAGGCCTATGAGGCTGCGGGAGGCGGGGTGCTGCGTGACCTGTTCGCCGAGGATGAGCTGACGTTCCTGACCGACCGGCCCTTGCTGGTGAAGCTTGCCAGTGACCGGCTCGAGGCGGTGGCCGATGAGTTGCGCCCGCTGGGCTGGAAATGGGTGGAAATCAGCCTCGACAACGCGTTCATCCACAGCGGCGGGTTCGGGCGCATCCATGCGGTGCGGCGCGACCTCACCGAGGCCGAGCAGGCGGAACTGTCAGCGCTGGGCATGCAGTACGACGAGTTGGCCGAGGTCATTGACGCCTACGCCGAAGGCGACCCACAAATCGAGGCTGATGAGGCCAAGCTGCACGCGCTGGATAGCGGCATCGAGGCCATCCGGAACGCGGCGGAGGCCTTTAACCCAAGTGAAATGGCGCTGGCGGGCTGTATCGTGTCGATATCCTACGATGGGATCTTGCAAGTCACGCCCGGCTTGGTCGGGTCCGAGGACCGCAAAGCCCTTGCCATCTTGCAGGGCGGCGACGAAGCCAAGGACCAAGATGAGGGCGTCGAAGCGAGGCAGGCGGAACGCCCGGAAGAGGAGGACACCGGCATATCGGCAGCCCTGACCGAGGAGTTGACGGCCATCCGCACGGCAGCGCTGCGCGTGGAACTGTCGAACCGTCCCGATGTGGCGCTGGTCGCCATCCTCCATGCGCTGGTCAGCCGCCTGTTCTACGATTACCACCATGGGCGTATCGAGACAGCGGTGGAGGTCACCGGCCAGCGCCGCAATCTGGTTCCGCCCATTAAGGAGCCGGAGGCCTGCCGTGCGTTGACCGGCTGGAACGAGGTTTTGGAGGGCTGGCGCCACCGCTTGCCCGGGGACCCTGCCGACCTTTGGCCATGGCTGGTGACGCAGCCGCAGGACGTGCTGCTTGACCTGTTGGCGGTGGTGACTGCCGCCAACCTCAACGCCGTGGTCGCCCGCCACGAAACCGGCAAGGAACGCATTGCCAACGCCGACCTGATGGCAATGGCGGTGGGTCTGGACATGGGCCAGTGGTGGGTGCCGGAGGCGGCATTCCTGTCGCGGCTGTCGAAAGCGGACATCGCCGGCGTGATGCGCGAGGCCGGGTGTGCGGAAGATGCTGCCAGAGCGGTTGAACGCGCCCCGAAACCCGAAGGCGTCTTGCAGGCCGAGAAGGAACTGGACGGCAAGGGCTGGCTGCCCACAGCCCTGAAAGCGCCAGCACCAGCCATTGAGAAGGTGTCGATCGCCGCCGAATAGCAGATTACCCTACAAGCGGGCCGGGACAGAGAAATCCCGGCCTTCTTGCGTGCCGAACGTCCCCTGGCCGGTGTCGAACCGGCCGAGGCCGAGCGAGGCCCCCTGGACCCGCCCCTCGCGCTCCCCCACCCTTCAGACAATAACAAACGTAGATCCGGGACCCGGTCCTCGCCAGCTTTTTGTTAACTATCTAAAGAGCTAAGCTAGATAAGAGAATCAACCAGCGCGGGAGTTTTTGATCGGCTTCTTTCAAAGCTATGCTTTAAAAAGCCGTCATGTCGGAATGATAGATCGCGCCGCATACGAATAGTTTGACGCTCGGCGAGGTTAATGGCAGCATGTGGAATACGCCGAAACATCGAAAAGCTTCATCCTCAATCCCACAGCGCCCCGCGTGTGGGGCAGGAGGTATTCTCATGACTGTCAACGGTATTTACTGTCAGATCGGTATAGTGGACGGCTCTATCTCGATATCGGGACCTGCTACGCTGAACTGCTCTTTGGACTTAGAAGGGTATGATGAAGTGGATCACCTTCCCGATGGATTGACTATTTACGGCAATCTTAATCTTATTGGGACGAACATTCGCGCCTTGCCCAGTAATCTAACGGTATTTGGAAATGTGGATCTGGAGGGCTGCGACACTCTGCAAACGATAGGCAGAAACGTCTACATAAGCGGAAACCTCGATGTCGAGGTCTGCCGGCAATTGCGATCGCTACCCCCAGACCTGGTGGTAAAGGGGGCAATATTCAGTTAGGAACCTTTCTAAGGGAAGCGGCCCGTTCGGGTTGCTTCCCTTTTATTGTCCAAGGATGGCCGTCCGAAGGCGCACGCAAGCTACGATGTCCAAATTTGCCAATTGGGCACTTTTACTTTCACGTTCACAGTACATATTGAAAGCACTTACGAATCCAACTGCGGAATCATAAACCACCGGTTTGCATTCGGCCACTTTCGCTATCGCCTGACGGCCAGCGGAAGGCTTCCCTTTGATATTCATGGAGAAGGTCGCTAGAGAGCTTTTGGTAATACCATTATCGCTCATCAGTTTAAGCGCCGATGGGATGTAAAACAGCGCCAACCGCTGAAGTGACGGAGACGGTCGAAGGCGACAGAATGCAAAGGGTGCATGCCGGCGTAGACCGTAGCGGGCTGGCATTGCTTGGCCACAAACTAGGCGAGTTCAAAAAAAAGTAGACGATCGGCCGGTCACGACAGGGAGACTGTTATGTCCGTGTTTATGCGAATTGCGTTGATCACCGATCTCGTGGTGGTGCTGATTGAAAAGGCCAAGCCGGGCTGGGCCTCGGTGGCGCGTTCGGGCTCCTTGGCTGGATCGATATGCAGGACGATCTTGGCGACTTCCCGCCAGTCGGCATTTTCGGCGGCGGCATCGAGCAGACGCATATAGGTCACCATGTGCTCTTCATCATATCCGGTAAGGACCGGAGACGTCGGCGCCTCGTCGGCGACATCCGGATCGAGAACCGGCTTGACCATGTCTGAAGTTTAGCGGCTGTTCGCGGCCAAGCAAGCGCTGTACCGCACGGCTCAGTTTTCGGGCGGGGACTGGCGGCCGCAGATCGTGACGAAGGCGGAACTGCCCCACGCCGCCCGGGGTGTGAACATGATGGAATAGTCCTGTGTCCTGGGCGTGGGTCCGAACCAAAAATACAGCGAGGCGCTTTTCGCTTCCGGCAGGTCCATGGCCGGTGACCGGTCCTCGTCGGCGGCCGGTGTCGGCAGGCCGTCACGGCCGATGGTGATCATGGACACGCCGATATAGCTCCCGGCCTTAAAGCGGCCGACAAATTCGACCGCGTCGCCAATGTAGCGGAAGCACCCGTCACTTTGGCCGAGCTTGAATCTCTGTGTCGGAGTTGGTTGAGGCTGTTCTTCCTGGGCCGTCGCGGGAGCAGCCACGAGAACGGCAGCCCCGGCAGCAATCACGAGCGCTCGAATGGAAGTCATATCTTTCTCAGCAACCTGGATGAAGGCGCAAGCGGCCCGCCAGCAGTCTTATGCGCTACCGACTAGGCCGCGATGCTACAACAGGGACAAGAACCGTTATCGTTTTTCCAGCATGTGGTTGTAAAAATCGCCTTCAAAGCCCTTCCCCTCGGCCTGGACCTTGATCAGATCGCAGTCCATGGGCTGACCCATACAGAACACCGCGCCGTAAGTCGGCCAGTTGAACGATCGGGCGATGTCGCGCGGACGGTCCCCCTGGTTGTAGCCATGGAAGTCATACTTGAAATTCCTGGCTATCAGCACCGCCGTCATGGTGTCGATGATGTTGCTGGTCCACGCCTCCTTGTTGTGAAGGATCAGAATCAGGCTTGGATTCGCCTGCTTCGTCACCTGATCGACGAACCCGACGATGTCCCTGGCGGCGCTCGGTTGGGTAACCATGGAAAGGCTGCCGGCGAGAGCCACGGCACCAAGAATCTGGACGCACGAGCGTATGTTCAAAATCATCCTCCTTTGTTGCGATGTGAGCTAGAGCTTCGGCGCGGCGGCGTTCCCGTCGCGGATCTTCTTCGCGGCACCTTCGACCGACTTCTGGAATTGGGTAACCTGATCCCGGTCGGCGGCCGCTGCGGCGTCGTCGACCAGCTCGTAGGTGATGGCCGTCACGTAGTCGCTTCTGACGTCCATGCCGATCGCCATTTGCTTGTCACGGGCGGCGCTCTTTTTGACTTGCTGCCCCTTGCTCCAAAACCAGCGCATTGACGAGTTGCCATCGACGCTTGGCGGGCCAAATTTCTGGACGATCGCCGCACGGAGCGTGGCGAGCAACGGGCCTTTGCCGTCGTTGTAGGTGACTAATCGCCTGAGGTCGGTGGAGCGCTGGCCGGTCAGGGGAGATGAGAACTCCACCCTTACGCTTTGGGTGGCTTCAGCATCCTCCGGCCCAGTCCAGATCACGTAGGTAAAGTACCTGTTGGGCCCCGTGGCGATGATCTCGACGGTGAAATATTCCTCGTCGAGTAGGAAGCGGCCCGACGAATCCTCGTTGGTGAAGTTCTGGCCGGTCAATATTTTTCGAATGTCATCTACGGTCTGGCCCAGGCCGACTCCAAGAAAATCGGCTGCGCCACCATTGGGACTGAACAGGCTCGAAGGCAGGGTAGCGGCGGGTACGGTTACTTCAAGGGACAGCTTCTGCTGCGCACTCACGGGCGTCGCGGCTAACGCCAATGCGACTACCAAAGTCCAAATGCGGGCTCGTCCTACGATGTTTACGGGGCTTCGATCCTGCCGGTGATATCTGGAATCCTCGACGGCCGCGACGGAGGACAAGGCTGGGCTACGTCTCAAAGGTGCACCTATAAGGAGGCTGGAGAGAGACGAGACGTTTACGCAGAAATCACGATATTTGCGTCTGACTATGGACCGGCCAAGGTTAAGCACACCTTCGCTTTTATGCTCGTGTTTTAGGCAAGAAGCGGCGGATTTCCTTGAAAAAAGATCAAATATGAAGGGAAGATCGTATTGCAAATATCGTGACTTTTGGAGCAACAGCGAAAATCCAGGCGGATGAAATATGGGTATGCGCGTGTATCTACCGAGGCGCAGGACCTGACAGGTCAGGTAGAGCGCTTGAGAGCAGCCGGGTGCGAGCGGATCTTCTTCGAAAAGCGAAGCGGAAAAGATGTCGACCGACCGCAGCTTCAGCGATTGCTCAAATCCATAAGGCCGGGCGACGTGGTACTCGCGGTGGTCACAGACCGTATCGCGAGGGATCCGCTTGACTTGCTGAACATCCTGAAATCGGTGACGCAAGCGGGCGGTGGCTTGCGCCTGATCGATGAGCCTTTCATCGATACCACATCGGAATTGTCGGACCTCCTGCTTTTCATCGTGGGATGGGCGGCCAAGTGGCAACGGCGCCGGATCCTCGAGAACACCGCCTACGGCAGAGCCCGTGCCAAAGCCAGAGGCGTTAAGTTTGGCCGGAAGCCAAAGCTTTCGCACGCTCAATGTACTGAGGCGCTGGTCAGGCTGGCTGCCGGGGAACCTGCGCAGCAGGTTGCAAGGCGATTCGACGTCAGCCGCAGCACGATCTCTCGGTTGTGTCGTGAAAAACGCGCTGCTACCCAAAGTGCTTCATAATTTCCCTTGACGGTAAGTTATGAAGCATGCTGATATAGCGCTTCGTAGGTAGCACTCTTCACTTTTTTGGAAGGTCGCCATGCGTACAAAGGTCTACTTCTCTGCCAGCTTCTGCGAGGATGTTTCAAGAATCGGCATCTCGCGGAAGAAGCTGCTGTCCACCATACGGCGGCTTCGCCTGAATCCTACTTTGGGTAATGTCGCGTCGGCTACCACACCGGCGTTTCGGCAGTTGAGAGTCTTTTTTACCGGTCATGGCACCTTTGATCTGAACTACGTCTGGATCGAAGGGGTCGAAGACTTGGACTGCAGCTCGTTGACAACCGTCGACAGCTCGCCGGCCAAGCCGGAGATCAACAAGCTCATGTTGGGCGCACGGCTCGCCGGCATGTTCCTCAGGTACCTGTTCGATGGATTCCTCAACAGCTGAGAAACGACCTTCTAGATCAATGAAGAGCAATAAAATCAGAAACCCAGACATAGAGGAGACATCACGGTGAATGTTGTATCATCTGGTGTGCATGACAAAATCGTTGCCGCATTCGAACAGAGCACTCGCGATATCGTGCGGCGGCATTGGAAGGGGGGCAGCCGTGAAAAGCTCAAGCTGATCCGTCGCGCCCTCAATCTGACACAGCAGGAGTTTGCCGACGTTTTCGGTCTTCCCTATGCGTCTGTCCGCAATTGGGAGCAGCCCGAAAAGGAACCGACGGGCGCCGCGGCCCTGCTGATCGACATGATCGTTGAAGACCCTAAAGTCGTCTCCGATCTGGTCGCACGCGTAAAACGGCGAAACAGCGAACCTGCCGAATAGCCGGTTCAATCGAGAAGGGAGGCGGCCAGGAGGCCGCCTTTTTTTCATTGAGACTTTGGTAGGCGGGCAAAGTCACCGAGTCGCAGGACTTCGCCGCCCAGATTGAGCGCCTGCAGACTGCGGTAAGATTTTCTCTGAGAAGCGCAGCGGCAAGGATGCCAACCGCCGTCAACTCCAGCGGCTGCTAAGGGCCCTGAAGCGCGGTGACGTCGTCCATGCTGTGGTTACGGTGACGGCGGCCGGCGCCGGGCTGCGCTTGCTGGCCCTCCATCGACACGACGTCGGAAATGTCAGATCTGGTACTGTTCCTTGTCGAGTGGGCTGCCAAATGGCAGCAGCAGCGACGTGAGGCGCTGGCACGGCTTGCCGCCGGCGAGGCGAGGGACAGGTCGCCCACCGCTACAATGTCAGCAACAGCACGATCTCGCGGCTGCCTCCGTAGCCTCAAAGGCGGAACTTTATTCGCTCAGCAAAACTTGAGTTGCTCTTCCGTCACAAAAGACGCGTAGGTTTCCGCCATCGAGGACATTGATCATGGCGTTACGCATCAGGCTGCCTGGGGGCACGCTGAAGGTGAAGACTTATCGCGAGCTGCGCGTCCGCGAACGTGAGCGTCGTGTGCCGATGGTCAAGATCGGATCAATGTACGTCATCTGGTGGAAAAATCACCAAGACCCCTCCAAAAAGCGGATGGATGAGCCGCGTCGTTGATAATCGGCAAAGGCGGTCAGCCCACGCGGGCGACCTCTCCGTCGGCGGTAGACTAGGCTCTGTCAGCTTGCTAATAATCTGTCGTCTGCGCGCACCAGGCGTACCCCGAGCCCCGCCACCCAGCTTGGTGCGACGCGTGACCGCCCGCCGCGCCCCGCGCTCGGCGGGCTAGTCGTTTCCGTCGTGTCCACTAGTTGCCCAGCACTACACGATCCTTTCCTGTGGCATGGAGAGGACCCTCTGGGATGACCGACGAGCCCAACAGACCACAATCGGTGGACGGCCCGGCTGTTTTACGGCTCGTCAGTGAAACGGACATCACCCATGAACAAGCTCGCGAGCTGGTCAGCCTTTTGGGCAGTGCCCATTGGGCGTCGCTCATACGGGAAGCCCGGGTGCTGATCCGCTCACGCGGATCGCCATGAACTCCAACGCTGCCGAAATGAAAATCGGCAGATCGGACCCTCATCCGGATCGTGTTCGCGAGTGGCTGGAAACTAACGCCTATCTCCCGGTACGAGCGACCGACGCGGAGACAAATGGGAGGGCGTAGCAAGCGGCCTTAGTGGTCGGAGCTGACCTCGCCGCCGAACATCGTTTTAAACGTGGTCAAACAGTTCGTGATCGCGGGATTGGCGGTGGTCATCACCGTATAGGGACTGGTTTGCCCAGGAAGCAGGGGCTGGTATTCGACCATCGCCGTTGCCGACTTCACGTAATCGCCATTGCTGGAGAATATACCGACGGCCATCAGATTTTCGATTGGCCGGGTCGTTTTGTTCGTGACCCTGCCGGTGATTTTAATAAAACCGTATTCGGTTCCGCATCTTGAGCCATCGATCTTGAGGTCAGGCCTTGCCGCGATACGTTCGGCCTCACTTTTGGCCTTTGCCTCAGCTTCATTCTCCTTGGCACTTTTCGCTCTCACCTCGGCTAGCATCTGCTGGAATTTAGCCGCCTCCGCAGCTTTTTGTTCGGGCGATTTCAGGCTCTCGGAGATACGGAAGGTAATGACCGGGAGCGCGATGATCGCAATAACGATGATTGCGGTAATGCGCGTCCAATCCGCCGTCAGGAAAGCGAAGATCTGGCCAACTGCCGACCTGGCGGGGGGATTATTCGGCATCTGTACCAGAATTGGCGACACCGGAGCTGCCACGGCCCCGCGCCTTCCGAATGATCCCTTTGTCTCGCCCATGTCCAAGTCCGCCGATTCAGTATTTCGGCTGGACTATCACAAGCGCGTAAATGGCAGCCTAAGCTCGACGATAAAGATGTACTTTCCTGGAGGTATGGTGTGGAGGGGTGACCAAGCTGACGCAGCTCATTGATCCGGTCAGAGATTTCCATCCCCAGAATCAGGTATTGACGGCTGACGGGCGCCTTCTGTCCGGCTTGCTCTTTGTTGAAAAGGGGGGCCCCTGCACCCCTGCCCGACCGGCGAGGTCCGGGGTAGCAACTGCAAGAGGGTGTTGGTGCGGCCGCAGGCGAAGCCGAGGCTCGGCGCTCTTGCGGGCGCGAGGGGCGGAGCCCCTTAGTCCTATCTCGTCGGAATAGTGAAATTGCAGTTGCCCCAAAGCTCCTTGGCGTACTTGCGTGCAAGCCGGCGCGAGTCGGTAGCAATGTCGAAGCTGCTTCCGTTCACCCAGCAATAAAGGCTTTCTATCAAGGGAATTGTCAGTTTCAGAAGCTTCCGCTCGTCCCCGTATTTCAGCGGCTGGACCGTCGCTTTCTGCTCGCGGCGTGTCTGCGCGAGGGAATGGGCGATGTGCTTGTCGCGCACATTGCGCACGGAATCCATCTCGGCCGACGCACCGAGTGCTTTAGCTTTGCGGATTGCCGCTTTCAGCCGTCGCACCGTCTTGCGCGCCTGGTCCTCGGCAAATGACCGCTGATGCTCGTCCATCATACGTTCGATCTCCGCCTGCAGGGCGGGGTCGGTCTCGCGTGTCATGTTGTAGACCCCACGGCCGGCATGAGCGACCCGCGTTTCTTCGGCGAGGGCGGCAAGAACATCTGGATGATCGATCAGCATGACCGCCGAAGGGATACTCGCCACGTGAAAGTCCGCCTTGTCCCATAACGCCGACAGGCGCAGCAGCTCCATCTGGTGCAGGCTCGATTGTAGCACTCGGAAGGCGTGAGCCGCATACGACTGGGGTATCTGGGAGGATAGAAGCGGGGAGTAGAGGACCAGCGCGTTGGTTTCATGAACGGCTATCACGTCGAGGACGTGGTCCGTAAGCTTGTGGATCAAGGGTTTAGCCGTCGCTACGCGGTCGGCTGCTGTCTGCCCTTGAACCCAGGTGGGAAAATCTCGGCGCGCCATTCCTAGGTCAAGATCCGTTCCACCCCGTCGGCACCGAATGGGGGCGGCCGAGCTCTTCCATCCAACCGGCGACGTGGATGGGCTGGATGGCGGACAGGGCGGTTAGGCCCCGATCGGCGCACCAGGCGTGAAAGTCGACGGCAGCGCGGGCGTCGGCGTTGCGGGTGTTCGGATTGCGGGTGTTGGCGGAGAAGAACCCAAGGAATCGGGTGACTGTCTGCTCAGGGCAGGCGGCTATCATTTCGGGCAGCAGGAGGGCCGGGGATGATAAGGTGAGAACCTGGTTCAAGAGAGCGGGATTCCCAACCGCTTGCCAAGCTCGTACTTTCCAAGTGACTTAGCCACTTCCCATATGAAACCTAGGCTTCCGCTCCCCACCTTCTTGGCCCCATCCTTTGCCGCGCTCCAGGCTTTCGGATCGCGAACGTCGTCCAAAAACTCGTGACCGAGCCACCGAAACCCGTGATATCTTTCGATCGTTATCCCGTCTTCACTGATCCCTCCCATGGAGATGAGGTCGCCTTGGGTCATAATCCGGATGTGGTAGGCAACATCGCCGTTCGGCCGGTCAGCAAAAGCGAGTGGCGCTTGGCCAATGGTCAATTTCACGGGAGCGCCGAAGTGCGCAGGGACATCTTCCAACGCAAGCAGCACGTCTCGGACCAAATCCATGTCGCGTTTCATTCCGGCGGTCTCATGCTGTTCACGTCCCTCTCCTATATCCGATAAGGACATTATCACAGATAGACCTGAAACTTGGATTCCCTATCGGGCCGGCACAACACGTTTCATCGCCCGCTAACGTTTGCGGTAATAGGCATCCCATGCCAGTCCAATATCGGCGAATGACCATTCCCTTCTTCGGCCATAAGCGGGGCTTAGGCGGGTGAAGCACTCATTCAGGCCGGTCTCCCGTTGGAACTTCATGAACCACGCCGTGGATTTTGGCTTGCCGCGCGCCGTTGTCTGGATCCGGCGTATGAGCTCGCCATGCGCCCAGTGGTCATTGGGATTGGCGAGGGAAGCGGGGTCGGCCAGGTAGCCGCGGAGCTTTTGTAAAGTAGCATCTTCTGGTGTCTGGTGAAGGTCTGCGCGGAGTTCTTCAACGGCGAGGGCGGCCCCTATTTTCGCAGCTTCCGTCAGCATGTCGCGCAATTGCGTGCTGGTCAGCACCAGCGCTTGCAGGGCGTCCATGAGCCATACTTTCCTTGATGGGATTTTTGCGGCGAAGGGTGCCGCCGGTTCATTGCCTCACAGTCCAAAAATGACGTCAAGCCTTATATGCCGAGAAGGGCGCCGAGCTTTTGGGGTGACCGGCTGTTCGGCCATTAAACTACTGACGCGTCAGGCAGCGCAAACCGGCCGTTAGCCGGAGGGGAATTACGATCTATTACGACCTTGCGGCACTTGGCATTTCGAACGCTACTCTATAAGCATTGCGGAAGGGCAATCCTCACCGCTTGAATAGGCCGAATATGTCGCCTCTAAAGGCCACAGTGGCGTTAGGTCTTCTGCTGGCGATGCGGGAGGCAGCCGTCGCCGAACCTTACCTTGTTTCGGACGGAAGCTTGCTGACCGACGATACGTCTTGTCGTTTTGACATTGATTTCAACAATAGCGGTTCGGTGCTGCAAGCACTAAACGTGCTACTGTCGACCTCTGAGCGCTACAAGGTAAGAGAGTCTGCAAAACGGGGTCCCATCTCACTCGCGCGCGTGTCTACCAACGGGTATGACGCAAGGTTTCGCATGCAATATCTCGGTTATCATACCAATCGCTGGTACGTTTCCGCCGACTGGATTGTAGAAATAAAGATATCGTTGACAGATAAGATGTATCTCAACGTTCTCGACAAGAACAATATCGACTCGCGGCAGGATAATATTACGCTGGATCGCTGCGATGGAAAGCCTCAGGACCAGATCGCCGAGGAACCTAGCGATAGCTCCGACGCCCATTTCCAAGCGTCAATCGCTGAGGGGCAGGCGCAAGACGTGGCTCGTTTGCGCAATTTCGAATGGCACATGGGCAACGTCTACAACACGATCACCGCTAAACTGCTATTGCTTGGAGTTAAAAATCCTTTGGTGAAAGCAAGTGCAAATAGATTAATGGAAAAAGACAAAGAGGCACGTAAGGCATATATTATGAACCGTGATGAATCGGCGCTGGAAACTCACAATAAGAGAGAGATCGAGACTCGTGCGTACTATTGCAAGGATGAGCCTTCCGATCCTATTTGTCGCTAGCTTGTACTCTTACGCGTCCGCGGAAACGGACGACGAATTCGCCTGTATTGCATTTAATTATTGGCTTTTCGCGGCCGGTGGGTACTCCGATAATGAATTAAAGCATGAAATTCAGCGGATCTGCGATGCCAGGGTTGCCTCAGTTGTGCCCGAGCAGCACATAGACAAGTTCATTGACGTCATGAATCTTCGCAGTCCACAAGCTTTCAAAAAGGCTTATGGCGAGAAGCGGTATCTGCAATCCAAACAGATTGCCGGAGCTGCTATAAGACTGTCGAACGAACTTAGGGCGCAACTCGACGAAGCGTCACCCCTCCCGTAAAAGCTTCAAGCCTATACGCCGAGAAGGTCGCCAAGCTTTTGGGTGACAGGACGCATCGGATCAACAAAGCCGAGATCGTAGATCATGGTCGTTTCGAGATTGCCCTTGTGGTCGACGTAGTGCGATATGGCTTCATGCGAGACCCCTTGGCCCGCCAACATCAGCGAGATCGCGATCCGCTTAAGGTCGTAGAGCTGGAAATACGCGGGGACACCCGGCAGGGCCTTGAACTTGTCCAGCCCCTTGCGGAAGTTGTCGCGGGGCTGCGTCATGTCGGTATGGGACGGGAACAGCAACTTGCTGTCGGGCCAGCGGAGGCGTTGGGCCTGCACCATCCCGGCGACCCGAAGATGGATCGGCACCGATCGGTAGGCGTACTCGTAGAGTGAACGCGACAGTTTGATGCCTTTGGTGTTGTGCTTGTGCCAGACCAGCTTCTCCAGATCGAAATGGTCGAATTCCGCCTTGGCTAGGTCGCTGGGCCGGGCCATGGTCAGGAACAGGATGCCCATGAAATTGCAGAGTTCCTGCATCTGGTCGTTGGCGGTTGCCACCTGTCCCTTGACCAGCGCCATGTTCCGCTTGGTGAACCCTTCCAGGTGATCGATTTCAGGCACAGCCTCAAACACCGGGTAGAAGATGTGGGCCGCGATTTGTCGGATCTGCTCAGTGGAATAATCCCGGCGGCGGCGGATCTGCTTCCGCGCGCGGATGGGGGTGCAGGGATTGCGCATGTCCACCAGTTGCATGCGGATAGCCCAGTTGTAGAGCGCCAAGACGTGCCGGAGCGCGCTGTTGAACACGTATGGCGACGTAAACTGCTTTTGGAATTCTTCAATATGGAGCGGCTTGATGGAGGAGAGCGGCCGGTCGGCAAACAGCGTCCCGAAATCCTTGTAACGCCGCCGACTGTTGTGGCCGCGGTTGCTGGCGACCTTCGGGGTAGGGCGCAGCCAATGGGCCACGAAAATCGCGAAGTTGTAACGGTAGCCTTGGGAAAGGCCGCTCACGTGGCTTTCCCAATAGCGATCAATCGCCTCACGGACCGTCAGAAGGTGGGCGCGGCGGGGGTCGGTTCGGTCGAAATCCGGATTTTCGCCGGCCTCCAGCCGGCGCTGCCGCTGGCCCACCGTCAGTCGGGCAGAGGATACGGTGAGAACGACGGTTGTCCCGAGCACTTTCCGATAGCGCCTGCCATTGAACTGGTAGGCATGGACGAAGGCTTTATTTCCGAGCGCAGTCACACGGAGTCCCAGCCCTGAAACGGAGTCGTTGCGAATGCGGCCGTCTATTCCAACCGGATAATCCCAGTAAATTTCCTGGCCTTTCCCAGAAGGGCAATTTGCGGTAAAAACTAGATCGTCAGTTAAAAATAATTGGGGCATTTCATGTAACTTCCATGTAACCGATTTATAGCAAATGTTACATGGAAAGTGAAGTAATGATGATCATCAAGTCATCAAAAATGACACAAAAACAAATGATTACCAATTTCGATAATCTCGGATTATCGTACTTGGGGCGCTCCGAAGGAAGGGGTCATGCGTTCGAATCGCGTCGGGTGCGCCAAGTTTTTCAAATAGTTACGTGAATGTCGATCTTGTCGGTTCTGTTCATGTAACTTTCGTGTAACGACTTCCACCATCACGAGATCGCGCCGTCATCCCGACGTTTACGGCCACACATTGGAGGTGGAGGCAGACAAACACAGGTTAGCGCTTTAGAGCTTTCCGCCAGCCGACTACGAAGATGAGGGAATGCTTATGTGGGTTTTCGGTTATGGTTCCCTAATGTGGGACGGTTGGCAGAAGAAACATGGCAGTGGCGGGGCCATACTCGCTGAATTGCCTGGATACGTTCGTGCCTTCAACAAAGCGTCTATTCTACGCTGGGGGACAAAGGCGGATCCCGGTCCGACGCTAAATCTAGTCGAAAGCGATGGCGGCGTATGCGTGGGCTATGCCTTCGAATTTCCTGCAGCGAAGAAGGCCGAGGTTCTAGCCGATCTGGCTAGTCGTGAAGGTAAGGGCTTTGAGCTACGCCCAATGGAGGTGAGATTGACGGGCGGGCAGAGGGTCCTTGCCTATACACCTGTCTACATTGGCAAAAACCTGATCACGGGCAAATCATCGGTGGATCTCGTTGCGAAGGCTCGCTCGGCAAGGGGTGTCGCCGGCAATTGCACCGACTACATACTCAGCATCGCGGAAAAGCTGGCTAGCCTCAAAATCTCAGACAAGGCTGTAGAAGATTTCGCAAGTGCTCTGGAAGAGCACTAGTAAAAACAGGCTCGTCAGCAATCATCCACTTCACAGACTACTTTCTCAGGCCGAGGAATTTCAGCAAGGCAGCCCAAATCCGTGCGGCAAGACCGAGCCGTGGTTCGCGAGCCTTATAATACGCTTCACGCCGTCTTTCTTCGGTTTGCCGACCGGCTGCAATCTGCTCATCACTCCACCCAATTGCCCAATCAATCCCACCATCTGTAATCAGGTAATGGGACCGACAGGGCAGCTGCCAGTTACCGATTGACGGGCGCAATGTCGCGCGGCCATTCCGTTCAGAAAGAGTCCACTCGGCCGGGCCGAGAGGCACCGACACCTTATTGCCGCAGCCGCAGGCGCAGAGATGGGCGGCCACCGCAAATTCTCTGGACACATAGAGAATGCCCGACTCGAGCTGTTTTGGCACATACTGGACATGCTGGAGCGCGAGATGCTTCACGCGTCGCGCTCCGACATGACGCGGAGGGCGGTTGTGTCCATTAGCAAATGGTACGCCGAATTGTCGTCGACGTAAAAGCCGCGGAGCTGCTTGTACCTCATCACGGCCAGACCCGCGTTGAGGGCGTTAAGCTCGGCGATCTGGATGTTTTCCCGGTAGACGTTGTCCGGATCATCCACGGTTTCGGCCAGATTCATGGCGCGAACTTCGCCAGCCTTTTCGGCGCCGAAATAGGTGGCCCGCAGGGTGCCGGCCAGCGGGCCCTGTTTGCGGTTCAGCCCCATTCCCACATCGATGAAGGGAATAGCCAGCGCTATCAACAGGTCAAAGATGGCTGCGCGGGCGGAACCTTTGTCAACGCAAACGAATGCGAAAGTCACCCCTTCGAGTTCGGATGAGGAGGATGCATCAATATAGGTCGGCCGCATGGATAATCCGTGCCGGAAGTTCGCGTAGCGCTTTTCAGCGGTCGCCGCCTTGGACTTGCCCCAGTCGCCGAGATCCAGGGCGCCTGGGGACCGGAAAGCGTTGTGGGGGTAAAATTTATCCCCATCGAAACCGCGGATTTCCTTGACCCGGGTCTTGGCCATGAAGTCCAAGACGTAGGAGCCGGTGCCGCCGAGCCCGATGATGGCAATGACGTCGTCCTTGAACACGCTGGCAAGATCCGCAATCTCGGCACGGCTGGTCAGGGAATCGTGCACCTTGAAGACGGAATCCGGCAAGATGTCCGGATCAACACGAAAAGTGAGAGGCGTTGCCTGCGGGTACCGTTCGATCGCCGGCCCGGAGATCAGCGCTACGTAGTGCTCGACTTTGTCGAAGAAATCCGGAAACCCGTTCGGCGGCTTGTTGGAAAAGGACCTCTGGACGATGACGTCGTGGTGCGACAACGGAATGGTCATCTCGCCACCGGATAAATTTGCCACCGGACGTCCATCGAGCCCGTATGGCGCCGATCCGGCGAAAAAGACCTGATGGTCATGCTGCATGTAGCGGTTCTGGTCGACAGGCACCAACTTGCTGACGATGGAACCGGTTTGAAGCGTGCCCTCGTGGTCGA
Source organism: Mesorhizobium sp. M0898 (assembly GCF_040319695.1). Classification (NCBI taxonomy): domain Bacteria; kingdom Pseudomonadati; phylum Pseudomonadota; class Alphaproteobacteria; order Hyphomicrobiales; family Phyllobacteriaceae; genus Mesorhizobium; species Mesorhizobium sp. M0898. The sequence continues at coordinate 6,141 of NZ_JAMYOE010000055.1, read as the reverse complement.
GGTAGGGAATGTCCCTGGCCACGAGGTGCAACGTGTCAACCCGCAGGGCATAGCCCTTTTCGAGTAGACGACGGATGTCGTCGTTATGATTGGCCAGTTCGGTTAACACTAAAGACCATTCCTTCCTTGACTTTGACGCTGCCGCCCGGGGCTAGAATACCCTCCGGCTTGTGCCCGTCGCCACGGGTGTAAGTCACCGAGTAAGTGATCTCTGGGTGCTGCGGATAGTCGGGATGGGCGAGCGTCACCACTTCCGCATAAGTGATGTCGTCCTTTTTCGGGACTTCGTAGGGGGTGCCGTCAACGATGATCGTGACGGTCTTGTCCTTGACCTTTGCGGTCTCCTGGGTTTCCATTCGGGAATTTCCTTGTTTGTTGGAGCCGCTAGCCGCGCGGCGGGTTGGGATCGTTGCCGTGGCTGTCGCTCTGGGCGATCCGGCCGTCCTGATTGTGGATCTTGAGTTCGGTATGCTGGTTGCGGCTGACGTTCCGCCCCTGGTCCACCGCCTCGCGCTTGGTGTCGAAGTGCCGGAGGCCCGCTCGCTACCGCCACGCTTGACGTCCCAGCCCCCGGCCTTGTTAGGCACCACATGATGTGTGCCGCCGCCTTTCTTGCCTGCCATATGTTGATCTCCTTCGTCGTTGTTGAACTTAAAGTACGCCTACTCCGAACATCTTTGATCCAGTTCGTTTCGGTTGTCAAGTACCCTATGTGCTGCTACTCTGAACTTATCAACCGGAAAGGAGCTATCCGTGACCACGCCCATTGGCGAAAAAATTCGTACCCTGCGCAAACAAAAGGGCTTCACCCTCGATCGCTTGGCTGAACTGGCCGAGTCCAGCAAAAGCTATATCTGGGAACTTGAAAACAAGGACCTGCCACGACCGTCCGCCGACAAGATCAGTAAAGTCGCCATCGCACTGGACGTTACCCCCGATTACCTGCTCACAGATGCAGTCGCGGTCGAAGACGCCACGGATACCGCGTTTTTCCGTAAATACCGCACCATGGATCCGGGCACGAAAGAAAAAATCCGCAAGATGCTCGATCTCATGGGCGGTGATGAATGACCCAAGTCTTCACGCCGGAGCGTTGGGCTTTCGAGATCACACATCTCCTGAACGTGGTGCTCGGCGCGGACCGGTTTCCAATCGATGTGGCACAAGTGGCGCTGGAGTTCTCGCGGAATCGCTTTGCGTCTGATCCCATCGTAATGGTCAAGGGAGATAACCTGCCAACCTTTGACGGTGCGCTTTATCCGGCTCCCAAGGGCCGGCCCGGATGGGGCATCATCTACAACAATGCCATCTCCTCCAAGGGCAGGATCAATTTCACGCTCGCCCACGAGTTCGGCCATTATCTCCTGCACCGCTTGGCTTATCCCAACGGTTTTGAATGCGGGCCGCAGCAAATTGTCCGATGGGACTCGGAATATGGCCAAGTCGAGCACCAGGCGAATGTGTTCGCCGCCACGCTGCTGATGCCGCTCGATGATTTCCGGCGGCAGATATCGGCGAAAGCCAAGGTCGACTTGGCGATGCTGAAGGGCTGCGCCGAACGGTACGGGGTCTCTTTAATTGCTGCGGTCCTGCGCTGGCTGAGCTACACGGAGCGCCGCGCCATCTTGGTGGTATCTCGTGACGGCTATGTTCTTTGGGCGCGTTCGAGCGAACCGGCGTGGAAGTCTGGCGCGTATTTCAAAACCTCGATCGGCGGGCCGATAGAACTTCCGGCGACGGCGTTGCCTCTCAACCCCCAGGTCCTTGTCGACGGCCGTGGCGAGCGCGACCATCCAGCCGGCGTATGGCTAAGGGAACCGGTACATGAGACGACGTTGTTAGCCGAGCAGTACGATTTCTCGCTTTCTCTGCTGGCATTGGACGATGCACCGCCTCGTCAGCTTGAGGAAGCCGACGTGGAGGAGGATACAGTCGACCGCTTCACGGCTAGATAGTCTCTCCCGGCACCACCAAGCCCTCAATCTCCTGAATCATCTTTTTGTTTGCAAAGGGTGCCCCTGCGGCCGCAGGCGAAGCCGAGGCTCGACCGTCTTGCAGGCGCAGGGGCGGCGCCTTAGCAACCCGGTCAGCAGTGTTGATTCTGTCGGTCAACGGCAAATAGTCCTCCGGCAGTCGATGATGCTTGGCGCCGTCCTGAAGATGCCGCAGGTAAGCCGCGCTGGGCAAAAATGGACCCGCTTGCGGTTCGGCAACGTAGTCAGCATTTCGGTTGCCACGTCGTTCACCGTCACCGTCACGGCGAGCTGCGTATAGCTGTTGACGTTCCGATCGCGCCGGGCGGGCATCCTTCCCTGCGGTCGAGTAGCGCCAAGGTCCGAGGAGTCTCGCGGCGCGGCGTGCTATATTCACCTGTTGGTAGATTCCGGGACGTGGTCTTCGGGAGCGATGCCCACAAACCCGACAGAGGGAGTGACTTATGAAATGGGGCGATCAAAAGCGCGATTTTCATCCGATTCTGGCGGTCTGGCCAGAGTACCGACCACTGCATAACTGGTGGCATATCATCGAGTACGCCGAGAGCGAACCACATAAACCAGCATGGCGCGATCGTCGTGTTCCTTCGCCAGATGGGGGCGTTAAGGTTGATCTATATCGGGATCAGGACGCTGCCATTGAGGCTGCGGCGACGCTCAACCTCAAGCTCTCCCAGGCGCTGGAGGAAAGGGCGTTGGACGAGGAGACCCGCGCCTCTTTGCGGCTCAAAATGCGTAAAGCGCTTGAAGCGAAAGAACGACTTTCAAACGAAGAGTTGTTGATGTTCAAGGAGGGCGTCCGGCGGCATGCTAACGACCCGCGTCCACTTGCATCGGAGCTTCAACTGCCGAAGGACTCCGAGGACTACCGGGACGCTCTAGCAACGCAGCTCTCCGAAATGCCCTATCTGCGCTCGGTCCTCATGGGCACCGGATACTCTTCGTACGTCCTTTACTGTGAAAAAGGCCTGCGCTGGACTAAGCCATATACCGCCGGCAGGCGGGGTGCCCAGGAAGCCTACCGCGCGCGCACTGCCAACGCCTACGACTTCAACGGGTCTGACCATTGGGGCAAAACCAAAGCGAAGATCCGCGAGATCTTGTTGCCCCGTGCCAACCAGCTTCTGAAACTGGCCAGTGTGCAGCGACTTCTCGACGAGGCATTGCAGCGTGGCGAGCGCGTGCTCGTCGTCGGTGAAGTTGTGTTCTGGTACGAGGACGACGGGTCGGTCGGCTGGCAGATTAAGTCCGTGGCACCTTCGGAAGACAAGGATGGGACTGCGCTCTGGAAGGAAGGCTCGATCCTTTCCAAGAACCACGGCCGCATTGTCGTTCTTCCCTACATCAAAGAGGATGGCGAAAGAGTCAGCGGCCACACGAAGAACGTCGCCGGCGATGGCCCTGCCAAGCCACGTCACCCGGACCACTTCGTTACACTGCCGTTCCGCGTTCTGGACAGCGCCCTTATGATCGGCCTGTTTGGCGAACTCCCGTACGAATAGGGCGCAGCGGTCCACCCTAATTCCTTGCCGAGCCGCGGACCTATTCCGGCCGCCTGTAGCGCGATCGACAGACTTTCGCGCACGACAGCGAAATCCCTGCATCGAGGGCAGATGGAGCCTGGCATGATCCGGTGACGCGCGCATGGGATTTTGGCTCTCTCTGGACCGTGCGGCAATGGGGAGCAGGCTGCTACGGGCAGCTTCGCAGGCAAGGGCAGGCCCTCCTCCTCTCCATTCCGGCCCTTCGGGTGCATGCGCCGCTTTGGCCCTCCGCCGCTGGAGGCTCCCGCCGCACTGGCGGTCCAGAAAGGAGCCAACCATGCCAACGAAGCGCGACACCTATCAGATCATTACCGACACCATTCTTAGAGCCCTCGAAAACTGCGGGCCATGCGAGCGTCCTTGGAGCAGACCGTCACTGATCATGCCCACGAATGCCTTAACCGGCCACGAGTACCGCGGGTCGAACGTGATCATGCTGTGGGTCGCCGCCCAGGAGGCTGGGTTTTCGGAAAATGCCTGGGCAACCTTCAAGCAGTGGTCGGAGAAGGGCGCAAGCGTCCGCAAGGGTGAAAAAGGCACCCCGGTCATTTGGTTCCAGATGCTCGAGCGCAAGGACCCCGATGATGCCGGCGCTGACGAAGAAGGCCGTCGCATTCCCTGCGCCCGCCTCAGCTGGGTCTTCAACATCGGACAGGTGGATGGCTATCAGCCCGAAGTCCGCACATCGGAAGACAACCAAGTGTCTCCGATCGCGCAGGCCGATGCGTTGATCGCTGCAAGCCTTGCAAAGATTACGCACCAAGGCGTACAGGCCTTTTACCGGCCAAGCACCGACGAAATTGTCATGCCGCCCAGGCATCTGTTCACTGGAACGTCCACCAGCAGCGCCACCGAGGCCTACTACGGTGTAATTCTTCACGAGCTGACCCATTGGACAGCGCCGCGTCTGCAGCGCGAATTCGGTAGACGCTTCGGCGATGCCGCCTACGCAGCCGAAGAACTCGTCGCCGAGCTGGGAGCTGCCTTCCTCTGCGCGAAGCTGGGCATCGAGGCGGAACCCCGTGCTGACCACGCCAAGTATCTGGCAAGCTGGATCAAAATCCTCAAGCATGACCGCAAGGCATTCGTCACTGCTGCCAGCAAGGCGTCGGACGCCGGCGATTACCTGCTGGCCCTTGGGGACAAGGAGGAGGCAGCCTGACGGTCGCTTTCTTTTAGCCAGCCACAGCGCCGAGCCGACGTTGTTCGGGGTCCGTAAAGAGAAGATAGTACCCAGGGACCAACAGAGCAGAACGGTCCAGCATAGGTGGGCTTGGCGGCTACCACTGGGTGCTCAAAGAGCAAGCATTGGATCACGCGCAGGGTTGAACTCAGTGCACAAGCATCTCTGACGCTGGACGTCCCGCCAGAATCGGGTCACAGTTCGAATTAGCAATAGAACCCGTAGAAAGACTGGAACCCCAGCGTTTGCTGGGTCTTTACCAACGTCGTGCATTGTAGGGTTGCCCGTTTGGGCAGGCCTTGGCAACGGTGGGTAGCGCCTCATATACTATACGGCTAGCTCGCCAAGCTGCTTGGCGAGTGGTACGGTGGTGGGCATGGGAATGAACTTGGCGCACATCAACAACGGCGAAAGCCGCGTTGGCGGTGACTCGTCATTCGGTTGGCACTATGCCAACATCATCCGGCTCATGAAGCTGTTGCGCTACAAGCATGCCGTGGCAAAGGGATATGACGCAGCCGCTCCGCACTATGACGCCTGGAAATGGCAGATCCTGTGGCGGAAGATTGAATGGCCTGTTCTTCGTTCACTCTTGACTCCCCCTGAACGTGTCGTTGCGCCCGAACGCGTGCTCGAAATCGGAATCGGCACCGGCGCCGTTGCCGAGCGGATCCTCGATGAGGTACGCTCCATACGCCGGTACGTCGGCATCGATCTCAGTGCGCGGATGCTCGCGGTATGCGCTCAAAGGCTGGGTGACCGCGTAGAGCTCATCCATGAGGACGTCGCGAAGGTCGATTTCAGCAGCTTGGGCGACACCTTCGACTTCGTCCTGTCCTGCCGCATGATTGGTCATCTGCAGTCGCCAGGTGATCTGTTCACGAGGGTGCAGACCGTTCTGGCGCAAGACGGCCGCTTCGTCGTGACCGACCTCGACCCCGGCCATGCATATGCTTCGACACGGCTGCCCACATCAGAAGGGCGCGTCGAGGTACCCACTTTCAAGCATCGGCAGGAAGACGTCATCGCCGCCGCTGAGAAGGCCGGCCTTCGCCTAGACCGCCTCTACCGAACTTACGAAGACGAAGCGCTGGCCAACGCCGGCGCGGAGGTCCCGGACTCGCTTGTCGGGCGGAAGGGACCGTTGTTCAATCTTTTCGTGTTCAAGCAAGGGCCCAGCAGCCCCGCATAAACGTCACGCGGCTGTCACGCTCGCGTTGTACGCGGCTTGCAGTCTAACATGGACATAGGCTAGTTCTCTTTCGGGGGACTAGTAATGGCATTGAATCTCGAACGTTACTACGAAGTAGAGTTGCGGGGGGGGGCCCAGCCGCGGGCGGGGCCGCCCCCCCCGAAGGGGCCGAGCGCCTCCAGCCACAACCACCCACCGAGCGACGCGCAAAAATAAGTGTCGGAGGTG
>NZ_JAMYOE010000054.1:0-27213 GCF_040319695.1 Mesorhizobium sp. M0898 | reverse complement strand
GGCAACGGAAACGTGCCGCGTCGAGCGAAATGGCTCAGACTTTGGATACCGATGAAGCACCCTGAAAGGTTTCGCCATGGACAAATGAACTTGCCTTGACGCATCACTCCTCATGTGAGCTTTGAGATCGGCTCTTGAAGCGCCAGAATTCGTTGCCGGTCTCGGCGATCTCGCAGTGATGGGTGAGGCGGTCGAGCAGCGCGGTTGTCATCTTGGCGTCGCCGAAGACGCTCGGCCATTCCCCGAAGGCGAGATTGGTGGTGATGATGACACTGGTGCGTTCGTAAAGCTTCGAGACCAGATGGAAGAGCAATTGCCCGTCGGCCAGAGCGAAGGGCAGATAGCCGAGCTCATCGAGTACGACGAAGTCGAGCCGGGTCAGGTGATCGGCAATGCGGCCCTGGCGGCCGGAGCGGGTTCGGTCTCGAGCCTGTTGACGAGGTCGACGACATTGAAGAAGCGCCCGCGTGCGCCGTTGCGGATGAGAGAACGGGCAATTGGCTGGCCGAACCTCTGACAGAGGCACGCGGAAGGCCATCGATCTTCGCCCTCCAGCCATCATGCGCTATCGCACGACCGGTTCAATCGGGAACCGGAGCAAACCTGCGTCGGCATCGAGTTATGTTTAAAAATGAACAAAATCACTCTATAATTTAGATAAAGATAGACATATTGATGGAGATGGCGTATCGTCAGATGGAGGCTGACATCGGGAAGGGGCCTCGACACCCAGGGAGGAGATATAAAAATGAAATCGAAGCTGGTTTTGCACGCTTCCGTCGCGACCTTGCTTGCGGCAGGCTGCTGCGTTGCCTTTAGCGCTTTTGCAGGGGAAAAGCCCAAGGGGCTGATGCTCTTTTCGTACCTCGGCGATCAGGCCTATGTTCGCCAGTACAATGTCGCCAAAGGCCGGGCGGGCAAGATTGAAGATGTCCAGATCGACGTCAAATCGGGCACCTCGCGCGGCGACGTCAATTTCTTCATTCAGGAAATCGTCAACGCCCCCGCTGAAGGCTACAAGGTTATCGGCGTCAACACCGGTGCCACCTCCAAGGAACTGGTAAGCGCGCTCAACGATGCGACCAAGCAAGGCATCAAGGTGCTGTCCTTCGACGGCGCGCCACCGCCGATCGACGACCTGACGGCGCAGGTGAATTATGATCCGGTCGGGGCCGAGAAGGCAGTCGTGCAGGAGTTTGCCAAACAACTCCCTGCGGGAGGCGAGATTGGCGTCATCCGCTGTATTGCGGGCCTGGCGGATACCGACGCGTTCATCAATGCTTTCAAGGATGCGTTGAAGGGTACGAAGTTCAGCATCGTTGCCGAGGGCGACGCCCGTTGCGACCCCGAGAAATCGCGCACCATCGCCGAGGGCATGTTGAACGCGCATCCAAATCTGGTCGGCATCTACGATATCTTTGACGTCTCGGCACAGGGCACGCTGCAGGCGCTCGAGGCAGCCGGCTCCAATGTCATCGTTGGTTCGGTCGGCGGCCAGGAGTACGCGCTGAAGGCGATCGCTGCGGGCAACAAGAACTGGAAGTTCACGGTCCCTTACCCGTTCGAGGTGATCGCCAGAACAGCCACGGACACCACTGCTGACCTGGTGCGCGGTAAAAGCGTTGAAAAGCTTGTGGTGGTGCCGGCGCAGCCCGTCCAAACCTCGGAGAATGCGGGTGGCATGCTGAAGACGGTCTCCGACGTTGTGGCGGGCAACGTTGATGACGTCGTGAAATAACGCCACCGATGGAAGCGCACGTCAACATTGCGGGGAAATCATCCGACCCGGCGGCGGGGCGCCGCGATCACCTCTCCATCCTGCTGTGGCTGCTGCAGGCCGGCCCGATCATAATTCTGGTAACGCTGATCGTGGCATTTGGCCTGCTTGCCCCGCACTTCATCTCGGTGCGCAATCTTCAGAATCTCCTGGCCCAAAGCGCAATTGTCTGCGCCTTGGGTCTGGGGCAGTTCCTCGTCATTCTGGTTCGCGGCGTCGATGTCTCCGTCGGCAGTGTTATCGCGCTGAGTGTCGTAACGGTGGCCACGTTGACCGGTGTCGATCAGCCCAGTTCGGTTGCGCTGGTCATCTATCCGCTTGTTGGTCTGATTGTCGGACTGATCAACGGCTTCCTCATCGTTAAAGGCGGCATTCCGCAGCCCCTCGTGGTCACCGTGGCGATGCTTGGCATTGTTGCCGGGGTCGCCTTGCTCATCAGTGGCGGCAACACGCTCGTGGGTGTTTCGCCCGCCGTGCATTGGCTGGCAAACGGCAAGATGCTGGGCATACCTGCCGGCGCGTTGATGGTCCTGGCTCTTGCAGGGTTGTTCTGGCTCATGTTGCGGCGTACGCAATGGGGCCGCTGGCTCTATGCGGTTGGTGGCAATCCGGATGTCGCGCAATGGGTTGGGCTTCCGCGCGACAGGTTGATCATGAGCGCGTATGCCATCTGTGGCACCACAGCGGGCATTGCAGGCATGCTGTATCACGGTCGGACCGGGTCGGCTTCGCCTCTTTCGGGCATCGGCTATGAGCTGGACGCCATCACGGCGGTGGTTGTCGGCGGCGCAAGTCTCTTCGGCGGTCGCGGCAGCATCACCAACGTGCTGTTCGGCGCGCTCATCATCGCCACGATCCGCAGTGGCCTTCAGCAACTCGACGTCTCTCCGTTCTGGTCATCGGTGGCAATCGGCGTCGGCATCCTGCTGGCCCTTGAACTCGATGTCTTGCGCAAACACATCGAGACCCGCATTCGAACGCTGCGTGCGAGGCAGGTGAGCCAATGAGCGTCGCCTCGCCAGACAGCATTTCCAACATGGCCACCGATGCGCGTCTGGTTCTCTCGGTGCGGGACGCGCGCAAGGCCTACGGGTTCGTAACGGCGCTGGCTGGTGCGTCGCTTGACCTCCATGAGGGCGAGATTGTTGCCTTGCTCGGCGACAACGGCGCCGGAAAGTCGACACTCATCAAGGCGATCACCGGCATCGTAACGCTGGATTCGGGTGACATCGAGCTTGACGGACACCCATTGCGGCTGCGTTCGCCCGCCGACGCGCGTGCATCGGGCATCGAGACCGTGTTTCAGGACCTTGCTGTCTTCGACAATCTGACCGTATCCGACAACTTCCTGATCGGACGCGAGCAGACGCGGCCACGCTGGCTCGGTCCGCTGGGCTTCCTTTCCGCTGGACAAGAGCAGCGACAGTGGCGGCAGCATGCCAGCGCATTGAGCGTCAGCCATGTCTCACCTTCCCAGGAGATCGGACTGATGTCGGGTGGCCAGCGTCAGGCTGTCGCGGTTGCACGGGCAGTGGCGTTCGCCCGACGGGTGGTCATTCTGGATGAACCTACGGCGGCACTTGGTGTGCGCGAATCCGACGAGATATTGACGATGGTAAGACGCCTGCCGGAGCGAGGCCTGTCAGTCATCATCGTAAGCCACAACATGGACCACGTCGTGCGCGTGGCGGATCATGCTGTCGTCATGCGGCAAGGCCGAAATGTCGGCGAGATGATTGTACGCCAAGGCGTTCAGAAAGATCTTGTCGCGATGATCATGGGTGTCACCTGAAACAGAGTCATCTGGAAATCCTGCCGCTTTGTAAAATTGGATTGGCGCGGTCGACGGCAAGTCGATCGATGAGTTCCTCCACTTTCCCGAGGCTGAAGATATCCTCAAGCGCCAGATAGGCAGCGCCAAAAAGGGCACTGTCCTTTTGCGGGTTGGCAAGCACGATCTGCAACTCGCGCGTGGCGAGCGGCAGGCATCGCTGGTAGACGAGTTCGCGGATACCCGACAACAGAAACTCTCCGCCCCTGGCCAGCGTGCCGCCGACCACGATCAGGCTCGGATTGAGGATGCTGACGACATCGGAGGCGACTTCGCCGATCACCCGCCCGGCGCTGCGCAGCAGCATCAGGGCTTCCGGCTTCTGCATTTCAACCAACAAAATGACATCGCGGGCGTTCTCCGCCTTGAAGCCTTTGCCTGAGAGATCCCGGGCAATCGCCCAGCCGCCGGCGCGGGCTTCAACGCAACCGAGCTTGCCACAGCGGCACAAAGGCGCGTTCTCGGAGTTGAACTGGATATGGCCGATGTCGCCGGCCGCGCCCTGAGCGCCACGAAAGATCTTGCCGCCGGCGATGATGCCGCTGCCGATACCCGTTCCCGCCTTGATGAAGAACATGTCATCGACATGCGGGAAATTCTGGCGATGCTCGTGGATCGCCATGAGGTTCACGTCGTTTTCGACGTAGATGGGCACATCGAAGCGACGGCGCAGCCAGCTGATGATGTCGAATTCGTCCCACCCGTGAAGGACCGAGGGACCGACGACGCGGCCGCGTTTGAAATCGACCGGCGTGGGCATGCTGAGGCTGACCCCAAAAAGCGAGCCATGGCTGGTTCGAGCCTTCGCTGCAAGAATGTCGAACCCGTCGGCAATCTGCTCGAGGGAAGCCGCCGGTCCGTCCGACGCGTTGAACGGTATTGTGCTTTGCGAGACGATCGCGGGTTCGAGGTCCATTGCGGCAAGATGGATGTAGGTTTCGCCAATATTGGCGACGAGAAAGAAGCCCGCCCGCTCATTGATCCCAAGCACGCGCGTCGGCCTTCCGCCACTCGGCATGGTGCGGGCCGTCTCGCGAATCAGGCCTGAGTCGATCAGCGCATTCAGGCGCTGGGTGACAGTCACGCGTGACAATCCCGACGCGTCGAGCAACGCTGACCGGGACGTGGCGGCCCCAGTGGCAATCAGCGAGAGAATTTCCCCGCTGTTTGCAAGGGCGGGATGCTCCGCCGTACCATTTGTCCTGACCATTCCGCACTTTCCCGTTCGCCCTGAGATTTAGCCACAAACCCCCGGGAGATAAAGGCGTGTCTGCAAGAAAGCTGCATAGCTTTTGTACAAAAATGTGCAATAATACGTTGACTTAAAGATATATCGGTGGCTAAGAGGATGTCGTCCGGGAGGAACAGATGAACTTGCGTGGACCGCCCCGCGCTGTTGCGATGTTTCTCCGTCACTCGATCGACGGAATCTCACATGTTGTCAGCGCAAAAGGACTTCGCCCGCCCGGATCCCCTGGCGAATGCCATTCGTGCGCTGTCAATGGATGCAGTCGAGAACGCCAAGTCCGGCCACCCAGGCATGCCGATGGGCATGGCCGAGATCGCGGTCGCGCTCTGGCACCGGCACCTTCGTCACAATCCATCCAATCCGGCCTGGACCGACCGCGACCGCGTTGTGCTCAGCAATGGCCACGGCTCGATGCTGCTCTACAGCGTGCTCCATCTCACAGGGTACGATGTCTCGATCGACGATCTGCGGCAATTTCGGCAGCTTGACAGCAGGACGCCGGGCCATCCCGAATTCGGCTATACGCCGGGAGTTGAGGTTACGACCGGGCCGCTTGGGCAAGGCCTCGCAAATGCTGTCGGCATGGCAATTGCCGAAAAGACGCTGGCCGCCAAATTCAACCGATCCGGACATGACATTGTCGACCACCACACCTTTGTCCTGGCAGGCGACGGCTGCCTGATGGAAGGCATTTCGCATGAGGCGTGCTCGCTTGCCGGAACGCTCGGTCTGGGCAAGCTGATCGTGCTTTACGACGACAACGGCATTTCCATCGACGGCCATGTCGAGAGCTGGTTTTCGGACGATACGCCGAAGCGGTTCGAGGCCTATGGCTGGCAGGTCATTGCCGATGTGGACGGGCACGATATCGCGGCAGTCGACCAGGCGATTTCCGCGGCAAAAGCGCATGCAACCCGCCCGACGCTGATCTGCTGCAAGACCACGATCGGCAAGGGAGCGCCGACGAAGGCGGGCAGTCACGATTGCCATGGATCTCCGCTCGGCGCCGACGAAGTCGGCGGGGCTCGGCTTGCTCTCGACTGGCCGCATGCGCCGTTCGCCGTTCCAGGAGAGATTGGCGACGCGTGGAACGCCTCGGTCAGAGGGGCTATGTCTGAGGCCGACTGGCGCCGCCGCTTCGAGACATACCGCGAGGTCTACCCCAATGAAGCGGCGGAGTTCGAGCGGCGAGCCAAATGCGATCTTCCCACGGCCTTCGCCGCCAAGGCGGATGCGTTCGTTGCGCAAACCGTCGAAAAAGCCGAAACGCTGGCCACACGCAAGGCAAGCCAGAACGCCATTCAGGCCTTTTCCGGCTTCCTTCCCGAGCTGATCGGCGGTTCGGCAGATCTCGCCAGTTCGAACCTCACCCTTTGGAAGGGGGCCGAGCCGATCACCTCCGTCTCGGGCGGCAACTACATTTACTACGGCGTTCGCGAGTTCGGAATGGCCGCGATCATGAACGGCCTGATGGCCCATGGCGGGTTGCGTCCATTCGGCGGCACGTTCCTGATGTTTTCGGAATATGCGCGCAACGCCCTGCGGATGGCAGCGCTGATGAAGCTCGGCGCCATCTATGTCTTTACCCACGATTCCATCGCGCTCGGTCAGGACGGTCCGACGCATCAGCCCATCGAGCAGTTGGCTACGCTCCGGCTGATGCCCAACATGGACGTCTGGCGACCATGCGACACCGTTGAGACGGCGGTTGCCTGGCAGGTTGCGCTGGAGCAGGTGGCGACGCCGACAAGTCTCGCGCTTAGCCGCCAGAACCTGCCGTTTCAGCCGCGCGACCAAGCCCAGGTTCAAGCGGTGCGCAGGGGCGGGTATGTGCTGCGCCGGGAAGATGGCCGGCTGGATGCCGTCGTCATCGCGACCGGATCCGAAGTACAGCTCGCTGTCGCCGCCCAGGAGCGACTCGCGAAGCAAGCGGTTCAGGTTCGCGTGGTGTCGATGCCGTCCACCAGTGCTTTCGACCGGCAGGATGACGACTATAGGGCCGAGGTGCTGCCACAGGGCGTGCCCCGCATCTCCGTCGAAGCCGGCGTCACCGACTATTGGCGCAAATATGTCGGCCTCGAAGGCGAATGCGTCGGCATCGACACGTTTGGCGAATCGGCCCCGGCCGAGATCCTCTACGAGCATTTCCACCTGACCATAGACGCCGTCGAAAAGGCGGTCCACAGGGCGCTCGAGAAACATCGCCGCGCTGCGTCGCCGGAGTTGGGAAGGCAGCAGGCGAGATGACCGCTACCTATGTCATCGGACTGGATTACGGCACCGGATCAGCCCGCGGCGTCCTGATCGACGCCGCAACCGGCGAGCAGATCGGCAGCCACACGCATGCCTATCGCCATGACGTCATGACGCAAAGCCTTCGTGACGGCACGGCCTTGCCACGCTCATGGGCGTTGCAGAACGCCGCCGACTATCTCGATGCTGCGGAAGAAATCCTTGGTGTGCTGGGGCGCGGACGGATCATCGAGTCGATCGGGCTCGGCTTCTCGGCAAGCTCGCCGATGCCGACCACCACCGACGGAACAGCCCTTTCCGAACTTCACCCTGGCGAGCCTCATGCCTATGTCAAACTGTGGAAACATCGCGCCGCACAGCCCTACGCAGACGCGATCAACCGTCGGGGCGGATCCTTCCTGCGCAATTTCGGCGGCAAGCTTTCCGGGGAATGGCTGCTTCCCAAGGCCGCCCAGATCGCGGACGAGGCACCGCACATCTGGAGCGCCGCCGGCAGGTTCATCGAGTCCGGCGATTGGCTTGTCTGGCAGTTGACCGGCCGCGAAATGCGCAGTCTGGGTTTTGCAGCCTACAAGGCCCAGTATTCCGAGACCGAAGGCTATCCGCAGGGGATCGTGCCCGGTCTTTCCGAAAGATTGTCGGTGCCGCGCCGTATCGGCACTCCGGCTGGAGGCTTGTCTGAGGCATGGCGGACGCGCACGGGGATCACTGGCCGCGCGATCGTCGCAGTGGCGGTCATCGATTCACACGTCGTGCTGCCCGCGGTCGGGGCCGTGTCGTCCGGCTGTCTCGTCGGCGCGCTCGGAACATCGGCGGTCTATCTCTTTTTGAACGAACAGTTCCGTCCTTTGCCCCCCGGCATCGAAGGTGTGGCCAAGGATGGATCGGTTCGCGATCTCTGGTGCTACGAGGCCGGGCAGGCTGGGTTTGGCGACATGCTCGCCTGGTTCGTGAAGGCCTTTCCGCGTGGTGCCGACGAGGCTGAAAGTTTCCGTGTCTACAACCGTGAGGCAGCCGGGCTCGAACCCGGCGCCAACCATCTCGTGGCGCTTGACTGGTGGAACGGCAACCGGGTGCCGCTCGCGGATTCAGACCTCAGCGGCCTGCTTCTCGGTCTCACCACCGAAACCACGGGCGTCGGCATCTACCGCGCACTGATCGAGTCGCTGTGTTTTGGCGCTCGCACGGTGGTCGACCTCTTCGAGGCCGGCGATTTTGGCATCAACCGCATCATCCTGACGAGCGGGCTGGCCCAGAACAATCCATTGCTGGTGCAGATCATGGCCGACGTGCTGGGGCGCGTCGTGGAGGTTCCAACCATTGCCCATGCGACGGCCGTCGGCGCGGCGGTTCATGGCGCGGTCGCGGCCGAACTGGTGAGCGGCTTCGCCGAGGGCACGGCCCGGTTCGGCGCGCGCACCTTCACCCCCTATCACCCACGCCGCGAAAGCGCGGCCGCCTACCGGTCTCTCTACAAAAATTATCGGCAGCTCAGCGACAGCCGGACCGTACGCAACGCCATGCATGATCTGAACAGGGCGGCGTCGCTCGACCGGCCGGAGAAAGAAACGAAATCGGTGGCCTGAGCAAGGCGACTGCCAACCCCGTCGATCTTGTGCGGAACCGCCATCCTTCGACGTGCAGGGCACGCATGAGGCGCGGCTCGCATCTATAATTATGTATAAAAACATACATAATTATAGATATAATGTTTGACTCTATGCAAAACATATGCGTAACTCGGTGAGCCTTTGAGGAGAAAGGTTCAACAACTCGGGAGGAGTTCATGTTCACTTTGCCTATGTCGACCGGCACCAAATCCGGAACCATCGTGAAATCAGCCGTTGCGGGCCTGGTGTTCTTCGGGACCGCTTTTGCAGTGACCGGCCATGCCTCGGCCGAGGAAGTCATTGTCGGCCTCGTCACCAAGACGGAGGTCAACCCGTTCTTTGTGAAAATGCGTCAGGCTGCCGAAGCGGAGGCCAAGGCCAAGGGCGTCAAATTGATCGCCCGTGCTGGCAAGTTCGACGGCGACAATGAGGGCCAGGTCACTGCGATCGAGGATCTGATCAGCGCCGGCGCCAAAGGCATATTGGTGACGCCTAACAACTCGACCGGCATGCTGGGTATCATCAAGAAGGCGCGCGATGCAGGGGTCCTCGTGATCGCGCTCGATACGGCGACCGATCCGGCCGAAGCGGTCGACGCCACCTTTGCCACGGATAATTTCGAGGCCGGCGTGCAGCAGGGCGCCTATGCCCGCAAGGCGCTCGGCGACAAGAAGCCGGTGCTGGCCATGCTCGATGGAACGCCTGGCGGCACGGTCGATACGTTCCGCCACAATGGCTATCTGAAGGGCTTCGGGCTTGCCGAGGGCGATCCGGCCATCGCCGGCTCGGCCATCACCAATGGCGCGCAGGACAAGGGCCAGGTCGGCATGGAAAACCTGCTCTCCAAGAACGGCGAGATCAATGCGGTCTACACCATCAACGAGCCAGCCGCCGCCGGCGGCTATGCGGCGTTGAAATCCTTCGGCAAGGAAGCCGATGTCATGCTGACCTCGATTGACGGCGGCTGCGCCGGTGTCCGCGACGTCAAGGCCGGCAAGATCGCCGCGACGGTCATGCAGTTCCCCTACAAGATGGCGGCCATGGGCGTCGACGCGGTCGTCGATTATGCCGCCAGCGGCAAGAAGCCGAGCGGCTTCGTCAATACGGGTTCGTTCCTGATCACCGACAAGCCGGTTGAAGGGATCGACTCCAAGGACACCGAATGGGGCCTCAAGAACTGCTGGGGCGACTGATATTTTGAATCCTCCCGGCGGGACCATGCCGGACAGGCCGTCGGCAAGACGGTATATCTGTGTCGGCATGGTCCCGTTCGTTTCCGGCCCGACCCTTGAGGCTGGGAACGCGGCGACTGTTCCAGAGGGCACTTATGAATTCGCCATCGGCACTCTCTTTCGGCGGAACGTCCAGCATTGCCAAGAAGGTCATTGGCACGCCATCGGTGGGCCCATTGCTGGTACTGCTCGCTTTCGGCGTGATCTTTTCCCTGACCAATCCGCGTTTTCTCGCCACGCAAAACCTGTCGATCATTCTCCAGCAGACGGTGATCATCGGCACCTTGGCCATTGGCCAGACCTTGATCATCCTGACCGCCGGCATCGACCTCGCGGTGGGGGCAATATGCGTACTGGGCACCATCCTTGCCGGAAAACTGGCCAACAGCGGCTATGATCCGATCGCGGCCATGACCTTGGCCGTTCTCGCCTGCTCGGCGGCCGGTGTCGCGGCGGGGGGCCTCATCAGCGGCCTGCGCCTGCCACCTTTCATCGTCACCCTCGGTATATTGGGCATCATCACCGCCGCGCTCAGGCTGATTTCGGCGGGCGGGGCTTTTGCGGTCACCGACGAATTTCTCGGCTGGACGGGAAACACCATCCGCCTGAACGGTTTCATCGTGACCTACGGCGTCATCATCATGCTCCTCCTCTATGGAATGGTCTGGTTCCTTCTCAACCAGACGCAATGGGGACGGCATGTCTATGCGGTCGGCAACAATCCGGAAGCCGCCCGGCTTGTCGGTATACCTGTTGGCCGGCTCCTCCTGTCGGTCTACGTCCTAGCGGCGTTCATTTACGGGATCGCGGCCTGGCTGGCGCTCGGCCGAATCCCCAATGCCGACCCCAATGCCTTGCAGACCGCCAATCTCGATTCCATCACCGCCGTCGTCATTGGCGGCACCAGCCTGTTCGGCGGCCGGGGCGGATTGATCGGCACCCTAATAGGCGCGCTGATCGTCGGCGTCCTGCGCAACGGGCTGACGCTCGCCGGCATTGATCCGCTCTGGCAGGATCTGATCACAGGCATTCTCGTGATCGTGGCGGTCGCGCTCGATCAACTGACCAGGGGGAGGCGGTGATGACGCCTGTCGAGCCGAGAGCGCCAGTGGTGACCACCCCGGGTGGCGTCATCCTCGAAGCCCGCAACGTAGTCAAACGCTACGGCCACGTCACCGCTCTCGACGGTGTCGATTTCGAACTGCGCGCCGGCGAAATCCTGGCGGTGGTCGGTGACAACGGCGCTGGAAAGAGTTCGCTGATCAAGGCGCTGACTGGCGCGATCGTCCCCGACAGCGGCGACATTCTGCTGGACGGCCAACCCGTCCACTTCAAGGGTCCGCTGGAAGCACGCAAGCTCGGCATCGAGACGGTCTACCAGGATCTCGCCGTTGCGGCCGCGCTCGACATCGCCAGCAACCTGTTTCTCGGCCGGGAACGCCGCCGCCCCGGCTTCCTCGGCAATGTGCTGCGCATGCTCGACAAGAAGGGTATGCGCGCGGAGGCGGAGCGCAGCATGGCGGACCTGAAATTCCACCTGCCGTCGATCGGCAGCGCGGTCGAATCGTTGTCAGGCGGCCAGCGTCAGGGCGTCGCGGTCGCCAGAGCGGCATTGTTCGCCAAGAAGCTCGCGATCATGGATGAGCCGACGGCAGCACTCGGCGTGCGCGAAACTGGCCAGGTTCTCGACCTGATCCGGGCGATCCGCCAGCGCGGATTGCCGGTGGTCCTGATCAGCCACAACATGCCGAACGTCTTTGAAATCGCCGACCGCATCCACATCATGCGCCTGGGCAAACGTGCGGCCGTGGTCAGTCCGAAAACCCACACCATGGGCGATGTCGTCGCCATCATGACCGGCGCGGCGAAGTTCGAAAAACCGGCAGCATCAGCTTTTCGCTAATGCAATGTCGCCCAAAAGTGAGCTCGGTCTTGGGAGAACGACATGCATAAAACAAAGACCTAAAGCGGGTCGCCTGAATCCGTTCTGGACGAAGGATGTGAGGCTGATCAGGAACTCGCGAAAGCCGGTCTCCGGCGCAATGCGTTCGAGCGCGGAAAGGCTGTCGATGGCAAGCCGATCCGGTTTGAATTCCTCGACCAATTGACGGATCATCAGCAGATGGTCGGGAAGGCTTTGCGCCTCCGGATAGAGACAGACGACCTTGAGCCCGCCTTCCGCTTCCATCGTCTCGAAATCGACACCCCAACTGCGCGCGTTGCGAATGAGCTGACCGCGGCTTTCTTCGTAGCCAACCAGTAAGGAGCGTTCGCCGGCCGCGACGCCACCGGCCAGGAAATTGGTCACCAGCAGCGTCTTGCCGGTGCCGGTCGCGCCGCTGACCAGCGTAACGCTGTCGCGGAAGAAGCCCCCGCTCGTCATCCTGTCAAGATCGGCATTGCCGCTCGTTACCCGGGAGAGGTAGAGGCGGCTTAAGGCCGGCCTCCTTAGCCTCGAGAGGCGTCAATCTTCTCGGACAGCCAGGTCTTGATAAGGGACTGATAGGGCACGTCGCGCTTGTTCGCCGCGACCTTGATCCGTTCGAGCAGGCTATTGGGCAGCCGCAACGAGATCGAGGTCGACGACGGCTTGAGGTTGGGCAGGCGGACCCGCTCTGCCTTGCTCCAATCGACATGCTCACTGGAGTCGTTGGACTCCCAGAAGGCGCGCTCCTCGGCCTCCGATGCAAAGGTCGGAACCGGCTTAGCTGTCTTGGTCATAGTAGCCTCGCTCCTTGCGGCTCATATCCCGGGCGGAAATCACCCGGATCTTGGTGTCCTTGTCCCGAAGCGTGGAGGTGATGTGCAGCAGCCTTCCATCATCGGTGCGCCCCAGAGCATGAATTCGTTGCTCGATGGCGCTGTGCTTTGCGTCGGGAACGGTCAGCAACGGCTCGTTGAAGAACACCTGTTCCGCCTCGGCCTGGCTGACGTCGTGCTTGTCGATGCTCTTGCGGGCATTGCCCGCATCCCAGTCGAAGCCGGCAATCCGTTCCCATTCGATCATCGATGTATATTGCTATAATATACGCGGATTTCAAGCTCCGTCAGGCGTGAGCGCTCCGCCCAGCAGATTTGGACAGCATAGGGAGAGGAAATGGAGGCAAGGAAAACCCCCTCGCTGATCGGCCAGACCGGTGGCGCTGACGCTCAACCGCCAGCCTCGCAATCCCGGCCGCGTCGTCCGGCGCAGGGCTGAAAGCCCCGCTTGTCCTGCCGGGCAGGGATGCTCACCAGGCGGTTGCACCGGCCCGCCCGCTCCGCGGGCAGGGGGATGTCTTCGGAAGGAAGACGAGAAAGGACCGCTGAAAGGCCGCGTCTGCAACCTCCAAGGAGCATTCCCATGGAACTGAAATTCGTTGATCCGCGCTCGCTCAAGGACAATCCCGACAAGGCGCGCCGTTCCAAGTCCAGCCCGCAGGCCCCCTGCTGCTGGCGACGATCAAGGCTGTTGGCATCGTGCAGCCGCCCGTCGGGTGCGCTCCGGTCGGGACAATCCCGAATACGACATCAGGCTTCTCATGGCTGATGGCAGCATTAAACACGTCAGAGTATTCGGCCGCGTGATAAAGCACGATACCGGTCGACTGGAATGCGTCGGCGCGGTTCAGGACGTGACACAAAGCCGGCTGTTGGCGCAGGCGCACGACAAACTTAGGTCGGAACTCGCCCACCTCACGAGGGTAATGAGCCTCGGCGCAATGACGGCCTCGATCGCGCATGAGGTCAATCAGCCGCTCTCAGGAATCATTACTAATGCCAGCACGTGCCTTCGCATGCTGGCGGCCGACCCGCCAAACATCGAGGTCGCGCAAGAAACCGCGCGCCGCACCATCCGCGACGGCAATCGTGCGGCGGACGTGATTGCACGATTGCGCGCGCTTTTCAGCAAACGGCCCCCAACGATCGAACCAATTGATCTGAACGAGGCTGCGCGAGAGGTGATTGCACTGTCGTCCGGCGATCTTCAACGAAACCGGGTGGTGCTGCACACCGAGTTCGCCGGCGGGCTTCCGCCGGTCGGCGGTGGCCGGGTCCAGCTTCAACAGGTAATCATAAACCTGCTGCGGAACGCTTCCGATGCGATGAGCGGCGTCGATGACCGCCCGAGGCAGCTGGTGATCAGAACCGAATTGGACGAAGACGATCACGTGCACCTCTCCGTACAGGACGCCGGCGTTGGTTTCGGGCCGGAAGGAACGGCGCGCCTCTTCGAGGCGTTCTATACAACCAAGAGCGAGGGCATGGGGATCGGGTTGTCCGTCAGCCGCACCATCATAGAGAGCCATAACGGACGCCTGTGGGCTGAACGGAACCGTGGCCCGGGTGCTACGTTCTCATTCTCCATCCCGGAGTACTTCGGGGAAGGGCTTCGCGAGGTCGGCACCATGCGCGCATCGGCTATGGGCAATGCGCAGAGTTCAGCGGGGATTCGATGAAAGTTGTGCAACCACTCGTGTCTGTCGTCGACGACGATGAATCCGTGCGCGAGTCCCTGCCAGACCTGCTTAGAGCGTTCGGTTTCAACGCGAAGTCGTTCTCCTCGGCGGAAGAGTTCTAACCTCCGACAATTCGGCAGATAGGCTTCGTTATGCCCACGGGATCCTGGTCGGCGGGGTCATCGCCGCCGCCGTCGGCAACGATCTGGTGCTGGCGCATTCCCATGATCCGCTCAAGACGGCCTAACCTAAGTCCTGATCCTCACTGGCGGACCGGCGATCTATCTGCTCGGGAGCGCCAAGTACATGAAGGCGGTCTATCGTGTGGTGCCGGCATCCCAATGGCGGGCGTTCCTGCCCTGCTGCTCCTGATCCCGTCGCCTACACCGTCGACTTGCTCGCTATGGGCTGGCTGACAGAGCTGGCGCACCCACGCCCGGCAGGCATCGAAGAAACGGTGTCCGGTCCTGTCGGGCGGACCTCATTCGGCAATCGTCGTCGGCAGTAGAGCCAAAGTGTGATCGCGGCCCAAACCGGTGCTCATGACCATGTTTACGCTTGGGCCGTATGTGGCTGTTGTCTTTTGACATGGTATCGATAACATGCCTTGCGTGAAGTTGATTCCAACGGGTGGTTCATGAGCGATGCCGGACGCCGCAGAGAGCTTGTGCCCGAGTGTCCAGCGTTTTGCTTAGGCACATCGCTGCCGGCTGGTGGAGCGGCATGATGGCCAAGGCCGCCTCATCGAGACCGGGCGAGAGCCACGCCCCGACGATGGTCGACGTGGCGCGGCGGGCAGGTGTGTCCGCCATGACGGTTTCACGCGCCCTGAAAGAGGGCAGCCTCGTTTCCAAGGCCACGCGGGAAAAGATCATGGTCGCGGTCAACGACCTCGGCTACGTGCTCGACCAATCGGCCGGCAGCCTGTCCTCGCGCAAGACTGGATTTGTTGCCGCGATGGTTCCATCACTCAACAATTCCAACTTCGCCGATACGGCGCGCGGCATAACGGATGAACTGGAGAGCACGGGACTCCAGCTTCTGCTCGGCTACACCGACTATACGGTCGAGAAGGAGGAAAAGCTGATCGAAGCGATGCTCCGTCGGCGGCCCGAAGGCATCATTCTGACCGGCGGCGCCCATACGGAGCGCGCCCGCCGGCTTCTTAAAAACGCGGGCATCCCTGTAGTCGAAACCTGGGAGTTGCCGGCGAAACCCATCGATCAGGTGGTCGGATTCTCCAACGAAGAGGCGATGGGGCTTCTCGTCAAGACGCTGGCCAGAAAAGGCTACAATAAATTCGGTTACATCGGTGGCACGACCTCGCGCGACACGCGCGGCAGCCAAAGGCGCGAAGGCTTTGTCAGAGCCATTGAGGAGCTCGGCCTGCCAACCGGGCGCCTCGTTTCCTTTGGCGTGCCGCCGATATCCATCGAGCAGGGAGGCCAGGCCGTCGTCAGCATGCTGGAGCGCTGGCCGGACACGCAAGCCGTACTCTGCGTTTCGGACCTTTCGGCCTTCGGCGCACTGATGGAATGCAAGCGCCGGGGCATGCGGATCCCGCAGGACATCGCCATTGCCGGCTTCGGCGACTACGAGGTAGCCGCCTTTTGCCATCCCGGCATCACCACCGTGAATGTCGACTGCTACGGCATCGGGCAACAGGCCGCCCGCAGATTGATCCAGGTGATCCGAGGCGACGAGAAACGACACGGCGAAGAAATCGTCCTCACAAGCTATCGCGTCATCGAGCGCGAAAGCACCTGAGTTCCTGCATCGATTCAAACGCAGCGAAGGGCAGCCCAGCAGCGATGTTTCGCGAGACCATCACCCTCACGCATGACGGTGCCTTGAAAGCCGTTGCAGCCGGAGCAGCGCGCGCCGTCACGACGGGCGTCGCAATGTCTCGTGGTCGTCGATGCGAGCGGCGAAGTCCTCGCCAGCCTGCGCATGGATGGCGCGCGGTTCCTCAGCATGCGTACGGCGCAGGCGAAGGCGTGCACCGCGGCGTCAATAAACGCCGCTACTGGCGGCATGGCGTTCGAAGTGGCGCTCTCAGCCGGTATCGCATCGCAGGGCGACGTGACCAATTTGCCCGGGGGCTTGCCGATCCGCTTCGGCAGACGCCTTGCGGGCGGCATCGGCGTCGGGTCGGGAACCGGCGAGCAGGATTTCGATGTGGCACACGCCGCCTTGGCGGCGGTTGGCGCCGACGTGATTTCATGCGATGTGCCGATGCGCCTCCAGCGCAACCGAAGGATCTTCAGAACGCTATCTGAACCTTCATGGATTTGTTTCGGTCACCGGCGATGTCGAAAGCCGCGACCGCCTCGTCGAGAGCATAGATGCCTGTCAGTAGCGGTTTGACATCCACCCGGCGGCGATTGATCAGGTCGACGGCGAGCGCAAACTCCTCGTGGAAACGGAAAGTGCCCCGCATCTCGATCTCCTTGGCGACGATGAGGTTCTGCGGGATCGACAGATCGCCGCCGAGACCGAGCTGCACGAGCACGCCGCGCGGCTTCAGGACATCGAGCCCTGCACGTACCGCGCGCTCATTGCCAGAGGCCTCGAACATCATGTCGAAACTACCCTTGTCGACATTATAAGCGGCGAGCTTTTCGCTATTTATCGCGACATTGATCGTACGGTCGGCACCGATCTCCAGGGCCTTCGCCAGCACGCCGTCCATGACATCGGTTGCAACTATCTCGCGCGCGCCGTGGGCTCGTGCGGCGAGGATGCAAAGCGCGCCGATCGGCCCGCAGCCGGTGACCAGAACCCGCTTGCCGAGCAGCGAGCCGGCGCGGTTCATGGCATGCAGCGTCACCGCGAAGGGCTCGGCAAAAGCGGCTTCGTTAATGGAGATGTGGTCGGCTATTCTGTGGCACTGCCACGCCTCGGCGACCAGGCGCTGGCGGAACGCCCCCTGTATGTGCGGCATCGGCATGGCGCTGCCATAGAAGCGCATGTCGAGGCACTGGTTCTGCATGCCTTGCAGGCAGTAGCGACAGGCATTGCAGGGCCGGCTGGGCGAGATCGCCACGCGATCGCCGACCGCAAGTGTGGAGATGCCGTCGCCGAGGGCCCGCACCGTGCCCGCAACCTCGTGGCCAAGAATCATGGGTTCACGAACGCGGATCGCGCCGAAGCCGCCATGGTTGTAATAATGCAGGTCCGAGCCGCAGATGCCGCCAGCCTCGACCGCGATCTCGACCTGTCCGGCGCCAGGGGAGCCCGGATCGGTCTCCTCGATCCGCAGGTCTTTTGCGGCGTGGATGACGATCGACTTCATGATGTGATCCCTTCTCAGACGACCGGTGTCAGCAAGGTCTGTCCACCGAAATGGGCCGCGAGATTATCGCGAACGAGCTGACCCATGGCCTTGCGGGTCTCCACCGTGCCGCTGGCGTGGTGCGGTTGCAGCACGATGTTGGTAAGCTTCAGGAAGCGCTCGTCGATGGTTGGCTCGTTCCAGAACACGTCGAGCCCGGCACCCTTGATGGCACTGGATTCCAGGGCCGCGAGCAACGCGGTCTCGTCGATCGTGCTGCCGCGCGAAATATTTATGACGATACCGTCTGCTCCGAGCGCTGCCAGGATCGACGCATTAATCATGTGTTTTGTGCTTTCGCCGCCGGCGAGCGTTACGATCAGAAATTCGCTGTCGCGCGCCAGTTCGACCAGATCGCCGACAAAAGCATAAGGAAGATCGTCGCGCTTGCGGTTGTCGAAATAGGAAATCGTGCAGTCGAATGCAGCGGCGCGCTTCGCCACCGCCGCACCGACGCGGCCCATGCCGATAATGCCCAGCCTTTTTCCACAGACACGCGTGACCAGCCCCATATTGCCCTTGCGCCAGCTCCCATCGCGCACATAGACGTCGGCCTGCGGGATTTTTCGCGCCACGGCGAGCAGCAGCCCCATCCCGATATCGGCTACGTCCTCGGTTAGAACATCAGGTGTATTGGTGACACGAATGCCGTTCGCCCTGGCATAGGCAAGGTCGATGGCGTCGGTGCCGACGCCATAGCAGGAAACGATTTCGAGCTGCGGCAGCTTTCTCATCAGCGCAGCACTTGCGCCAAGCTCGCCGCGCGTAGCTATGGCGCGGATCGCGCCGGCGTGGCTTGAGAGCAACGCGTCCTTGTCCTCGGACTGCCAAAGTTTGTGGACGCGATATTTCGCCTCAAGATCTGCCATGTCCCAATCGGGATAGGGACCTGTCATCAAAATGTCGGTCACGGCGTCGTCTCCTGTGCGGATTCATTTTTCCATTGACTATGTTATCGATAACATTCATGTCAATAGGGACTGGCGGCGCTGCGCTGCAAATCGTGGCCGCTCAGGAAACATTGCTCAGGAGGAGCATTTGAGCAGTTCATTGTTCGATTTGACCGGCATGCGGGCGCTGGTCACCGGCTCGGGACAGGGGATCGGCCTGGCGCTGGCCGAGGGGTTGGCGCAGCACGGCGCCGAAATCGTGCTCAACGGACGCAGCGCCGAAAAGGTCAAAACAGCTGCGGATGCACTGACAGCGAAGGGGCACAAGGTCCATAGCGCCGTCTTCGACGTCACCGATCATGCTGCGGTGGCGAACGGCGTCGCGGAGATCGAGGCGACGATCGGCGCCATCGATATCCTTATCAACAATGCCGGCATGCAGTTCCGAATGCCGCTCGAGGATTTCCCCGCCGACAAATGGGAGGAACTCTTGCGCACCAACATCTCCAGCGTGTTCTTCGTGGGACAAGCGGTGGCGCGGCACATGATCCCGCGGCGGCGCGGCAAGATCATCAATATCGCCTCGGTGCAAAGCGAACTGGCACGGACGAACATCGCGCCCTATACGGCCACGAAAGGCGCTGTGCGCAACCTGACGCGCGGCATGTGTGCCGATTGGGCGAAGCATGGCTTGCAGATCAATTCCATTGCGCCGGGTTACTTCAAGACGCCGCTCAACCAGGCGCTGGTCGACAATCCCGAGTTTTCAGCCTGGCTGACCAACCGCACACCGGCGGGTCGCTGGGGCGACGTCGGCGAACTGGTCGGCGCGGCGATCTTTCTGGCTGCACCGGCCTCATCCTTTGTCAATGGACACACGCTCTATGTCGATGGCGGCATCACAACCTGCCTCTGAGTCCTGGTCCATCGTCGTGATGGGTGTCAGCGGCTGCGGCAAGACCAGCATTGGCATCGCGATCGCGGCTCGTCTAGGGCTCGCTTTTGTCGAAGGCGACGCGCTGCACCCGCGCGGGAATGTCGAGAAAATGTCGGCGGGCATGCCGCTTACCGACGAGGATCGTTGGCCTTGGCTGGACCTGTTGGGCGCAGCCTTGCGCCATGCACATGAGGAGGGTCGCGGGCTAGTCGTCAGCTGTTCCGCGTTGAAAAAATCCTATCGCGATAGGCTTCGCGATGCGGCGGGCGGGTCGCTGTTTTTCGTATTCCTGGAGGGGTCGCGCTCGCTGCTGCAAGCCAGGCTCGCCGAGCGCCGCAGCCACTTCTTTCCGCCCGCGCTGCTCGACAGCCAGTTCGCCACACTGGAGCATCCAGGTGACGAGCCGCTGGTGGTCACAGTGGACATCGACGCGCCTGTCGACACGATTGCCGATAGAGTGTCGCAGGGTCTGGGTGCACTTGGGTCGACCCTGCCAGCATCAAGGAAAAAGGCACGTTGAAATGACGCAACCAGCAAAAGTCGCCGTTGTCGGTGCCGGCATCATGGGGTCGGCGATCGCCACCCGCCTGATCGAGACCGGGCAAGCCGTAACGGTATTCGATCTGGACAAGGCCAAGGTCGCCGCCCTGACCGCCAAGGGTGCGGCTGCCGCCGCGTCGGCGGCGGAAGCAACGCGGGCGAGCAGCTTCATCGTCCTCAGTCTCAACCATGCCAATATCGTGCGTTCGGTGGTGTTTGGCGATGGTGGTGTCGCTGCTGCGGCGTCGTCGGAAAAGCTGCTGATCGACATGTCTTCGATCGATCCTGTCGACACCGCGCAGATGGCCGGGAAGCTGTCTGCCGAGACCGGCATGAAATGGCTCGACTGCCCGCTTTCGGGCGGCGTTCCCGGCGCGCTGGCCGGCAGGCTGACAGTCATGGCGGGTGGCGAGGCTGAAGACTTCGAACAGGCGCGCGCGGTGATGCGGCATCTCTGCACCAACTACACACTGATGGGGCCGAGTGGGGCAGGGCAGACGACAAAGCTGATCAACCAGCTGTTCTGCGCCGTACTGTTCCAGGCTGTCGCCGAAGCCGTGAAGCTTGCCGAAGCCGGCGGCGTAGACCCGAAGGCAATCCCCGCTGCACTCAAGGGCGGGCGGGCCGACTCCAGCATCATGCAGGAGTTCATGGCAAAATTCGCTGCCCGGGATTTTTCAGCCACCGGCCGCATCGACAACATGCTGAAGGATCTGGATTCGCTGCAGGCCTTCGCGCTGAAAACCAAGACGCCGATGCCGATGACCGGGCAGGTGGTCGAGATCCATCGCCTGCTCTGCGCGGCAGGATTGGGGCCGAACGACTCGGCCGAGATGATGCGTCTGCTCGACGGCAACACCAGCTGATCCGTTGGCCTTATTCTTTGATGCTTGACGCCTAGAAATGTTATCGATAACATCGTTTGGGCGATCTCGGGAGGAACGCATTGTGACCGAGCAAAAACTGATCGAGTTCAAGTCAATTACGAAGGAGTTCGGCGGCACCCGCGCGCTCTCCGACGTGACGCTTGATCTGCACAAGGGCGAGATTCTGGCGCTGCTCGGCGAGAATGGCGCCGGCAAGTCGACGCTGATCAAGACGCTCGCCGGCATCTATCGGCCGGATGGCGGCCAAATCCTGTTTCGCGGCGAGCCCTACCATCATCGCCCGCCGCGGCCGAACCAGCGCCAGCCCGTCGCCTTCATTCACCAGGATCTCGGTCTTATCGAATGGATGACGGTCGGCGAGAATGTCGGCCTCGCCCAAGGCTTTTCGCTTCGCTCCGGGCTCATCGACTGGCGATCGACCGAGGCGAGGGCGCATGAGGCTCTCAAGCTGGTCGGCTGTGACTTCGACCCGACGACACGGGTCCAGGATCTGACCCGTACAGAAAAGTCGCTGGTTGCCATCGCTCGCGCCTTGGCTACCGAGGCCGATGTGCTGGTGCTCGACGAGCCGACCGCCAGCCTTCCCGCCGACGAGGTCGAGCGGCTGTTCGACGCCATCCGTCCGCTCAAGCAGCGCGGCGTCGGCATGATCTATGTCTCGCATCGCCTGGATGAAATTTTCCGCATCGCCGATCGCGTCGCCGTGCTGCGCGACGGCAGGCTGGTCGGCGAGAAGAAGGTCGCCGACACAAAACCGGACGAACTGGTCGAGATGATCGTCGGCCGTCCGGTCAGCCAGGTTTTCAGCAAGGCTCAAACGCAGGCCGGCGAGACGATCTGTGCTGTCCGCGACCTTGTCTGCGCCGGTGCCGGCCCGGTGTCTTTCGACGTGCGCAAGGGTGAGTTGCTCGGCCTGGTCGGCCTGCGCGGCGCCGGGCAGGAACTGGTTGGCCGGGCGCTGTTTGGCTGCCAGGGCTCTTCCGGCACGGTGACGATCCGCGGGGCTGTGCCGGACCTGTCCAGCCCGATCGCGGCGATGTCGTCCGGCATCGGCCTGATCGCGCGTGACAGGACCGAAGAATCAATCGCTGGATCCTTGTCGATCCGTGAGAACAGTTTCCTCAATCCCGGCGCCGGCAAGCGCGGCCTGTTTTCCTTCCTTGCGCCTCACAAGGAGGCTGCGCTGGCGCAGGCGATCGGCAGTTCCGTCGGGCTGCGCCCCAACGATCCGAACCTGCCGATAGAGGCGCTGTCGGGTGGGAACCAGCAAAAGGTGGTCGTCGGGCGCTGGCTGCACACCGGGCGTACGTTGCTGATCGCCGAGGATCCGACGGCCGGCGTCGATGTCGGCGCCAAGGCTGAGGTCTACCGGCTGATCGGCCGCGCGCTTGAAGCCGGCCTCGCCGTCGTCGTGGTGTCGACCGATTTCGAGGAGATTGCCCACATCTGCCACCGCGCTTTGGTGTTTTCGCGAGGACAGATCGTTCGCGAACTCACCGGCAAAGACCTCACCACATCCGCCGTGATCACCGCGGCATCGGCTTCCGAAGCCGCCTGATCTTTCTGGGAGCGAACTCATGCAATCGATCGAATCCAGCGCCCTCGAACCGACCCGCGGCGAGATGGCTGATTTGTCCATGGCGCAGAAGGTTATCCGGCTGCTGCCGGTCTACGGGCTGGTTATCCTGACGGTGTTGCTGATCCTGTTGTTTTCGATCCTGCTGCCGAACACGTTCCCGACGCTGCTTAACCTGCGCTCGATCATCTCCGACAAGGCGATTATTGCGCTGTTGTCGCTGGCGGCGATGATCCCGATGGCGTCGGGACGCATCGACCTCACCGTCGGCTACGGCATTGTGCTGTGGCACATCCTGGCCATCAGTCTGCAGACCATGTTCGGCATTCCGTGGCCGCTGGCAGTGATGATAGTGCTGCTTCTCGGCGCCGCGACCGGCTTCCTCAACGGCCTGCTGGTCGAAGTCGCCCGCATCGACTCTTTCATCGCCACGCTGGGCACCGGCACCGTGCTCTATTCCTTGGCGCTTTGGCACACTGGCGGCCGGCAGGTTGTCGGCGTGTTGCCCAACGGCTTCTACGCGCTCAACGGCACGATGGTGTTCGGGCTGCCGATCACCGGCCTCTACGTGCTTGGCATCGCCGTCGCACTGTGGATCATCCTCGAATATCTGCCGATCGGCCGCTACGTTTATGCCATCGGCGCCAACCCGAAGGCGGCTGCTCTCAATGGCATTCCGGTGCGCCGCTTCGTCATTGGGGCGTTCATCTCCTCGGGCTTCCTGACGGCGCTGACAGGCGTGTTGCTCGCCTCCAAGCTTCGCATTGGCCAAGCCAGCGTCGGACTGGAGTATCTGCTGCCGGCTCTCGTCGGCGCCTTTCTCGGCTCGACCACGATCAAGCCTGGACGAGTCAACGTCTGGGGCACGATGACGGGCGTCATCATCCTGGCGGTCGGCATTTCCGGCATCCAGCAGTTCGGCGGCTCGTTCTTCGTCGAGCCATTGTTCAACGGCGTCACGCTGCTCGTCGCCATAGGCATTGCCGGCTACGCCCAGCGCAAGCGCGGCGCAGCGCAAAGAAACAGGACCAAGACCGTCGCGCAGCCCTCGAAGTGACAAATCGAGCCAAACCCGTGGATCATGGAATGAACGACTACGAGGTTCTCGACGATCGGTTCGGCAAGCTGATGATCGGGCATGCCAAGCTCGAACGGCTATGGACCGGTAGCCGTTGGGCGGAAGGACCGGTGTATGTCCCCGCCGCAAGGCATTTGCTGTGGTCGGACATCCCGAACGATCGGCTGCTGCGCTACGACGAAAGCGATGGTTCCGTCAGCATCTTCGAGGCCCGTTGTAACTACCAGAACGGCCACACACTCGACCGCGAAGGCCGCGTCGTTGCTTGCGAGCATGGCGGGCGCCGTGTCTCCCGGCTCGAGCATGACGGGCGTTGGCAGACGCTTGTCGAAACCGTTGCAGGCAAGCGGTTCAATTCACCCAATGACGTGGTGGTCAAATCCGACGGTACGATCTGGTTCACCGACCCGGTCTACGGCATCGAAAGCCACTACGAGGGCAAGATCGCCAGAGCGGAGATCGGCGGCTCCCATGTCTACCGGTTCGACGAGCTTTCGGGCGAGGTGAGCGCCGTTGTCACCGACATGGTGCAGCCGAACGGCCTGGCTTTTTCGCCCGACGAGACGATCCTCTATGTCTCGGACAGCGGCGCCAGCCATGTGCCCGGCCTGCCGCGCGCGATCAAGGCCTATGACCTTGCCGCCGATGGCCGCTCGGCGCTTGCAGGCGGCATCTTCGCCGAGTGCGGGGCTGGCCTCTTCGATGGTTTTCGCGTCGATCGCGACGGCAACATCTGGGCCTCCAGCGCCGACTCGGTGCGCGTCCATGCACCGGACGGAACCCTGATCGGCCGTATCCTGGTTCCCGAGCTCGTTTCCAATGTCTGTTTCGGCGGTCCCAAGCGCAACCGCCTCTACATCACTGCGCAGACATCCCTTTACGCCATCTACGTCAACGCACATCCGGCCGGTGTTGGTCCGGTGGCGGGCGACATCAGCCGGTGACATGTCGCCAACTCCAATCGAAAGCCGAGTTTGAAAGACCATGCAATTTCTTGAAACCAAGGGAGGTACCAACATGCAACGCAGAACATTCCTGAAATCATCCGTCGCCTTGATGGCCATGACAATCGCTGCTCCTGTCCTGTTCGCCGGCCAGGCACGGGCGGACGCCACAGCCGACGCCATGGCGGTGGTCCAGAAATATGCGCAGAAGGTCACGGCCTGGGATGGCCCGACCACCGGTCCGAAGGCGCAGCAAGGCAAGACGATCGTCGTGCTCGCCGGCGACCTCAAGAACGGCGGCATCCTGGGCGTCACCAACGGCGTCGAGGAAGCAGCCAAGGCGATCGGCTGGGACGTCAAGGTGATTGACGGCGCCGGCTCGATCGGCGGCCGCACCGCTGCCTTCGGCCAAGCCATGGCGTTGAAGCCGAATGGGATCGTCATCAACGGTTTTGACGCGGTCGAGCAGGCGCCGGCGCTGGAACAGGCCAAGGCCGCAGGTATCCCGTTGGTCTCCTGGCATGCCGGACCGGTGATCGGGCCCGACGAGAAAAGCGGCGTGTTCGCCAACGTGTCGACGGATGCCATGCAAGTCTCCACGGCCGCGGCCGACTGGGCCTACGCCGATGCCAAGGGCAAGCCCGGCGTCGTCATCTTCACCGATTCGACCTATGCCATCGCCATCGCCAAAGCCGACAAGATGAAGGCGGAGATCGAGCGGCTGGGCGGCAGGGTGCTCGAATATGTCGACACGCCGATCGCCGAGACTTCGCAGCGCATGCCGCAGCTGACCACTTCGCTGCTGCAGAAATACGGCGATGCCTGGACGCATTCGCTGGCGATCAACGATCTCTATTTCGACTTTATGGGACCCTCACTTGCCGCCGCCGGCAAAGCCGGTACCGACGCGCCGATCAATGTCGCCGCCGGCGACGGTTCGGAATCGGCCTATCAGCGCATTCGCGCCGGTCAGTTCCAGAAGGTGACCGTCGCCGAACCGCTCAACTTGCAGGGCTGGCAATTGGTCGACGAGCTGAACCGCGCCATCGCTGGCGAAAAATGGTCGGGCTATCTGTCGCCGCTGCATGTGGTGACGGCCGACAATGTCGAGTTCGACGGTGGGCCGAATAACGCATTCGACCCCGGCAATGGCTACCGCGACGCATACAAGAAGATCTGGGGCAAGTAGGAGCCCGGCGATGCGGGCGCAATACGGGATGCGCCCGCATCTCATTCGCACGACAAATCCACGGATTGCACCGCGACCTGCCCTTGCCGGCCGGCGGCCATCCCAAGCGCAGAAAATCAGGAAACCCTCGCCATGATCATTCGCTACGCCCTGTTCGAAGGCGAAATCCACCCCGGACGCGAGAGCGAATTCCGGCGCTTTGTCAGGGAAAGGCTAGTGCCGTTGTGGACGCAATTCCCTGGAGCCGAGGAGGTGCGCGTTCTGGATGGCACGGCACGGGATGAGGGCGCCCCCGTCTATGCCATGGCGCTCGCCATCCGTTATCCCGACATGGACGCCTGCAACAAGGCGCTGCATTCCGACGTTCGCTTTCAGAGCCGCGATGTGACCGGAGAGCTGCTCAAGATGTTCACCGGCCGTGTGCATCACCATGTTTTCGAGGCCAACGAGTTTCCAACCGCTCGATAGGATGATCAAAAAAGCTTCACACGACATCGCCGACGCACGTCCAAAACTGGACACCAACGGCATCTTAGACGGGTTCACGCGTCGGCGGTGGACCAGTCCCCAGGGCCGCCAGAACTCGCCGCCTTTTCGCTCGTGCCAGCGGCTCGACAGCCGTAACGGTCAATCGAACAATCTGCGCGACGGAGTAGTCCTCGATCGCCAGCGTGAGCTGGCCGGCTTCGATCTTGGAAAGGTCGAGTACGTCGTTGATGAGCCCGAGGAGGTGGCGGCCGTTTGCCTGCACGCGCGCGACGGTCGTCTTCGCCTTGTCCGGGAGTTCGCCGTAGATGCCGTCGACCAGCAGTTCTGTGAAGCCCAAGACTGAATTGAGCGGTATCCTGAGCTCGTGGCTCATATTCGCGAGGAACTGGGACTTGTGGCGGCTAGCTGCCTCCAGCTCCCGGCCTTTCTCCTCGATCTCGCGGAACAGCTTGGCATTCTGGATCGCGAGCACCGATTGGGCTGCGAAGGTCTCCAGCAGATGGACAACTTGCTCATAGAAGGCACCTGGCTTGTGGCGCCTGACGACCAGTGCACCTACGATCTTGTTGCGTTTAGCCATGAAAGACGACGATTCGCCCAAAGCATGCAAAAGGGGCCCATCGGCTCTCGCGCCGCGATACAAGGCCAGGAAAGCCTTACGCCAGATCAGTTTGTGAAAAGTCATTGCCCTTGTAAAGCAGGGCAAGCCGGTGAGCCTTCGCGCAGGCGTAGACAAAACAATCGCCGAAATTGAGATCGGCTTTGTGCCCGACTGCTTTGCCGTATTTCATGCTGGCTTCGATCGCCCGGTCGCCGATGTCGCCGGATATCGTGATTTCCTTGCCGGCGATCTCGATCAAAAAGGCGTCGACGGTATCACGGGCTTGCGCCAGCATGTTGGCCGTGGGCTTGGCGTTCTTTTTGATGGCTTCGGCCGATGCTCGCGCGAGACCCTGGA
>NZ_JAMYOE010000053.1:0-29334 GCF_040319695.1 Mesorhizobium sp. M0898 | reverse complement strand
TTAGCCAGCAGCTGCGGCTGCTCGAACACCAACTCGGGGTGCGGCTTTTTCAGCGCGAAAAGCGCCATCTCTCGCTCACGATCGAGGGTGAGCGGCTCTTCCAGACCACGACCCAGGCTTTCGAATCCATACGCGAGGTGCGTAATGCCATTGTGCGGCAGCGCGAAAGCTTCCAGCTTAGCCTGCGCGTCAGTCCTTCCTTCGGCGAGAAATGGCTGGCGCCGCGGTTGGCCGAGTTCAGCAAGGGCTATCCGAGCTGGAATTTGCGCGTCGACGCCACGCCCAATTTCTCGGATTTCGAAACGGAGGTCATCGATCTCGATCTTCGTTATGGCGACGGCGGCTGGGCCGGCCTTTATTCGGATTGCGTCGTCAACGATCTGATCCTGCCGATGTGCTCGCCTTCCTATCTTGCCGAACTGCGCGCGATCTCACCGGATCCGCGCGAGCAGCTTCGCCATGCGCGGTTGATCGACAGTGTGAAGGCCTATTTCCGGTGGGATTATTGGCTGCCGTGCAACGGTATCCAGGGCGCCCGCATGACGTATCCCTATCGTTTCGACCGTTCGTCAATGTCGGTTCAACTGGCGAAGGACGGTGCAGGTGTGGTCCTGGAAAGCACAGCCCTCGCATTCGAGGACCTGGTGTCGGGTTCTCTGGTTCCGGTCTCGATAGAGTTCGAGGTCATCGAGTTTCCGGGATACTGGCTGGTCTGTCCTTCGCGGCATATGAACCGGCGCGCGGTTCGCCTGTTTTCGGACTGGGTGTCACGCGTGGGTAAGCGCGACACCGATCTGGCTCGCCGGTTTCTGGCGGAAAAGCAACTGCGCATATCGTTCGAACGACGGCCTCATTTCGGGGCACGGGATGACAAAGCGGCGCCAATGGCGTGAACAGTTCGGCGTTCAAGACACATGGCAAGGAGATTGATAGCACGTTACGGTTGAAGAGCTGGCAAAAGGCAGGCTGTGGTGCAAGCGAAGGCGGGTTGGCCGCGCTTTCCAGCGACCTTCCTCTTTTCCAACCCGACAACGACTGACTTACCTGTTTTCTGACGCAGCCGGAGACGGAGGCACTCAGTTCATACAGCCGTAAATTACCGGCGTCATCGTCCGTGCAACGCTACAGGGAATGCTCGACAGCATTGTAATGCCATTCCGCCGACGCGGCCATGGCTTCAATGAACGCGAGTTTGACGGTAGCGACTAAGCAACCGAACCGTGGCGCCAATGACCTTCTGAGCTTCCTCCCATTTCGGAAGATCTCGTTCCCCAACACGCGTGGCGATCGCGGCCAGTATCCAACCTACGCAGCTGATGTCTTCGGCAGCCTTCAGTTTCTCATGCTGCAGGATGCAAGCTTCAATGCCCGGTCGGGGCGGAGACCCGGGCGTAGTACGCTCAGCGATTAGCTGCAGACCGGCGTCGTAGGCGGCGCAAATTTTAATTCTATCGCCCCTTTCCGATTTCATCACCACATTCGCCCAAAGGGCCAACTCAGTTAAAAGATCGGTTACTTCATCTCTCATTAAAAACTGCCGCTGTTTTCTTCATGAAAGGAAATTCCACGATCCAGATAGCGCGTGGCCCGGACAATGAGCGAGGTATTTTCGGGGTTTGTTGTTATCGAGCGAACCACTCCTTCTAAGCTTGCCGAGAATGTTAGTCAAAACGCTCAGTTTGCTCGGCAGGATCGCCGTCTAGACACAGCGGGCAAACATACGCATGCGGTTTCGTCACCACCAAGACCACCGATGGCTTGTGGCAGCGATCACAGGCAAAATCCCGGTGTGCAGTAGGCCAAACGTCATTTTCTATCTTTAGAGCACGGAGCCCCATCGTTTGGCAGCCGTCATCTTGCTGCCAGCCGGCGGAGGGCGCTGGGCTGGCACAGTGGTCTCGGGTTTAATGCGGAGGTATGGGAAAGAGAGGCTCTCCCGGCTCACTGCGCCAGCAATGGTATCGGCACTCACAGGGGCGTCCCAGGTTGATTGGTGGCCCGTAGCGAGAAGACTCGATCGGGCGAGTTTGGCTGATTACTCGCATTCTGACCGCCGAATTCAAGAATAGTGTTGCCCTTGAGATAACTCTTCGCGCTTGAGTTGCACGTATGCAACAGTCACTACCGACCTGCGAGGAGCGGAAAATCCCGAAACCTTGTCGGCGCCGCGAGAGGCCCCTTATTTGAAATCGCGTCTTGGCTTGCGACCTGGATGCCTCGCGCGAATATGCCGGTCTGATGGTACAGACGAAGGCGACTGGTAAAGCGATCGGCAAGGCCGAAGGTTACGTCGCCGCCACAGCCGCTGCTCGCGAGTTCTTGTTCGTGGGCACGATCGGCATCGGGCGGGCCAGACCAAGATCGGCATGGCCAATCTCGCCTACAATCTCACCCGCCCGTATGGCACCAGGGGCGAACTGCGCCCGCATGACGACGAAGGCGGCGCAAACCGCCACCGCGATGCCAAAATC
Source organism: Mesorhizobium sp. M0898 (assembly GCF_040319695.1). Classification (NCBI taxonomy): domain Bacteria; kingdom Pseudomonadati; phylum Pseudomonadota; class Alphaproteobacteria; order Hyphomicrobiales; family Phyllobacteriaceae; genus Mesorhizobium; species Mesorhizobium sp. M0898. The sequence goes on along the minus strand of NZ_JAMYOE010000053.1, from coordinate 26,863 downwards.
GGCAATCTCAACAACCAACTCCGAAGCGATCGCCGTCATCAGTCCACGCAGAAATCAGCGCGGCCCTACCGGTCCGCGAAACGCCGATAGTACGAGGTGCCCAGGTGGCTGGAGGCCATTCCTATGAAGGTAAAGCCTGACCCTATTCGTGATATTCTGAAGCGCCTGCAGTGGTGCTGGGTCACGTTCGCTTCCCGCGCGATCTTGGCCGTCCATCAACCACGGCGCGTCCTTAGTTCCTCAATATTCACGACACTGTCGAAAATATACCCCGCGCCGCGCTCGGTGCGGATATACTGCGGGCGCGGCGCCTTATCCTGCCCCAACTTACGGCGAAGGCGGACGATAAGAACATCGATGCTGCGGTAGTAGACCTCCTGATCATAGACACGGGTCGCCATCAGAAGCTGCTCACGTGAAAGGACCCGACCTGGGTTCTTGAGAAAGGCCATCAGGAGGTTGAACTCGCCGGCGGTGAGCTTGACGTCAGGATCCGTTCCCCGGCGCAAGCTCCGACGCTTGGTGCTAACTCGCCAGTCATCGAAACGGTAGATGGTGTTTCGGTCACGCTCCGGCCGCTGGCGCATAGCGGCGCGCACGCGGGCGCGGAACTCCGTAAGCCCGAAGGGCATAGTAATGTAGTCGCGAGCGCCGGTTTCGAGGCCAATCACCTTGTCGGCCTCATCTACGAAGTCACCGCTGATGATGATGATCGGAAGATCCCTCTTGGCACCAAAATCTCGAACGAACTGCAAACCGTCCTCTCGGCCGTAGCTCAGGTCGACAATTGCTAGATCAATCGCTTCAGAAGCCATATTGCTGGCGGCCTGCTGGCGGTTTTCGACCGCTCTGATGTTAAACTCATGCTTAGACAAGAAGCCCATAAGCGGTTCTCTCGTCAACGCGTCCTGACCGACGATGAGAATGTTCTTCATGGTCACTTCCTATTGACTGCAGCTTGGGCTGCCGGGGACGGTAGTCAAATTAGTGACGCTCAGCAGGTGGGACAATCTTCATCAGGCGTATTGCGGAATAGCGCAGACAAATAGGTCCTATGCGGAGTTCCTGCTGCGCAACAGTGCCCCCAAAGCCTGCTAGTTTTTGATGGATTGTCCGTCCTCTGCGACCACTCGTTCGGCAGACCGGGTTTATCCCCGCTGAGATTCGTATCGCTCCGGTCCTCTGGCACCATCACTGGAGCGCTTTTGCACCCAACTTCCTCTCCCGGCGGCTCCAATTCAGTTCAGCTTTGTTTCAATTTAAATCGCTGAAAAGTTGACATTCGTATGGATTCGTCGAGATTTATTGATCAGACGCAGAACTCGCCTTGATGTTAATTCCACTGTCTACAGGAAACTCATGATGCCCAACCTTTTATCTAATTCCAATCTCCTTTCTAGACCCATGCTATCCTTTCTTTTGAACTTGCATGTCTTATTGTGCAGATCGCTCAGGGGGCGGAGCTTTCATGAACGGCGGGATGTCCGAGAGCAGGAGAGTGGAGATGAGTAGACTGGTCGTAGTCTCAAACAGGGTTTCGCTGCCCGACGAGCATGGTTCCCCGCCGCCAGGCGGGATGGCGATTGCGCTGAGCGCTGCGCTCCGGCGAAGGCACGGCCTATGGATGGGCTGGTCGGGGAAGGTGAAAGCCGGGGAGGACCCGTCAGGGCCGATCTCACGCCGGGAGGCCGGCGGGATCAATTATGCGCTTACCGATCTCTCGCAGACAGATTTGGACGACTATTACTACGGCTTTGCCAACCGGGTTCTTTGGCCGGTTTTCCACTGCCGAGTCGACCTCGCCGAGTATTCCGAAGCACGAATGTCCGGATATCAGCGCGTCAACCGACTGTTTGCAAAGCTGTTGCAGCCGCTCATCAGCGACGACGACGTCATATGGGTGCACGACTATCACCTGATCCCGCTTGCGAAAGAACTGCGGAACCTCGGCTGCGGCAATAAGATCGGCTTCTTCCTGCACATTCCGTGGCCGGCGGCGGACATCCTCTTCACCGTACCGCACTATGATGATTTGCTACGCGGGCTTTCGTGCTATGACCTCGTCGGCTTTCATACCGATGACGATCTTAGTAACTTCGCCGAATGCTTGCGCCGTCAGGGGTTACCGGACCCCATCACAAACGGTGTGTGCCAAGCCTATGGACGTGTGTTTCGCTGCGGCGTTTTTCCGATCGGCATCGACACGGCCGAGTTCGAACGACTGGCCGAGCAGGCGGCGCGCAGCGAGACTCTGCAGGAGCCCTCTCAAAGGATTCCCGGTTGTAAAGTCGCGATCGGCGTCGACCGCCTCGACTATTCGAAGGGCATCGAGAACCGCATCGTCGCGTTTGACCGCTTCCTGCGGAGCAACGACCACCGCATCGGCAAGACGCAACTGCTGCAGATCACACCGAAATCCCGCACGGAAATACCGGCATATCTGGCGATGCAAAAGGACGTCGCCGAGCGGGTGGGGCGCGTTGATGGCGAACTCGGAACGATCGATTGGATGCCCGTTCACTACATCAACCGGTCCGTTGGACCCAGCGAGCTCGCCGGTCTATACCGCATGGCACGCGTCGGCCTGGTCACGCCGCTCCGCGACGGCATGAACCTTGTAGCTAAGGAATATGTCGCCGCACAGGACCCACAGAATCCAGGTGTTCTCGTGCTTTCGCGTTTTGCCGGCGCAGCCAGAGAGCTAGGCGGAGCGATCCTCGTCAATCCCTACGATCCGGAAGCGATGGCGAGGGCCATCGAAGAAGCCCTGGACATGCAGTTAGATGAGCGGATCGATCGTTGGCGGGCGATGATCGGCCGGCTCCGCGAATACAACGTCTATCGCTGGTGCGACGACTTTCTGTTAGGCCTGGATCAGCGCTGAGCTTTGCCGCGTTCCTGGGCCTAGCTTCGCCAGCATGAGGCTGACCGCGACCAAGTGAATCAGGCAGCATTTCGGCCTCGCTGAGCGATGCCGAATGTGCTGACGCTTAGCGCGAGCACACCGCTTACTAAGACGAGAGGAGAAGGCCGTGGATGAGCTCGCTTGCAGTCGCGAAACTTCAAAAAAGCGGGCGCAGCCGTTTGTCGCGGAACCTCGCGCCACACGGCAGCGGCAAATGCTGGCGTCGATTGACCTGAACTTGCTGTTTGCTCTCGAAGCGCTGCTGGAACACCGCAACGTCACGCATGCGGCTCGACACGTGGGCTTGAGCCAGCCCTCGATGAGCCGAGCGTTGAGGAGGCTGCGTGGCATTTTCAACGACGATCTTTTGGTTCGCGGCTCCATGGGCCTGGTTCCGACCCCGCAGGCCCAACGCTTGAGCCGAATGCTGCCGCCGGTGCTGGATGCGATCCGCGGGATAGTGAACGGCAGTCTTGCCCAAGCCAATTGGCGATCGAAGGCGATAATGGCGATGCCCGATCATCAAGGACTGGTCCTGCTGCCGCGGCTCCTGCCCCGGCTGCGCCAGCACGCGCCTCATCTGGACGTCGTCATCGATCCGCTTCTCTCCGGCGCGATGCGGCGGCTTGAGCTAGGCGAGATCGATTTGGCTATAGGGCAGATTAGCGCCTCGCCGCCCGGATACTTGAGGCGCAGCCTCTACTCCGACCGGTTTGCCTGCCTGCTGCGCCACGACCATCCAGCCCTGGCGCGGGAATGGACAATCGAGAGCTTCGCGGCCTTGCGCCACGCAGCCATTGCCTTGGACTCCAAAGACGGCTTCGGCCGGGTGCATGACGAACTGGTCAAGTTAGATCTCCAGGGTCGCGATCCGGTGTTGGTTTCCAACATCTTGACGGCCGCGTTGGCGATCGCGGCGACCGATCTGCTGTTGATTGTACCACGCCGCGTCGCGACCAGGATCGCCGCCTTGCTGCCGCTAGCGATTATGGATCCGCCTGTGCAATTGACACCCTATGAAGTCGCGCTGATTTGGCACGAGCGTTCCCATCGCGACCCGGAGCATCGTTGGCTGCGCCACGAGATCGCCGTCGCCGCGGCGGCGGGAACTGAGAGCAAAATATCCCAACTGGGAAGGCAAGTGACTGATGAGTCGCCTAGGCAAGAAACGTGATCCGAATCCGGGGCTATCGTCAGGATATGACGGAAAAAGTTTATTGCCCTGCTCGCCCGTTGGGAGGGGAAGCTGGCTCTGCTGTGCCAGCGCATTGAAACCGTGCCGGTTTCGACAATTTGAAGCGAGGCAACAGGGCCAGACGAGAAGGTATCATACGCCCAGCCATCTATATACAGGCCAAAAACCGCCTCTCTTCGACCGCCATTCGGCCGCGCCAAGCCTTCCACAGGCCAGCTTCCCATGGTGTCTGTGAGGTGCCTGCATGCTGGCAGCATATCTTGGCTCGGACCCCGAAGCATGCAAGTCCTTGGCACTAATCGCGAGTTCTCTGAGGCAGATCGATATCCTTGATCACCGTTTATTGCGGGCAGGGCGCTCCGCGCAGATCGTCATCGTCGATTGTCGCGAACCGATTCACGACAAGCACGGGCGTGCGAAGCTCTCGCCCGAACCTGTCAAACTGGCTCTGGTTCTGGAAGAGAGCCTGGATCGACAAGCGGTCTTCTCCAACGGGTATTCCGATTACCTGTTGTGGCCGCTCACCGAGCAGGAAGTTCTGCGCAGACTTACCGCCTGCATCGTTCAGTTCGCGCAGCGTTCTACCCCGCCTTTCTTCTCAGCCGATCCGATCGTTCAGAATTCATGCAGTCTGCTGGCGCAGCGGGTCGATCAGCAGATCACCCGCGTCGAATTGGCGCGAATGGTAGGGACCAACAGGACAACGCTCACCACCCGTTTCGAGACATCGTTTGGCTGCGGGCCAATGACTTGGCTACGGCGCTACCGGATGACGGAGGCTGCTGACCGGTTGCGTAACGGGCATGAAAGCATCGCCAAGGTCGCCGAATCCTTCAGCTACGAGAACAGCAACAACTTCTCCACAGCCTTCAAGGCGTTTCATGGCCTCTCGCCACTGCGCTATCGCAAAATGATACGGCGCAGAGAAAAGCCTGTCTAACGCAAAGGTGGGGGCCGGAGCGAATTGGTATAAGGCGACGCGGGCACGCAAAGATCATCTCATCTCCGAGGCGTTTCCGCGCTTTGGGCACCTTAAGCTCTCGACCAACGCTCATGTCTCACAGCAGGAGGATAAAGCATGTCGAACGCATTTTCAGTGAATGTTCAAGAGCATGAACAGCGCTATTCCAAAGAACACTATGAGGCGGCGTCCGCATTTTTCTACGCCAAGCCCCTTGTTTTGGCCCAGTTAGATGCTGCGCCCCCCAGTGACGACACGATCGCCAACGCTCAAGGGACAGTGCAGTTTCACCTCATCGGCCAAAAAACCGACGATCCGACGTACAGCGGCACCCTCAATGAGAATCAGGACAATCTACTGGCAATAGGAGGAATTATTAACGACTACATGCATACCCATTATGCGAACATCGATGCACAGAAGCTTGATATCAACACATGGACCGATGTTGTTGGCAACATTCCAGATCTCTCTATGGGCAGGCAAAAACTGAAGAGTTTTTCAAAAAAGGTGGCCGGGACGTCGGTCTCAGCTACTTTCCTCTCGCTGATTGCCAAGGCGATCATTACCGACGGGGCATCGTTGCTGCTGGATTTCCAGTCCTTCCTTACAGAAATGGGGAATCTCACCTTCAGTGCAAACGGCAAGGCGCAGCGATACAAGGCGCTGACATGCACCTACCAGAGCTACCTTCTCGATAATGGGGCAGGCGGATATTACGACTACGGAGCAATCGTTCTGCGGCAGATCGAGTTCAAAGAGCACTTCCTCGAGCTGAAATCCTCTTGTTCGTCGACCCACTACGTCCGCGTCGACATGGACTATGCCGAGGTCACCAATCTTGTTCAGACCCGTCGGATCCGCAAAGGCGGCCCCGATCACGAAAACTTCCAGGAGCTTGTGAATAAGAACTCCACCGACCAGTTCAAGAAGGCCAAGAACTTTTTCAACGGTGGCTCGACGCCGCAACAAGACATCAAGCCGCAGGTCTGATCGTCAGGCCTTTGATCGCGAAAGCAGCGCACCCAACCAATAGCGTGGATTTGGACGAACGTCGCCCGCATCATGGATGCGATAGAGCGGTCCGGTAAGCCCTTGCGAACTACCGATGCTCTGTCGCGCCCCCGGTGCCGGCGAACTCCGGTCCCGCTTCCATAGGGAAGCAGACATGAACCCATTCGCAAAAACAGCTGCGGGCCTTTTCCTGGTGATCGGCCCGCAGAGCAGCCAACCGCTCGAGGCGGAGAGGATTTGCTCTGCCATGGTCCAGAAACTATTCGAAGACCAAACCCGGACTCTGGATTCTCGAGCATGGCAGAATGCCGCGCAAATGGTACCGAACAAGGTGGAAACCGCCACGACTTCAAGAACGCTAAACCGCACGATGGACGTGGCGGAATTGCCCAGTGCCTTTGCGTCAATTTGCGCGAATGCCGCCGACGGCAATGAAGCTGGCGTCGGTCTGGCAAAGGCAATCCGTAGCTATCTGAGCAAACACGGCGAACCGACGGCGTTCAATTGCCTCGTCCTAGATCAATCCGACTCCGCGGAAGTCCGTCTATCTTTAACCTGCCTTGCCGTGGTCGAAGTTGGAAGCGCTGACAGTCTCGCCATCACCTCGATATTGCTCTCCGCATCGCTGAACCTGTCAAACGAGCAAACGCAATCCACTATCGCGCAGGTTTTCGGCCGTTTCAGCTCGCCGAGCGACTCACCGTACTACCTGCGCTTGTTCTCCAGCCGGCGGTCCCATAGTCAGAGACGTAGCGACATTCTGCAATAGACCCAAGGGCAAACAGAGGAATAGCTGATTGCGTCTGCGCCGCGTTGGTGGCTGCGGGAAATGACATCAAAAGGCTGCGCGAAGAAATAGCGTGGGAGGGCGAGGTGACCGTATAAACTGCGCATTTCCATACAATTTCGGCCTTCGGGGAGACGGACTATGCACGATATTATCGACGTCCCGCAGAACGTCGGCGATTTTGCTGTGTGCTTGGCAGAATCTGGCGTCAATACAGTAATCCGGTACTACAACCATCGGAATAGTACACCATTTCCCTCAAAATGTCTGACAGGGGAGGAACTCGCCGCCCTTCATGGTGCTGGAATATCGGTAGCTGTGGCCTTCGAGCAGCGGGGTGGCGCGGGCGGCAATATCAGAGACTTGCATGGTGCGGCTGGAGAGCGAGACTCCGGTCGTGCGCTTGATCTGGCCGCCGCGTTGGGACAGCCCGAAGGCTCCGGAATCTATTTTGCAGTCGATTGGGACTACCACACACCACAGCATCTTGCACGAATAGCACCCTACTTCAGGAGTGTGCGGAATGCGTTGGCTGGCCGTTATCTCGTTGGCGTTTACGGATCGGGCACGGTCGGACACCACATGAAGCGCCAGGGGCTGGTGGACCATATATGGCTCTCTGGCTCGTGGGGATGGTCCGGAACGAGACAAGCGCTCAAGCAGGGGGATTGGTCGCTTTTCCAAAAGTTTATGGAAAAGCGTTCCGAGATCGGGGGCTTCGGATACGATGGAAATGTCGTCAATCCGGCCCTTGAAAACTTTGGTCAATTTGGGCCGGCAGGTACTCTCCCCTCTCGCGACGCGAAGGAACGTCTGCGTTGTTCAAAGTTGCTGCGCGAGGAGCGCTAAATCTTCGCTCCCGGCCGGGCAAGAGCTTTCGCATGGTCGATTCCTCCCGAACGGTACAATGCACGCCCACGCCTTGTCACGCTCCACCGGAAGCTTCTCCCGCTGCGTCTTCGTCATCGATATCCCGGCATCGTTCATCCCTTCACAAACCGCTTGCCTTACGGCGCCATAATGGAAAGAGGATTGTGAAAGGCTCCGCACCTGTATTCTCGTGGACACCCTCGGCCTTCCATAAACGACCGTTTGCGAAAGGAACCAGAGTGCTGATCGGCTACGCCCGCGTGAGCAGAGGCGACGACCAGTCGAACACGGCGCAGGCCAGGGCGCTCGCCGATGCCGGGTGCAAGCGTATCCTCAAGGAGGAGGCCTCCGGCGGTCGCTGGGAGCGGCCGGAATTGCACAGGATGCTTGATCATTTGAGGGAGAGCGACACTGTCGTCGTCTGGAAGCTCGACCGTCTGTCTCGCTCACTCAAGGACGTTCTCACGATCATGGAGCGGATCGAAGCCACCAGCGCCGGTTTCCGCTCGCTGACAGAAGCGATCGACACGACGACAAGCCGGCCAGTGCCGGAACCGAGCGGCGCCGATCGTGCTGGTGAAGCGCCGTGACAGCTGCGGCGTTGCGGCGGGCGTGGCGCCGCAGCACGAGCGGCTCGGTTTCATGCTGCCCTACACGCCGTTGCATCATCTCTTGCTGCGGGCGCTGGACGGTCCGGTGGTGATGACCTCCGGCAATCGCTCGGGCGAGCCGCAATGCACGGACAATGACGAGGCGCGGCAGGAGCTTGCCGGGATCGCCGACTTCTGGCTGATGCACGACTGCGAGATTGTCAACCGGCTCGACGACAGCGTGGTGCGATTCGACGGGCACGGCATTTCGGTGTTGCGGCGCGCGCGGCTTCGCGCCGGAGCCGCTGGCGCTGCCGGCGGGCTTCGATGGCCCGGTCAGGGCGCTGGCTGCGGGCGGCGATCTAAAGGCCGCGTTCTGCCTGGCGGGCGACGGCAACGCGCTGCTGTCGCAGCATCTCGGCGACCTCGACGAGCTGAAGAACCAGAACGCGTGGAGGCAGGCGTTGGGGCTGTATCGAAGCCTGTTCGACACGAAGCCGGACCTCATTGTGGCCGACCGGAATCCGGGCTACCGTTCGACCCAACTGATGTTACTCTGCCGGCGATGGTGATGAGGGTTTCGGCCAGGTGCTAAACATCATTGGCCGCTTCCTGCGCAGTCGTCGAACGTACGCGGGGCCGAACGTCTTCCCCCCACGGGTCTTTCCAAATCGTCACGCTCAACCTGTCTCAAGGGAGATCGTTGTCATCTCCTGATGCCGAATGTCTCAATTTCCCAAGTTTGGCAAAATTGAATCGCAGACTTTTGCAGCGTGCGAAGGTCAAGCAGTTTTGCGACAGTAGCAAAGAGCCCGAAGCCATCATCCGGACTCGGTGCTCCAATATATCGCCGCTAACGCCGGATGACGATAATCCCGGCCAGTGCGATGAGAATGATACCGAGCATGGAAGCCGCATCCAGACGTTCCGAGAACAGCACGACGCCCCATAGCACTGCGAAGGCTAGATATGAAAAGTCCCAAGTCGAGATGATCGAGGATGGTCCCAACTGGTAGGCGATGGCCGTGCCGACGCTGCCGATCAGCATCGTCATGCTCAAAAGCCCGATCAGCGCGCATTGGGTCCAGCCCATTGGAATCCACGCGCCCATGAACAGGCTTTGTCCACCCTCGCTCCCTGCCATCACGGTCGCCAAGCTAGCGCTGCCCCCGAGAACGATCGCTATCAGGTTGAAGATCAGCGCCAAAACGAAGGGGTTTTCGCCACGGCTCTTGGTGCGCGTCAGCACCATCGCCAGAGCGTAGAGAATTGCAGAAACCAGCGGCATCACGGCATGGATGCCAAGGTCGCCGGCCTGCGGCTTCTGCATGAGCAGCACACCGATGAAGCCGAGGGCGACTCCGACCCAACCTTGCACCCCGACAGGTTCCCTGATCCAGAAGGCCGCAAAAAGGGTAATGAACAGCGGGATCGTGTAATAGACCGCCGCCGCCATCGAGAAATCGAGGCGCGGTAGCGAAGCGTAATAGATCAGCAGGCTCGACAGAAGCAGGCTGCTTCGCACGATGGCCCAGCCAGGATAGGCTGGGCGCAACGACACCTGCGGAAAGCGCCATTTCAGGATCGAGATCAACAAGGGCAGCGTGACGCAGGACCGCAGGAAAATGAACTGCGACAGCGGCATGTCCGAGATCGTGACCTTGATGATCGCATCCGCGATGGAAAGCGTCAGGTCCGTGAAAACCATCGCCGCAATGGGGATGCCCACCGTGTCCGCCTTGGGGGCCGTCTGACTGATCGACATTTTTCGCGTTCCCTGCTTCGGGTGCCGAGGCTACCGAGCCAAGAACGTTCCAACAATTCCGATCATACGGAAATTTTGTCCGTGTTATTGTACAATGAGCAACGACACGAGACAGGATGCGTCGCTTTGTACAGCGTGGACGACATGATCCTTCTGGCCGAAGTCGCCGAAACGGGCAGCTTTACTCGCGCCGGGGGGCGGATCGGGATGCCCAAATCTACCGTCAGCCAGCGCATCGCCCAGCTTGAAGCACGTCTGGGGCTGCGGCTTCTCAATCGCTCCACCCGGCACGTAAGCCTCACCGGCAGCGGCCAGGTCTATCTCGAATACTGCCGCCGCGTTCGCGCTGAGGTCTCGGCCGCGGACATGGCGATGACCAACCTGAAGGAACAGCCTGTCGGGACGCTGAAGATCACCTGCCCAGAGGTAACTGCCACCTATTTCATGCCGACCTTCCTGCACGGATTTACCACGCAGTTTCCCCGCATCGCCGTCGAACTGATCGCCACAAACCGGCATCTCGACGTCATCCGCGAGCGGGTTGATTTCGCTTCTCGCGTTGGCACGACCACAGGTCAGGACCTGATCGTGCGGCGTGTCTCCTCGATTAAACGGGTTCTCGTCGCCGCTCCAGCCTATCTGGCGGCTGGCAGTCCTCTTCGGGAACCGACCGATCTCCTGCATCGCCGCTGCCTGGTGCATGATGCGCAGCGCGAATGGGTGTTCTCGTCAGACGACAGACCGATCGTCCTGCGGCCTCCGCCGGCTGCGACCTCGGATTCTATGGGGTTCCTGCTGCAATCCTGCATCGCGGGCGGCGGGGTCGCACTCCTTCCCGCTTACGTGTGCCAGCCGTCCGTGGCGGTCGGCCGCCTTGTGGAGTTGCTCCCGGGCTGGGAAATTCCACCCTATGAAATGATGCTGATCTTTCCCAACCTGAAGAACCAGTCCAAGGCGCAGGCCGCATTCCGCGATTATGTGAATACCTTCGACTTTTCAGCGTTTGCCGTTGGGCGATAACTAGAACTTCTCAAGTCCTACGGTCGCATTGTTCCGTGTCGTGGAATGTCTAACTGGATCGAAAGCCGGACCAGGCATGGACATGAGCCAGTTTGCAAAAAGCGCGGCAGCTTTGTTCCACGGCGTTTCTTTGAGCGAAACAAGATAGACGTTACCGGGGCGTTGATCTTCCCCAGGCAGGAGCTCAACCGGTTGGCCGCGGCGTACCTGTTCGCTCGCCGTGCCAATCCAACCCAACGCTATTCCGCTGCCAGCCAAGGCAGCCTGCCTCATCATGAGGTGGTTGTCGAACACAGGACCCGGCAGCCCCTTCCGACACGTTTACCCCGAAGTGCTGGAACCATTGCTTCCAGTCGAACCACGTCTTGTCATCAACCCTGGCATGCTTCCTTTGGGTTGCCCTTACAGTGGGGTAATCACAACAAAACCTGGTGCGGCGGTCAAGCCGCCAGAATGAGCTCGTTTAATGAAGCGCCAGCCTCCGGCTGCGGGAGAAAGGGAGTGCCGTGCCTCAGGACATCCGTGTCACCATCGTGCTGACGGCCGTATCGATGGCATCCGTCGTGGACGGTCCATGGTAACGATCATGACCGGACCTTCAATTCATTCGGGCCACCGCACACCTCTCGGTCGAGGCGGCGCATGAGGCAAGCCACAAGGCATGGGTGGGCAAAAGCGGCTTACAGCACTACGAGCGCATGCTCCGCTCCGATGACTTCAACGAAGGTCCCGTCGCCTTTTCGGAAAAGCGCAATTCCGAGTTCAAGGGGAAGTAGCCATGGACGCGGTAACCACAACGCGCGCGGGTCTACTTGGACAGCACCGTCTGGCACCGATGCTGGACGCCCGCTCCATGGTGGTTGCCGGGATGTCCGGCAGGGAAGGCTCATTCGGCTTGCGGCTGGCCCAGTCCGTCGTCAGCGCCGGATATTCGGGGCGCATCCAGTTCATCGATCCGCGTCAGACCGAAATCCTGGGGAGGCCATGCTTCGCCGCCTTCGCGGACGTTGACGAGGCGCCGGATCTGGCGGTGCTTGGTGTCGGCCCCTAACGCGGCCGCTTCCGCAATGCCGACGCTTCTGGTGGCGCGCGGATGCCGACAGAGGAAGAGCGTGGGTGGGCTGCGGTGGCGGGTGAAGGTCCGGGAGAGAGTCTCCCGGCCTGGAAATCGAGAACGGACGCCTCGAGCTGCGAGCGGTTACAGGTCCGGACTATGGCAGGATTTTCGATGAAGAGCTGATCGCGGCCGTCCAAAAAATCGCCGGCAACGGTACCGGCGACACCCGCTGGAAGATTCCTGGCGTGCTCGACTGGTCAACGGGAATCTACAATCCGAATGTCGACATTTCCAATGCCACGACGACGCTCTATGCGTCCGACCGTGATGTCTTTGTCTTCCTCGTCGACGACCTGAATCCGATCGAAGCCGGCAAGCTGCCCGATGGCTCGCCCGACGTCTTTTTCAGGGGGTTTTATTGCTGGAACTCGGAGGTCGGCGCCCGCACGCTTGGAATCGCCAGCTTCTATCTACGTGCAGTGTGCCAGAATCGTTGCCTCTGGGGCGTGCAGGATTTCCAGGAAATCATTATCCGGCATTCCAAATATGCCGCCTCGCGTTTTGCCTTGGAAGCCGAGCCGGCGTTGATCCAGTTTGCCGATTCCTCGCCCATGCCGTTCGTCAATGGCATCAAGGCTTCGCGGGAGCGTGTCGTCGCTCGGGACGACGAAGATCGCCAGAGCTTCCTGCGCAAGCGCGGCTTCTCCAAGGCGGATACGACGAAGATCATCGATGCCGTGCTTTCGGAGGAAGGGCACCCGCCCGCCTCGATTTTCGACTTCGTGCAGGGCATTACACGGGTGGCGCGCGACAAGCCGCATCAGGATGTTCGCCTGGAGATGGAGGGCAAGGCCAAGAAGCTTCTCGATCTGGCAGCATGATACTGCAATGCTGCGCGCGGCGGGAGTAGATAACGTCACCGGGCTGGCTGCTGATGCCGCCAGTTTCGAACATGTGCATCGCTGCGGCGCGCAGCACACGGCCTGCGCTGCAGGTCTGGCAAACACATCTATCAGGTCTAGGTGTGCGCTGCACAAAATCGCAATGCTGCTATGCACAATTAATGCTTCTCGGGAGCGTGGAAGGGAGTAGGTTGTCGGTATCAAGTTTCGTCCGGGTCACCTCCTCCCGACCTCGGCGATCAGGGACGGCATTTATTCCTCCCGAATGCTGTCGTCCAAATCAAGCCCGCCGCACCTCCTCCCGCGGCGGGCTTTTTCGTTGTGCGAGCGGCGGCTTCTCGCAGCCCGATTGCAGGAAACGAACGCGGAGGTCCGTCAGTCGGGCAGGTTGAACCGTTCGATGGTGACGGTACGCTCGACATCCACCGTAATCTCCAGCACTTCGTTCCATGCCTCCCCTCCACCAAGCTCGGAAAGGGCGAGAAGGAAGAGCCTGCGCTGGAGATCGAGGCTCATCAGGCCAGGGGCGGTGTTGAAGGCGACGAGCCCGACATGCAGCTCCTCGCGGCGATAGAGGCCGCGAAAGTCGGTCGTGTTGTGCGTGACGAGCACATAGCCGTCATCGACCGCGCGCCGGGTCACCATATGGTCCTTGGCGCCGGCGAGGCCCAGCCAGCGCACATGGCTCGACTCGGGGAAACCCCGTTCGCGCGCCAGTTTCGCAAGCTCTGGGCTCAGGCATTCGTCGATCAGGAATTTCACGAAACGGCCGGCAGATCGTCGAGACGGATTGTGCGTTTCGATTTCGCCGCCGTGCTGCGCCACGCCGGCTTGACCGGCGGACGGCCACGCCGCGGGTAGGCGAGCGCATAGTCGGCCGCGAGCCCGATCTGGTCGAGAGTCAGTTGCGGATAGGCGGCACGGATCGCGTCGGCCGTGTCGCCGTTGGCGAGCATGTCGGCAACGTCATGAACAAGCACGCGTGTTCCCACAAAGGCCGGCTGACCGCTAAGTACCGCTGGATCGCGCGCCACCATGGCCTTTGCTTTCCTCAGCCGGCTGAGGCCGGCCCTTACCCCGGCGGTGATCGGCTTCAGGTCGACCTTAAGGGGATCGTCCGCGACCACGGGCGTAGCATCATCGGCAATGGCGTGCTCGACGATCCGCCGCCGCGCGGCCGGCGTCAGCGTCTCCGCCGTCAGCCAGGCGAGGCGTAGGCCGACGAGACCCGCTCCGACGATGACGCGGCTGCCGCGGCGCGTCTCGACACGGCCGCGCAGCAATCCTGCATCGATGATGCGATGCACCTGCTTGAGCGGCACCTGCGTTACCGCCGCCGCCTCATTGGCGGTGAGCACTTCGCTGCTAAACCCCGGCATGACAATAATCCTTCCACATTCGTGGAAGATATATAGTCATTCTGCCTTCCGCAGTCCAGCGAAGCTTTGCGGCAGCCGGCGGCGTCCGTGCCAGACGCCCGACGGGAGGCAGAGGGGGGAGGGGAGGTTTCCTGACGGGCTTGGAGGTTCGGAGAGAGGCCCCGGACCGTCCGTCATGGAGAACCTGACCATGGCAAAGAACGCCATTCAGAAGATCGCGATGAACGCCGCGGAGAACATTCCCTATGACAAGCTAATGCTGTCGCAGAAAAATGTTCGGCGCATCAAGGACGGCGTGTCAATCGAGCAGTTGGCCGAAGACATCGGACGGCGAAAGCTGATCCAGAGCCTGAACGTCCGTCCGATGCTCGACGGCGAGGGCGAGGAGACCGGCACGTTTGAGGTGCCGGCCGGCGGTCGTCGCTATCTGGCGCTCGGCATCCTCATCAAGCAAAAGCGCCTGGCCAAGAACGAGCCGATCCCCTGCATCGTCAACCGCAGGCAGGAGACCTCGGCCGAAGAGGACTCGCTTGCTGAAAACCTGCGGCGCGCCGACCTGCACCCTCTCGACCAGTTCCGGGCCTTCAAGGCCCTCAGCGATCAGGGCCTCGATCCGGAGGAGATTGGCGCCCGCTTCTTCGTATCGCCGGCGACGGTGAGGCAGCGCCTACGGCTGGCATCGGTGTCACTGAGGCTGCTCGATCTTTACGAGAAGGACGAAATCCGGCTCGAACAGATCATGGCGTTTTCGATCTCGGACGATCACGCGCGCCAGGAGCAGGTCTGGGAACGGATATCCGGCTCGCACACGCAGGAGCCCTACTACATCAGGCGCCTGCTGACGGAGACGACGGTCCGGGCCGACGATCGCCGTGCCGTCTATGTCGGCACCGGGGCCTATGAGGCGGCTGGCGGTGTCATCCTGCGCGACCTGTTCGAACAGGACTCCGGCGGCTGGTACCAGGATGCGGCGCTCCTCGAGCAGCTCGTTTTCGACAGGCTGAAGATGGATGCCGAGGCGATCCGCGCCGAAGGCTGGAAATGGGTCGAGGCGGCGATCAGCTTTCCCTACGGCCATACCTCCGGTATGCGGCGCATCTATGCCGAGCCGCAGGAGCTCAGCGCCGAGGAGATCGAACGCTATGACGCGCTGAAGGCCGAATACGACAAGCTGGATGCGGACTATGCCCGGGCCGAGGATGCCGATGAAGCAATCGAGGCGAAGCTCGACCAGTTGGGTGCCGAGCTCGATGCGATCGATGATCGTCCTCAAAGCTACGATCCCGCCCAGAAGGCCATTGCCGGTGTTTTCGTGACGCTTGCCGCGGACGGCAAGCTCCAGGTCGACGCCGGTTTCGTGCGGTCCGAGGACGAGCCGCGGACCGAAACCGGCGAGGTCGATGAGGGCGAGGAAAGGGGCGCCGTCGGCGGAACCCGATCCAATGGCAACGACGATGGCGATGGTGTTGTCGTCAACGGCAAGTCGGTGAACGATAGCGCTAGTGACGACGGCGACGACGACGGCATCAAGCCGCTGCCCGATCGGCTCCTCTTCGACCTGACCGCGCAGCGGACCCTGGCGCTGCGCAATGCGCTCGCCGGCGACGTCGACATCGCCTTCGCCGCCGCACTCCATGCCTGCGTCCTGCAGGTCTTCTATCGCTTCGCGCCGGACACGTGCCTGGAGATCAGTCTGAAGAGCGGCAGCTTCAGCCAGGTCGACGGACTTGCCGAAACGCCGTGGGCCAAGGAGATCGCCGAGCGCCACGAAGCGTGGGATCGCGATCTGCCCGATGAGGCGGATGGCCTGTGGGACTTCCTTCTCGGCCTCGACGAAGCAAGCCGCAAGGCGCTGTTCGCGCACTGCGTCTCGCTGACCCTCAATGCGGTGGTCGAACCCTGGAACAGGCGACCGAAGGCGCTCGAGCATGCAGACGTGCTTGGCCGCTCGCTCCAGTTCGACATGGTCGACGCCGGGTGGACGCCTACGGTCGAGTTCCTCGGGCGGCTCACCAAGGCGCGGATTCTACAGGCTGTCCGTGAAGCCCGTGGCGCAGACTCCGCGCAGCTGATCGACCACATGAAGAAGGACATCATGGCCCGTGAAGCCGCCCGTCTTCTCGAAGGATCGAACTGGCTGCCCGAGCCGCTGCGCCTTGAGGTCGATGAAGCGGCTACCGATGCTGGCGACGCGGTCGCCGGCGACATGTCGCACGAGGCGGCTCTCGACGGCGATGCCGCCGAGCTGCCGGCCTTCCTCGCCGACGACGCGGATCCGTCCTCCGATGAGCCGGTGACCATCGACGGCGACGAGGCGGACCACCTCCAGGCCGCCGAATAATCGGCCTCACGCTCGCACCGGGCCGGCACTCCCGCCGGGCCCTTTTCGTTTTCCGACATGGAGAAACCCGCATGTCCGCACATATCGTGTACGAATCCGCTCCTCTGGGGAGCGTTATCCGGTACCGCTCCGGCACCGCGAAACCGCCGGCTCGCTTCACCAAAAAGCTCGCCGCTTGGGAGAGCCGCAACGGCGTCGGCCGTTTGGTCAGGAAGGAACCGCCGCGCGAGCGCGCGACCTATAGCTCGCCGGCTTACTTCACCCTGCATGAGGGCGATTTCTGGCAGGGCGGCATCATCATCGTCTCGGTAAGGCGCACCTGGTCCGTCGAGACCGACCTGCGATTCGAGGTCGTCGAGCGTCCCATGATCGGCATGGTCCGCGTCCTGCAGGAACTCGGGGACAGCCCGGAACTGCTCTATCTCGCCAAGGATCGCGAGGCTGCCGAACGCTGGCTCGCTAACAACCAGTATCGTCGGGCCTATCTCGAGGAAGTCTCGGCCGATGAGGTCGGCGCCGACATCATCGAGGGCCGCACGGCCGCCTGATCACTTCACCGCATAGAACCACCCTGACGAACGGGCCCGGGATCGCGCGAGCGATCGCGGGCCTGTTCCATTTCATGGAGATCGACATGTTCGACTGGAACAGAAGCTGCTCCTATGACGAGCAGCACAAGAGACGCTTCCACACGATAGCCCATTCACGGCTGAAGAAACTCGCCGCCGAACTAAACCTGCCCTCGGGCTGCTTTGACCTGCGCTCCAACAAGGCGGGCATAGCGGTTTCCGGTGAGATTACCCTGCACCACGACCGCGCCTACATCCAGGTCGGCCAGTTCGGTTTGTCCTCAGGTCACGGCATCCTGATCCGCACCTGCAAGGGCCGCAAGGATTATGTCGGCGGGGCCAACCACTTCGTTGCGCTCGGCATGCTTGACGACATCCCGGCCCTCGCCGCCGCCGTCCGTGCCATCACTGGGATTGGTCGAGACGCTTCGTGTTCCTCCGAGCGACGCGCCGCCTGAATCCCTGCAAACCCCATCATCGCCGATGCACGCGCCGGCCGCAGACTCGGCCCGTCGCCAGCCACAACACACCAAGCAGTTGCCATGGCGCGGTGATGCCGCGCGTGGCCGACCCGCGTTCAGGAGAACCCCATGACCGCACATCCACCATTCAGGAAGGTGCTCGACGGCGTCGCCACCCGCGAGCAGATGATCCAACTGTTCAGCCGACACAAAGACACTCCCGGCATCGATCCGCTTTCCGGCACTCCCTATTCAGGCGAGTGGTTCGAGATCGCCGCGTCAGAATATCACTTCATGCTCGATTTGCTGCCGCCGCTCTTCATGCGCACCGGCATGTTCGGAATGTCGGAGTATAAGACCGGCAATGTGACCAGCGTATTCTTCGCGATCCGCATCCGCGGACGCGAGCGCTGGTTTCATGGCTTTTGCGACCTCACGGATCGGCAATCCCCGGACAAGATGCGCGCCGCAATCATCGCCCACGAGACCGGCGCGAGCGACAGCATGACCCGCGCGGAAAAGCTCGAGGCGATCTGGAACGCGACGCATCCCGACTTCAGGGGGATCGCCGGCGAGATCAATCCCCACACCTGGCCCGCGGACCACCGTGGCAAACGCGTCGTTCTCGTCAACAACGGTGGCCACGAACGATCCTGAAACTGCTCGAAGACCTGTCGGACGACGAGATCGACAGCCGCTTGCCGGCAACTCGCGCACGAGGCGCCAGGAGGGGAGGAGACAACGATGCGGACCCCCGTAAACACCCGCCAGGGGCCGGCAAGGACACCTATGGCGTACTCGACCTACACCGCAAGCCTCGGTGCCCCAGATCGCCGCCAATACCGGGCGCACGCCCCCAGGAGCGCTAACGGTCGCCGATCTCGTACGTCCCGGCGACACGGTCGCCACCTACTACAGCACCGGCGGGGTCGTCATCGAGGTGGAAGAGCACTTCTATGCGGCGCCGACGGGCGAGACGCTGTCACACTTCACGATTGTCTATGTGCCGCCCGATCGAACTACAAGGTACCGCGATTCCGATCGTCGCTGGATCAACGAATGTGTCGCCATCGGCGACCGCATCCTGATGCTGTTCGAGGCCAACACGGACGAGGTCTTCGTCCTCAGCCGTGCCCGACCGTCCCAACCTCCGCGACCCAGAACCATCCCAGCCGATGGGCCTTTCCAAAGTAGAGTTCGAGCGCTGGCTGCCGAAGGCGATCGCGGCAGTCGAGAAGGCCAGGGCGATTATCGAAGAACGCCGCGACCCGCCGGCTGACTCGCCATAACAGCTAACATCCGACTTGATCTTCGTCAGCTTCCGCGCCGTTTCCGCGTCGATCGCAGCGAGATCGAGATTTCCCCAGATCGAACGCTGCCGCGCGGATTCGCCACGCTTCTTCTTCACCTCGACGATGAAGGGTCGGCTCTGCCGCTTCATTTATTGCACCACCTTCGGATGGGAATCGGTCCGTAGCGGGACCGGGTCACATCTACGCTGGCCAAGGCCTATCGTCCACCCAACGCAACCATCGACCGCGGTGCCGCCCTGGACGGACGCCGATGCGAAAGCCAACTCTCCAGCGTCTCGCTCGCCGATGCAACGCGGGGTTCGGACACAGCTCGAATGGCATGCCGAGTTCAACGCTGACAACGATCAGGCGCCCACTGTGCTTACGCGCGGATCTTCGCAAACCCACAGCATGGTCACCGAAAAAGACGATCGCTGGTCACCCCTCATCATACCGTCATGGTCCAAGACAACGGGGATCCTTGTCCAACGCATTGTCTGAATCGATGGCCGCCAATCGATTCACGGCATTGATGGAAATCTGAGATGTCGTTCCCAGCCTATGGAAGGGCCGGCATCTCCCCGTCACCGACCCGCCAGGTCCACGCACCCATCTCCGGCCGGTTCGCGACCATATCCTGCAACGAAGCCTCGAATGTTTCGTCCGCACCGGCGGGGACGACAAAGAGCGCGATCGGCTGCTGCCTGTCCTGGAGCAAAGCGTTGGCGATCGGCTGGTCGGTTTGCAGGTCGTAGCGCAATCCCTTCACACTCTTCTCGTGAAGGCGGGCGAGCGCGTCGACGAGCCGCTTCTCCGGAACCGTCTCGTAAGGAATCCAGTTCTCGGATACCACCATCAACGCGACCTCCTCGACAATGGCGAGGCCGGCCGGGTTCAATCCGAAGGTCGCGATCACTATCAGATGTGAGCTGGAATCCGCTTCCCACAGCGACAATTCTTTCTCGAAGCGCCCCTGCAAGCGGCGGTGCAATGCATCGTCGATCATGAAGGGAAAACCGGGCAAATGTCTGATGACGAGTTTCTGACCCGATCTGGCGGGCATGATTTCCTTCACCTCGCCGACCAGAACCAGTAGCTTTCGTGGGCCGGATTTCGGCGGTAGCGCCATGCCGAGAACCGCGTTGCGACGATGTTCGATCGCTTGCCTGTTCTCGGCGCGAAACGGCTCGGGCACAAACAGGATATCCGCGAGCGGCCCGCCCCTCACCGTCATTTGCCCGGCAGCCTCGAGCAGATGCCAGCGGACATTCCACCAATGTCGCTTGCCGGCCCATCGGGATGTCCAGACCGTCAATTCGGCCTCGTGCCACAGATAATGGAGGAGGCCACGCAGCGACATCCTCCTGGGGTCTCCGGTTACACTGGCGGAGCTCTCGCCAGCAGGCGCGGACGCTGCCCGGCTCCCCGTCTTCGACAGGCTGAAATCGAGTTTCAAAGCCGCCAAGCCGCTTTGCGGATCGAGCTGTATCGCGCTGCCCATCAAGGCGCCCAGGCCGGACAGCTCGTAAGGCGATTCATGTGAATCACAGGATGGATCATGCCCGCCGCCGCTGAGCGGCATGCGCTTG
Organism: Mesorhizobium sp. M0898; assembly: GCF_040319695.1. Taxonomy (NCBI): domain Bacteria; kingdom Pseudomonadati; phylum Pseudomonadota; class Alphaproteobacteria; order Hyphomicrobiales; family Phyllobacteriaceae; genus Mesorhizobium; species Mesorhizobium sp. M0898. Next base: position 6,166 of record NZ_JAMYOE010000053.1, on the reverse strand, counting down.
ATCAGGTGAAGGTCGCCGATGCGGGCGATGTACATCGGGCAGCCCGGCTCGCGGCACAGGCATAGCGGACGCTCGGTGCGGGCATAGGCGTTCGCCAGCGCCGCCTGCAGGTCAGGCGCTCCCTCCTCGTAGACCTCACTGCCAATTCTGAACCGTCGCATCACCTCCGCAGCTCCAGGTCGCCGCCGCATCCCTGTCCGCGCATTCAAGTCATGGCTTTGCGCAGAGCGCAACCCGTTTGGTGCATCGCGCCAGAGGCAAAGGGGAGCCGGAAGGAGTGCGGCCCGGCTGGCGCGGAGAGAGTGCCGGCGCGGGCGCCACTCCCTCTCGCAAAGGACATCTCCATGAACATTGTTTCGACCACCTCAACCGTCGCATGTACGGCCGCTTCCCTCGCCGCGCCGGCACAAGACGCCATCGACACCGCCCAGGCGATCTATCAGGCGGCAATGCGGCTTGTGCCGTTCCTCGAGCAGGGCAAGCCTGTCACCGCCGCCGCACTGCGCACCACCATGACGACAAGTTTTGGCGGCAGCGATGCGCAAGGGTTCTGGGTCTGGAAAGACGCCTATGAGGCGCTCGAAACCGCCCAGGTGCTGTTTCTGCGCCGGTTCGGCCTTGCGATCCTGTCCCGGTCCACCACGCCGCAGGCAACGCTGGCGATGATCAAGCGCATCGCCGAACTTCTTCCCACCCATACGCGACGGTCCGACGAGAGCCAGGCCATGCAGCAGCTCTCCACGCCCTTGCCGCTGGCCTTCGTCACAGCGCACGCCGCGTCGATCGCATCTTGCGATCTCGTTCTCGAACCCTCGGCCGGCACCGGTCTGCTCGCCGTCCATGCCGAGATGGCGCGCGCCTCGATCGCCCTCAACGAGCTTGCCGCGACGCGGGCCGATCTCCTCGGCCTGCTGTTTGCGCGCATGCCCGTCTCTCGGCACGATGCCGCCCATATCGACGATCATCTCGATCCTGCGATCAAGCCGTCCGTCGTCTTGATGAATCCGCCCTTCACCGTCGGCGCCTATGTCGACGGCCATGTCGCCGATGCGGCATGGCGGCACCTCTCCTCCGCATTCGCACGCCTGCGTTCGGGCGGGCGCCTGGTCGCCATCACCGGCACCGGGCTGTCTCCAGAAAACCCCAAATGGCGGCCGGCCTTCGAACGGTTGCAGCAGCAGGGCACCATTGTCTTCACCGCAGCGATCGACGGCCGTGTCTATGCCCGCCATGGCACCACCACTGAGACCCGCCTGACAATTATCGACAAGGTACCGGCCACCGACCCGACCGGCTTCATCCGGTCGCCCGGCAAGGCCAAGGATGTCGAAAGCCTGCTCTCCTGGATCTCCGATCTGCCGCCCCGGACTTTGGGTGGATTCCCGGATTCGATCGGTGCATTGTCCAGCGGCATCCTGCGCAATGCCGCCATGCAGATGGCTGCCCGATCGCGGAGAGCCGCACCCCTCGCTGTCTCAACGGCTGCTCCAAAGGCAATGCAATCGGTCCGTCCGATTGCGCGAGCGAAGCCCGCTCGCCAGGTCATGGCAAACAGCACGCCGGCTATTCCCCTTGCCTACGAATTGCGCGACTGGATGCCGGAGGAGGGCGGCCGGCTCACCGATTCAATCTACGAACCCTACGCGCTTCAGTCGATCGATATTCCCCGCGCCAAACCGCATCCGACGCCGCTCGTACAGTCGGCCGCAATGGCCGCCGTCGCGCCACCAAAACCTTCCTATCGGCCGCTTCTTCCTGATGCGATCATCGACGAGGGCCTGCTGTCGGACGGCCAGCTCGAAAGCGTCATCTATGCCGGCGAAGCCCATTCCGGCCATCTCACCGGCGCCTGGACGGTTGACGAGACCTGCGATGTCGTCTCGGCCGCGCCAGAAGGTGCTGCGAACGCGGTGCGCTTCCGCCGTGGATGGTTTTTGGGTGACGGAACCGGCTGCGGCAAGGGACGGCAGGTCGCTGGCATCATCCTCGACAATTGGCTGCAGGGCCGCCGCCGTGCGATCTGGATTTCCAAGTCGGACAAATTGCTGGAAGACGCCCAGCGCGATTGGGCAGCACTTGGCCAGGAAAAACTTCTCGTGCAGCCGCTGTCGCGCTATCGGCAGGACACGCCGATCCGCCTTGCCGAGGGCATCCTGTTCACGACCTACGCAACCCTGCGCTCGCAGGAACGGGAGGGCAAGAAATCCCGGATCGCCCAGATCCTCGACTGGGTTGGACAAGACACGGGAAGGGCCGAAAGCCCGACGGGGATTAAAGAAAGCCAGACAGGGATTGGAGAAAACCCGTCGGGGGCCAAAAAATCTTTCGATGGCGTCATCGTCTTCGACGAGGCCCACGCCATGGCCAATGCCGCTGGCGGCAGAAGCGAGCGTGGCGACGTCGCGCCCTCGCAACAAGGCAAGGCGGGCCTGCGGCTCCAGCATGCACTGCCCGACGCCCGCATCGTCTATGTCTCGGCCACTGGCGCGACCGCCGTCGAGAACCTCGCCTATGCGCAACGTCTCGGCATCTGGGGCAGCGAGGATTTTCCATTCGCCAACCGTGCCGAGTTCGTCGCGGCGATCGAGGACGGCGGTGTCGCGGCGATGGAAGTGCTCGCCCGCGATCTCAAGTCGCTCGGCCTCTATACGGCGCGTTCGCTCTCCTATGACGGTGTCGAATACGACCTGCTCGAGCACGCGCTGACCGAGGAGCAGATCCGCATCTACAACGCCTATGCGGACGCCTTCCAGGTCATTCACAACAACCTGAGCGCCGCACTCGAGGCGACCAACATCACCAGCGAGACCGGCACGCTGAACCGCAACGCAAAATCGGCGGCGCGCTCGGCCTTCGAGAGCACCAAGCAGCGTTTTTTCTCGCATTTGATCACCTCGATGATGACGCCAACGCTGACTGGCGCGATCGAGCAGGACCTCGCCGACGGACATTCGGCGGTCGTGCAGATCGTCTCCACCGGCGAGGCGCTGATGGAACGGCGGCTTGCCGAGATCCCAACCGAGGAATGGTCGGACCTGCATGTCGACGTCACGCCGCGCGAGTATGTCGGCGGGTACTTGATGCATTCCTTCCCCATCCAGTTGTTCGAGGAATACTCGGACGCCGAAGGGAACCTCTATTCGCGGCCTGTGCACGACGAAGATGGCAACCCGGTCCAGTGCCGCGAGGCAGTTCGGCGGCGCGACAAGATGGTCGAGCGGCTTGCGTCGTTGCCGCCGGTCGGCAGTGCCCTTGACCAGATCATCCATCACTTTGGCACCGACACGGTTGCCGAGGTGACCGGCCGCTCGCGCCGCATCGTCAAAAAATCCGGCCGCGACCGTATCGATCGGCTGGCCGTGGAAAACCGTCCTGGCTCGGCCAATCTGGCCGAGACCCAGAGTTTCATGGATGACGACAAGCGCGTTCTAGTCTTCTCCGACGCCGGCGGCACTGGCCGCTCCTACCACGCTGATCTCGGGGTCAGGAACCAGAGGCTGCGCAAGCACTATCTGCTCGAAGCCGGCTGGCGCGCCGACAACGCCATCCAGGGTCTCGGACGGACCCATCGCACAAATCAGAAGCAACCGCCGCTGTTCCGGCCCATGGCCGCCAATGTAAAGGCCGGCAAGCGCTTCCTGTCGACGATCGCACGCCGGCTCGACACGCTGGGCGCAATCACGCGCGGTCAGCGCCAGACCGGCGGGGCAGGGCTGTTCCGTGCCGAAGACAATCTCGAAAGCGCCTACGCCCGAGCGGCGCTGCGGCAGTTCTATCATCTGCTGCACCAGGGCAAGATCGAGGGCTGCTCGCTCACGACCTTCGAGACGGTGACCGGGCTGTCGCTGACGAGTGACGACGGCGGATTGCGGGACGAGCTGCCGCCAATCACGACCTGGCTCAATCGCCTGCTGGCGTTGCGCATCGAAACCCAGAACCTGCTGTTCGAGGTGTTCGAGCAACTGATGGCAGCAAAGATCGAAGGCGCCATCGCCGCCGGCAATTATGACAAGGGTCTGGAGACGATCACGGCGGAGAGCATCGTCGTCACTGATCGTAGGACCGTCTATACCCATCCGGTCTCCGGCGCGCAGTCGCACGTGCTCACCGTCGCGCGCAAGGACCGCATCCGGCCGCTCGGGCTGGTCGACGCGCTGGCCATTGCCAATGCGGAGCCCCAATCGGTTCTGCTGGTCAACACACGTTCGAGCCGCGCGGCAATACAGCTGCCGACCGCGAGCCTGATGCTCGATGACGGCGCGATAGAGCACCGCATGCGCTTGCTGCGGCCGACGGACGAGCTGCGCTTCGGTCTCGACGCCCTTGCCGAAACACACTGGCAGCCGGCCGACCGGAAACTGTTCTGCGAGCTTTGGCAGGCAGAAATCGACGCCGTCCCGGAGTTCACCACCAGCACTTTCCACATCATGACGGGTCTGCTGCTGCCGATCTGGCGTCGGCTGCCGGACGACGACTGTCGAGTCTATCGTATGCAGACCGATGCCGGCGAACGCATCATCGGCCGCCACATCGCGCCGACGCTGGTCGCGACCATGTTGCGCAATCTCGGGGTCGACCATGTTCCGACCCTCGCTCCGGACGAGGCATGGACCGGCTTGATCGAGGGGCGGATCGGGTTGCAGCTTGCCGACGGCCTGATTCTGCGCCGCAGTCGGGTCATGAACGACTATCGTGTCGAATTGATCGGCTTCACCGACGCGATGGTCCCTCGGCTGAAGGCGCTGGGACTGATCTCCGAGATCATCTCCTGGAAGCTGCGGCTGTTCATCCCGACGACCGCGCTAGGGTCCGCCATCCTCGCCACGCTTATCGACGGCCATAAGCTGGTTGGCGTCACCGACCGTACAGCAGCGGCTTGAGGGGGAGGCGGTCATGTCCGGCTCGGCATCCGAGCTGGCACGCCGCCTTGGCGAACACGCCGAGGCCGTGTGCCGCGAATATCTCTCCAACGGGCATCGCTCCGGCAATTATTGGATGGTCGGTGATGCCCGCAACACGACCGGCCGCTCCATGCATGTTCGGCTCAAGACCAGTACCAAGGGCCCTGCGGGTAAGTGGGTCGATGAGGCGACCTCCGAATTTGGCGATCTGCTCGATGTCATCCGCGAAAGTTGCGGCCTCGTCGAGTTCCGTGACATCGCGGATGAAGCGCGTCGCTTCCTCTCCATGCCGCTGCCACCGCCCCAGCTCCCTGGCCGCCAGCCAGCCGCGAAACGCGGCTCTCCCGACGCCGCGCGGCGTCTGTGCGCCATGTCGCAGCCAATCGCCGGCACGCTGGCCGAACGATACCTCGCCAGTCGCGGCATTCTGCTCTCCACGCATGAGCGCGCGCTGCGCTTCCATCCCGGCTGCTACTACCGGGATCTCGTGACGGGCGAGACGCAGACTCTTCCTGCGCTGATTGCCGCTGTGACCAGCCTCGACGGGCAGATCACCGGCCTGCAACGCACTTACCTCTCCCCTGGGCTCGACCCGAGCGGCAAGGTCGGCAAGGCGCAACTCGCGGATCCACGCCGCTCGCTGGGGGATCTCCTTGGCAACGGCATCTGGCTAGGCCACCAGCCCGGTGCGCCCGTCCCGGTCATGGCCGCGGGCGAGGGGTTCGAGACGATGGCGTCGCTTAAGGCGGTGATGCCGGTGCTGCCGGTGGCCGCCGCCACCTCGGCCAATCACCTTGCCGGCTTGAGGCTTCCGCCCGGCTGCCGCCGCCTCTACATCGCGGCCGATGCCGACGCCGCCGGCCGGCACGGCATCGAGCGTCTCAGCCAGCGCGCAGGCGAGGCCGGGATCCTCGCCCTGGTGTTGCGGCCGCAGCTCGGCGATTTCAACGACGATCTGCGTCATCTCGGCCCGGCCCATCTCGCCACATGGCTCAGCGATCAGCTCCTCCCGGAGGATGCCCGTCTCTTCCTGCCGGCCGGATGAACGGGTGGGGCTGGCAGGCGGGCAGGGGCGGCATCAGCGGAAGCCTTGCAGGCATCGCGGTCCGCCGGAGAGCCACGCCGGCGGCCTGCCCGAGAGGCGACCCCTGCCGCGGGGGGGGGGGGGGGGGGGGGGGGGGCGCGGGGCGGGGGCCGGCCGGGGGGGGGGGGGGGGGGGGGGGGGGCGGGGCGGGGGGGGGGGGGGGGGGGGAGGACCGCACGCG
>NZ_JAMYOE010000052.1:0-31654 GCF_040319695.1 Mesorhizobium sp. M0898 | reverse complement strand
AGGAGGTCGCGTCGACCTTAATCAAGACGCTTCGGTGCGAGTGGATCCACGGCTTCATCGCCGACTTCTTCAACACTATCCACCCGTTGCTGCCGTTTAGTCTCCGTGCTTTGTTTTCGCAGATGAGCCGCTGAATCCTTCCAGTTCCTCGCCGATTCCTGAAAGTGCGTTGACGATCGTCGCCTCGACGTCGCCACGCTGTTTCTGGGGAATCAAGCCAAGTCCTTTTTGTATCGCTTCACGCCAATGTTTCCCCCTGTCCCACGCTTCCGAAAACGCGATGGCGAGATCGTCCTGGCGACGGGTAGCTTTCAGTGCCTCGACCAGAAGTGCTGCCTGGTGGACATCCTTTTCCCGCTTGCCCACGCCGTTTGCGTTGTTCTGTCGGCGCGAGGCAACGATCAGCTTGTGAACCGCATATCGTCCGGGCGACGGTACCACGACAGGCACTCCCGATCGATGCAGCAGCACAGTTCTGATTGGTTCGTGGATCAGGAAATCGAGAAACCGAAGAGGCTGCGCGGATGCACCGCCCAAAGGCGGCATCGAGGTTGCATGATCGGCGTAGTCATCGCTGCCCGTGTTCGGTGTAAGGAACTCGACCTTGTATCGGACTGCGTTCTCGAATTGCGTCGCGTGTCCGGGATCTGATCTGTAAGGGATTTCCCTGAAGGTTGGGTCGATCTCCCTCAAGATTTCGAGGATGGGCGGCAGGCTGTCCTCGACCGCGGCCGACACGGAATGGAATAGGGCGAAGTCTGCATCGCCCGTCTGCAACGCTGCACCGGGCAGCTTCACGCCCAGATAGCCCGCGTAGGACTGAAAGGCGACTGTGCCGACCAGGACGCCGCGTAAGCGGAAGATGCCAGCCTTCCCCAGCGCCTCGACGACATCCCCGGTGAACCTTTCGGGTTCTGTCAGCCCTGCCTCGCGCACGAGCGTGGATACCAGCTTCCTGCGGGCGCGGAGGTCGTCCTTGATCTGACGGAAGGATTCAACGCGTTTTGCAATCTCGGGATCGCTGTCAGGCCCGACATACCGTCGCGTCTTCGTCGGCTGCGTTTCCTCGAAATACCAGTATACCTTGCCCTTGACGGGCACCTTGACGAGATTGCCCGTCGTAGGGAAATCCGTTTCGAAGGCTGCGTCCAAGGATCGCTGGACGAGTTCCGCATACATCGTGCGGTAAACGAGGTCGACCGTCTTCATGTCGGGCGGCTCCGGTTATAAGAAAAATGCGGTTCTCTTATAGCGGCATGACATCAAGGGACGCAAGCGGGGTTATAAGAAAATCGCGAAAACCCTATAACGCCGCAGGAGAGGGTCAGGAATCCTTGTTGCCGGCGTGCAGCCAAATCAGAATGGGTTTTGCTCATTCAGATAAACAAAGCCATCACGAAAACGCTGCTTGGATGTGGCGCTCGACCTCACCGCGTCCGCGAACGGCCCGAACCTGTCATAGGCGTTTGTGGTCGACGCGCTATTTGGCGGCCGCATCCGGTACGACCACCAGCTTGCCGACGAAATCCTTGGCGATGAAATCGGCCTGGGCGCGATGGAAATCGGAGAGCCGGTAGACGCCGCCGACCAGCGGCCGGATCTTCTTGTCCTCGATGTAACGCACGATGCGGCGGAAATCCGCCCGCGTGCCCTGGCTCGAGCCATGCAGTTGCAGCTGTTTCAGATACATGGTGCGCAGATCCAGCTGCACGACCGGGCCGGCAATTGCACCAGCCGTGGTATAGCGGCCTTCCGGCCTCAAGATGCGCAGGAGGTCGTTGAAGATCGCGCCGCCGACCAGATCGGCCACCACGTCGATCGGCTGGCCCCCGGTCGCAGCGCTGACGGCGGCCGGCAGATCGGCAACGCCACGGGTGATCACCGCCTCGGCGCCGATGTCACGCACGGCCTGTTCCTTGCCCTTGCCGGCAACCGCATAGGGAATGGCGCCGCGCGCCCGCGCCAGCTGCACGATGCCCGAGCCGACGCCGCCCGAGGCGCCGGTGACCAGCACACGCTCGCCGGCTTTCAATGCGGCGCGTTCCAACATCTGCTCGCCGGTGAGATAGGCGCAGCAGAAAGTGGCAAGCTCGACATCGCTCAGATCGGTGTCGACGACATGGGCGTTTTCGGACGGTACTGCCTGGTATTCGGCATAGCCGCCGTCACGGCCATGGCCCATATAGTCGATGTCGGCGAGTGAATCGTCGTCGCGATTGTAGATGGAGAAATCGACCATCACCCGCTCGCCGATGCGGGCCGGCGACACGCCGTCGCCGACGGCAATGATGTTGCCGACCGTGTCGGTGCCCTGGATGCGCGGGAAGCTCAGCGTATTGCCCTGACGACGCCAGGTCGACACAGCGGCGGCATCCTCCTCCGTTCCATAGGCGCCCTGGCGCACCCAGACGTCGGTGTTGTTCATGCCGCACGCGGTGACCTTGACCAGCACTTCGCCCCGGTCGGGCGAGGGTACTTTCACGTCGGTGCGGTAGACGAGCTTTTCCGGCCCGCCGTGCCCGATCAGTTGCACGGCGGCCATGGTGGCGGGGAGGGTCTTGGTCATGGCATTCATGTCGGCTCTTCAGATATTTGCAAACACGCTCTTCACCGCGTCGGCCGTCCTCGACACGACGATATCGGCCTCTTGCCGCGTCAGGCAGAGCGGCGGCGCGAAACCGAGAATGTCGCCCTGCGGCATGGCCCGGCCGATGACGCCGCTTGCCGCAAGGGTGGTCGCGACCTGCGGCCCGATTTTATGCGAGGCGTCGAAGAACACGCGATCGTTCTTGTCGGCGACGAACTCGATTGCCGCCAGCATGCCGTCGCCGCGTACCTCGCCGACATTTTTGTGGCCACCGACGGCTTTCGTCAGCTCGGCGCGGAAATAGGCGCCGGTCTCGCCGGCGTTCCGCACCAGGTCCATCTCGTCGATCAGTTCCAGGTTGGCGACGCCGGCGGCGACGCAGATCGGATGCGCCGAATAGGTCCAGCCATGACCGAGCGAGCCGAGCTTGTCTGAACCCTGCACCAGCACCTGCCAGACCTTGTCTGACACGATGACGCCCGACAGCGGCGCATAGGCCGAGGTCAGGCCCTTGGCGATCGTGATCAGGTCAGGCTTGATGCCGTAGTGGTCGGAGCCGAACATGGTGCCCAGCCGGCCGAAGCCGGTGACGACCTCGTCAGCAACCAGAAGCACGTCGTATTTCTTCAGCACCGCCTGGATCTTCTCCCAGTAGCCGGCCGGCGGCGGCACGATGCCGCCGGTGCCGAGGATAGGCTCACCGATGAACGCGGCGACCGTCTCCGGCCCTTCGGCGAGAATCATCTCCTCGAGTTTGTCGGCACACTGTTGCGAAAACTGCTCCTCGCTCAGCGAGCGGTCGGCACGGCGGAAGTAGTAGGGCGCCTCGGTGTGCAGGACCGGCGCACGCGGCAGGTCGAAGGCGTTGTGGAACAGGTCGAGGCCGGTCAGCGATCCGGTCATGATGCCGGAGCCGTGATAACCGCGCCAGCGCGAGATGATCTTCTTCTTCTCCGGCCGGCCGAGCACGTTGTTGTAGTACCAGATCAGCTTGATGTTGGTTTCGTTGGCGTCGGAACCGGAGAGGCCGAAATAGACCCTCGACATGCCCTCGGGCGCACGGTCGATGATCATCTTGGCAAGCGTGATCGATGCCTCGGTGCCGTGCCCGACATAGGCGTGGTAATAGGCGAGGTTCTTGGCCTGCGCGGCGATGGCGTCGGCTATCTTCTGGCGGCCATAGCCGACATTGACGCAGTAGAGCCCGGCGAAGGCATCGATGCTCTTGCGACCGTTATTGTCCCAGATGGTGACGCCTTCGCCACCGGCGATCACACGCGTCGGGCTCTCGCCACGCGCATGCGTGCCCATATGGGTCGAGGGATGGAAGAAATGATCGCGATCCCAGGCGGCGAGTTCGTTGGACTGGTCGAGCATTTTTTACTCCTTGAAAGCAAAAAGCCTGACAGGGCGTTACGCTACGTCGAGGCAGAGATATTTGAGATCGGTAAAGGCTTCGAGCCCGTGACGCGAGCCCTCGCGGCCCATGCCGGACTGTTTGACGCCGCCGAAGGGGATCGGCGCGCCGGTGATCTTGACGCGGTTGATGGCGACCATGCCATAGTCGAGCGCGCGGCCCATGCGCAATTGCCGGCCGCCGCTTTCAGTGACGACATAGGCGACGAGCCCGTATTCTGTCGCATTGGCGCGGGCGACGACTTCGTCTTCGCTGTCGAAAGGCGTCACGGCCGCAACCGGACCGAAGGTCTCCTCGCGCATGATCAGCGCGTCGTCTCCAACGTCGGCGAGCAGGGTCGGCTGGTAGAACAGCGGCCCAGCCACATGGCGGCCACCGCCGGTGAGGCAGCGCGCGCCACCAGCCAGCGCATCGGCGACCTGCTCTTCGATCTTCTTGACGCCGCGCTCGTGCATCAACGGCCCGATGTCGGTGTCGTCAGCCAGGCCATTGCCGGTCCGCAACGTCTCGATGCGCTTGGTGAAGGCGGCGCAAAAACGGTCGTAGATCGGGCGCTGGACATAGATGCGGTTGGCGGCGAGGCAGTCCTGGCCGGAGGTGGCGAATTTGGCATCGACGGCTATGGTCACAGCCTTGTCGAGATCGGCGTCGGCAAAGACGATCAACGGCGCATGGCCGCCAAGCTCCATGACCAGCCGCTTCATCGTTGGCGCACTTTGCGCGGCAATCAGCCTGCCGATCTCGGTCGAGCCGGTGAAGCTCATGGCGCGAACGCGAGCGTCTTCGCACATCCGCCCAACGATGGTCGAAGCCTTGCCGGTGAGAACGTTGAAGACGCCAGCCGGCAGGCCGGCGCGTTCGCCAAGCTCGGCCAGCGCCAGCGCCGACAGCGGTGTTTCCGACGAAGGATGCGCGACGATGGTGCAGCCGGCGGCAAGCGCGGCCGCCGCCTTGCGGGTCAGCATGGCCGCGGGAAAATTCCACGGCGTGACGACGCCGACGACACCAAGCGGTTCGCGTCGCACCACCATCTCGGCATTTGCCAGATGGCTGGTGACGCTTTCGGCGTTGAGACGTTTGGCCTCCTCGGCATACCATTCGACAAAAGAGGCGGCATAGTCGATCTCGCCGCGCGATTCCTTCAGCGGCTTGCCTTGTTCTAGCGTCATCAGCATGGCCAGGTCATTTTTGGCGGCGACGATCAGATCGAACCATTTTCGCAAGATTTTCGACCGTTCCTGCGGCAGCAATGCGCGCCAGGCAGGAAAGGCGCGCGATGCCGCATCGATCGCCAATGTGGTCTGCCGGGCATCGAGCGCGGCAACGAAAGCGACGGTGGATCCGGTGGCCGGATCGGTCACCTCGAAACTCTCCGCGGTCTCGCTCGCCGTCCAGTGGCCAGCGACATAGGCGAGTTCGCGCAGCAGCCGCCGGTCGGTAAGGCGATCAAGTGCTTCATGGCGGTGCGAGCGGGCAAAATGTGCGGACATCATCGGGCTCCCCGGTTCGGGTGATGCCGCAAGACTATCTCTGCCGCGCAAACAGAGAGGCTATTTGCGTGCCCGCACGTAGAGAGATTGTCTCTATTGCCCTGCCCAGCCAGACGATCTCTCCGGTATCAGGAAGATGCCGGCAACAGATCCGCCACTGGCAGCACACTCTCCTCCTTCACCGTCTTGGTCACGATGTAGGTGAAATAGCGGTCGATGCCGATCTCCCGCTCGAGCAGAGTGTCGACCAGCCGCTGATAGGCGTCGATGTCGCGCGCCATCACCTTCAGCAGGTAATCGACGCCGCCGCCGACAGACCAGCAGGCGACGATCTCGGGGATGTCGCGGATGACGCGCTCGAAACGGTCGAAATCGGCCTGGCGATGGCTGGCAAGCGTCACCTCCATCAGCACGGTAGCGACCGGCGAGATGGCGCGCATGGCGATCCTGGCATGGTAGCCCGAGACGATGCCGGCCTTTTCCAGCTTGCGCAGCCGCATCCAGCACGGCGTCGGCGACAGGCCGACTTTCTCGGCCAGCGCCAGCTTGGTGATGCGCCCGTCGCGCTGGATGGCGTCGAGTATTTTCAGATCGATCGGATCGAGTTTCGCTGCAGCCATGATCGCCCACTTCCGGTGCCGGACACCATGACGGCGCATTATTTCGATTGTCAATTGCACTGATTTCGATCTCTAATAAGTCATGACATTTTGGCGACCAGATCCCGCTCTTATCCGGCGGCCGGCCTATCAATCGCTCGCCGACCAGTTCGCGCGCGCCATTCATGACGGGCGCCTGGCCAATGGCGCGCGCTTGCCGACGCACCGGCAACTGGCCGACGATCTGCAACTTTCCGTGCAGACGGTCAGCCGCGCCTACGAGGAATTGATCCGCCGCGGGCTGGTTTCCGGCGAGGTCGGCCGCGGCAGCTTCGTGCAGACGCAGCGCCGCGAGCCGGAGCCGCCCTATCTGCCGGAGCGGCTGGGCGAGCTCATCGACCTCTCCATCCTGAAGCCGGTCTGCGAACCGATGCATCTGGAGCGGCTGAGGCAAGCACTGGGCTGGCTCGCCGAAAACCTGCCGTCGAGCTCGGCGCTGTCGTTCAGGCCGAACATGGTGTTCCCACGCCACCGTGCGGTGGGTGTCGAGTGGCTGCGGCTCTGCGGCCTCGACGCGTCGCCGCAGAACATCAGCCTGACCAACGGCGCCACCGCCGGTATGACGGTAGCGCTGATGAGCGTAGCGCCGCCCGGTTCGACCGTCGCCACCGAGGCGATCGGTCACCACACGCTGATCCCGCTGGCGCGTTATCTCGGCTTCAACCTCGAGGGTTTGCCGATCGACGACAATGGGCTGATCCCGGAAGCGCTGGACGAGGCCTGTCGGCTGTCCGACATCCGCGCCGTGTTCGTGCAGCCCTCGGTGATCAACCCGACGGCAACGCTGATGGATGCCGCCCGGCGCGAGCAGATCGCTGCGGTGGCGCGCAGGCACGACATCGCCATTATCGAAAACGACGTGCTCGGCCCGCTGGTCGAGGACCGTCCGCCGCCGGTCGCGGCGTTTGCCCCCGAGCGCACGCTCTATGTCACCTCCTTCACCAAGATCGTGGTGCCCGGCCTGCGCATCGGCTATCTCGCCGCGCCCGATCGTTATGTCGCCGCAGTTGCCAACCGCCACCTCGTCTCGAACTGGATGGCGACGCCGCTGGTGGCCGAGATCGCCACCAAATGGGTGACCGACGGCACCGCGATGGAACTCGTTCGATGGCAGCGCCTGGCTTTGCGGCGGCGTCTGGACATCGCCGCCGAGGTGCTTGCCGGAGTGGACTATCGGGCTCATCGCGACGGGCTGCATGTCTGGCTGCGGCTGCCCGAGGATCGCGGCGAGGAAAGCTTTGTGTCCCAGGCGCGCCTGCAGGGCGTGGCGATTGCGCCCGGTACGTCGTTTCGCATTTCGCAGATGCCTTGGCATCCAGCCGTACGGATTTCGCTGGGCTCGACCACGGAGGGGGAACTGCGTGCCGGTCTCGGCGTTGTCACCAAGCTTCTGCTCGGCGATCCCGAGCATCTCCTGCTTGCGATCTAGACGGCGAACGGCGCGAAATTGTGCGGAATCCGAAATATTGTCATGATATTATTTTCTTGATTGACATGATTTGCCGCGATCCGCATCGTTAAGGCATAGCTTCTCTAGCACGGGAAATTCATTGTCGGCGCCCATCATCAACATCGACGGCATTTCGAAAAGCTTCGGCACCTTCAAGGTGCTGGACGGCCTCTCGATGCAAGTCATGCCCGGCGAGAAGCTGGCACTGATCGGCCCATCGGGTTCGGGCAAGACGACGATCCTGCGCATCCTGATGACGCTAGAGCGTATCGACAGCGGCCACATCCAAGTCGACGGCGAACAGCTGTACCACATGGAGCGCAACGGCCGGCTGCTGACGGCCGATGAACGGCATTTGGCAAAGATGCGCCAGAAGATCGGCATGGTCTTCCAACTGTTCAATCTATTTCCGCACAAATGCGTCATCGACAATGTGACGCTGGCACCGATGCTGACCAAAGGCGTGCCGCGGGCCGCCGCAGAAAAACGGGCGATGGAACTGCTCGACATGGTCGGCATGGTCGACAAGGCCAAAGCGATGCCGGCGCAGCTTTCAGGCGGCCAGAAGCAGCGCGTCGCGATTGCGCGGGCGCTGGCGCTGTCGCCGAAGATCATGCTGTTCGACGAGGTCACCTCGGCGCTCGACCCTGAGCTCGTCGACGAGGTGCTCAACGTCATGCGCAAGCTCGCCGCCGAGACCGACATGACCATGCTGCTGGTCACCCACGAGATGGGTTTCGCCCATGACTTCGCCGACCGGGTGCTGTTCTTCGATCGCGGCAGAATAGTCGAGGAGGGCAAGCCCGACGAGATTTTCCGCCATCCCAAACAGGAGCGCACGCAAGGTTTCCTGAAGAAGATCATTGCGGCCGGACATCGGGTCTGACTGCCATGCGAGGCGGCGACGCCTCAAGCAAGCCAAGAAGACAGACAAACAAGGAGTTGGGAACAATGAAGAAATTTGCCATTTTGGCCGGCGTCGCCGGTATCGCGCTGACGGCGGTGCTGGCCGCCTCGACGGCCGGCTCGGCCGACGACAGCAAGCTCGAAGAGCTCAAGGCGCAAGGCTTTGCCCGCGTCGCCATCGCCAACGAGCCGCCCTATACGGCGGTCGCTGCCGACGGCAAGGTTTTGGGTGCGGCGCCTGACGTTGCCCGTGAAATCTTCAAGCGCCTTGGCGTCAACGATATCGTCGCCTCGATCTCGGAATATGGCGCCATGATCCCCGGCCTGCAGGCCGGCCGTTTCGACGTCGTCACCGCCGGATTGTTCATGAAGCCGGAACGTTGTGCTGCGGTCGCCTATTCGGAACCGGTGCTGTGCGACGCCGAGGCGATGCTGGTGAAGAAGGGCAACCCGAAGGGCTTCAAGAGCTACGAGGACGTCGCGAAGGACGCGAGCGCCACGATCGGCGCGCCGGGTGGCGGCACTGAAGAGAAGCTGGCGCTCACCGCAGGTGTGCCGCGCGAGCGCGTCATCGTCGTGCCGGACGGCCAGAGCGGCCTGAAGATGCTGCAGGACGGCCGCATCGATGCTTATTCGCTGCCCGTGCTGTCGATCAACGACCTGGTCAAGAAAGCCAATGATCCGAACCTCGAAGTCATCGCGCCGGTGGTCGGTGCGCCGGTCTATTGCGACGGCGCGGCCTTCAAGAAGGGCGACGAAGCGCTGCGCGACGCCTATGATGTCGAGCTGGCGAAACTGAAGAAGTCCGGCGAGTTCGCCAAGATCATCGAGCCTTACGGCTTCTCGGCGGCGGCGGCAATGTCGACGAGCCGCGACAAGCTCTGCTCGGCGAAGTAAAAAGTGCCGCTCACCCTAGCTTCTCCCCGTCAAAAACGGGGAGAGGGGGGCGCCAACGCTGGAGCTTCACCTTTCTCCCCGTCCCTATAACGGGGAGAAGGTGCCGGCAGGCGGATGAGGGGCGGCGCCGGCGTTCTGTAATGATCACCAAGCGAGGAAACGCTTAGCCCTAATGACCCAATGGTCCGGCTATTTCGGCCTGATATTGCAAGGAGCGCTTGTCACCATCGAGCTGACGCTGATGGGGTCGGTGCTGGCCTTGATCATGGCTTTTCTCGCCGGGCTGGGGCGGCTGTCGCGGTTTTTCGTGCTGCGGGCGCTGGCCACCGCCTATATCGAGTTCTTCCGCGGCACCTCGATTTTTGTGCAGCTGTTCTGGGCCTATTTCGTGCTGCCCATTGCCGGCATTTCGCTGACGCCGCTGCAGGCCGGGGTGCTGGCGCTGGGCCTCAATGTCGGCGCCTATGCGGCGGAAGTGGTGCGTGGCGCCATCAAGTCTATCGGCCGCGAACAATATGAGGCCTGTACCGCCCTCAATCTCGGCCGCTGGCAAGCCATGCGCCATATCATCCTGCCGCAGGCGCTTCTGGTGATGTTGCCGACCTTCGGCAACAACGCCATCGAGCTGCTCAAGGCCACCGCCGTCGTTTCGCTGATCTCGCTCGCCGACCTGACCTTCCAGGCGCAGGTGGTGCGCTCGCAGACCGGCAATACTCTGGTGCCGTTCAGCACCATCCTCGTCATCTATTTCGTCCTGGCGCTGCTCATCTCCTGGGGCGTGCGGTCGCTGGAACGCCGCATGGCTCGTGGCCTCGACGGGGTGCGCGTATGATGGATCGGACCTGATAATGGAATGGGATTGGGATTTTGTCCGGCAGATCCTGCCGACGCTGATCGAGGGGGTGAAGATCACCATCCTGGCGACGCTGCTCGGCTCGGTACTGGCGGCGATCGTCGGGCTGGGCATCGCGTTGGCGCGCCGGTCGCCGAACAGGGCTCTGTCGCGCACCGTCGGTTTCCTTGCCGAGTTCATCCGTGGCACACCGCTGTTGGTGCAGCTCTATTTCATCTTCTACGTGCTGCCGGATTTCGGCGTCCTGTTGCCGCCGCTGGTCGCGGGCGTCATCGGTCTCGGGCTGCATTACGGCACTTACACGGCCGAGGTCTACCGCGCCGGCATCGATAATGTTCCGCGCGGCCAGTGGGAAGCGGCCAAGGCCTGCAATCTAAACGCCACCCAGACCTGGACGCACATCATCATTCCGCAGGCAATTCCGCCGATGATCCCGGCGCTTGCCAATTATTTCATCGCCATGTTCAAAGAGACGCCGCTGCTGTCGGCGATCACCGTGCTCGAACTGATGAACCAGGCCAAGAGCGTCGCCAATACCTATTATCGGTATATCGAACCGATCACCTTGGTCGGCGCCTTCTTCCTCGCCATCAGCCTGTTCTCGGTAGTGCTGCTGCGCTGGCTGGAACACCGTTATGGGCGGATCGAAAGATGAGCGCTGCACCCGAAATCCGCCTGCATTCGGCCCGGCCGCCGCTCGACGCGCGTCCGCTGGAAAAGCGGGTAGGCCTGATCATCCTTGCCACCGACCACACGAGCGAACCGGATTTTCACCGCATGGTGGCAAGCGACCGCATCGGCGTCTATGTCGCGCGCATCCCCTACGCCAACCCGACGACGCCGGACAATTTGCGCAAGATGCAGCCGTCACTGACGGCGGCCGCGGCCCTGATCCTGCCCGACGAGCCGCTCGATGCGATCTGCTATTCCTGCACCTCGGCTTCCGTCGTGATCGGCGATGCCGAGATCGAGGCCGCGGTGCAGGCCGCGAAACCCGGCGCGCCGGTGGTCACGCCGCCGATGGCCGGCGTGCGCGGCCTGAAGGCGCTGGGCGCCAGGACGATCAGCATTCTTACCCCTTATACGGTCGAGACCAGCCGGCCGATGGCGACCTATTTCAGCGAGCATGGATTCGAGATCGCCAGCTTCACTTGCCTCGGCTTCGAGGATGATCGCGAGATGGCGCGGATTGCGCCGAAATCCTTGGTCGATCTGGCTCGCGAGGCGACGGCCGAACACTCGGACGCGCTGTTTGTCTCCTGCACGGCACTGCGGTCCGCGGCGGCAGTTATCGGTATGGAAGAAGCCATCGGCCGTCCTGTCGTCACCAGCAACCAGGCGACGGCCTGGAATTGCCTGCGGCTTTGCGACGACGACGAGCCGCGCCCTGAATTCGGCCGTCTGATGACGCTGCCGCTGAACTGATTGATGAGCCATGACCAGGTCCAGGATAAGCCTCTCCGATATCCACGCCGCGCGCGAGCGCATCGCAGGCAAGATCGGGCGTACGCCGACCGTTCCTTCCCGGAGTCTTTCCCAGCACTTGGACGCTCCTGTTTATCTCAAGCTCGAACACCGGCAGACCACCGGCGCCTTCAAGCTGCGCGGTGCCTCGAACGCTATCGCTTCGCTGACAGACGAGGAGAGGGCGCGTGGCGTCGTCGCTGCCTCGACCGGCAACCACGGCCGGGCGCTTGCCTATGCTGCTCGACTGCAAGGCATCCACGCGACGATCTGCATGTCGCGGCTGGTGCCGCAGAACAAGCTGGACGAGATCCGTCGGCTCGGCGCCGAGATCCGCATCGTCGGCAACAGCCAGGACGATGCGCAGCAGGAGGTCGAGCGGCTGGTCGCCGACGCCGGGCTGATCATGCTGCCGCCCTTCGACCATCCTGCCATTGTCGCCGGGCAAGGCACGCTCGGGCTGGAGATCATCGAACAGGTTCCGGACGCCGCCTTGGTGCTGGTGCCGCTTTCCGGCGGTGGGCTGGCGGCTGGCGTCGCTGCTGCCGTGAAGGGCGTCAGCCCGGCGACGAAGGTGATGGGCGTTTCAACGGCGCGCGGTGCGGCGATGAAGGCGAGCCTCGACGCCGGACATCCGGTTTTGGTCGAGGAACTGCCGACACTGGCCGATTCCCTCGGCGGGGGCATAGGCCTCGACAACCGGCTGACCTTTTCCATGTGCCGCGACCTGCTCGACGATGTGATCCTGCTCAGCGAGGACGAGATCGCCACCGGCATCCGCCATGCCTATGAACAGGAGCGCGAGATCGTCGAAGGCGCCGGCGCGGTCGGCATCGCAGCCGTGCTTGCCGGCAAGGTCAGGGCGAGCGGCCCGACGGTGCTCGTGCTGTCCGGCCGCAACATCGATATGACACTGCACCGCAAGATCATCTGCGGCGAAGCAATTGCGGAGAGCGCAGCATGAGCCGGATGACGATCCTCACCGAAGCTGAATTGCGCAAGATCGTGAAGCTCGATCTTGATGCCATCGCCTGCGTCGAGAACGCGTTCCGGGCGCTCGCTACCTTGCCGGTGGCGATGCCGCCGATCCTGCGGCTGGACATTCCAGAGCATCGCGGCGAGGTCGACGTCAAGACCGCCTATGTACCGGGTATCGACGGTTTTGCGATCAAGATCAGCCCCGGCTTTTTCGATAATCCCAAGCTCGGCCTGCCCAGCGTCAACGGCATGATGGTGCTGCTGTCGGCGAAAACCGGATTGGTCGAGGCGCTGCTGCTCGACAATGGCTATCTCACCGACATCCGCACGGCCGCCGCCGGTGCGGTCGCCGCCAAACATCTGTCGCGGGCGGACTCCTCCGTTGCCGCGATCTTCGGCGCCGGTGTTCAGGCCGGACTGCAGCTCGAGGCGCTGATGCTGGTGCGGCCAATCACCGAGGCTCGCATCTGGGCAAGGGATGCCGCCAAGGCCGAGGCCGCGGCCGACGCATTGTCCGAAAGACTGGGCATCGCCGTTCACGCCGAGCCCGACGCGGCAAAGGCTGCGGCCGATGCCGACATCATCGTCACCACGACGCCGTCGACCGAGCCGCTGATCAAGGCCGGCTTCGTCTCCGCCGGCCAGCATATCACTGCCATGGGCTCGGATGCCGAGCACAAGAACGAGATCGCGCCGGCGATCCTGCGCATGGCCGATCTCTACGTCGCCGATAGCGCCAAACAGACGCGCCGGCTGGGCGAACTGCACCATGCTATCGCGGCGGGCGTGATGGCGTCCGATGCCGAAATCACCGAGCTTGGCCACATCATCGCCGGCGAAAGGCATGGCCGGCGCTCGGACAGCGACATCACCATTGCCGACCTGACCGGCACCGGCGTGCAGGACACGGCAATCGCCACCCTCGCCCGCGACCGTGCGCGTGCGGCCAAGACCGGTACGATTTTCGAAAGCTGATGCTGACCGCAAGGCCCAACAAACGAGGACCAAGAACAATGCAGCCCAATTTGAAATTCTCGCGCGGCGAATATGCGGAGCGCCTCGCCAAGACGCGGAAGGCCATGCAGGTCAAGGGCGTCGATCTATTGATCGTCAGCGACCCGTCCAACATGGCCTGGCTGACCGGCTACGACGGCTGGTCGTTCTACGTGCACCAGGCTGTCATCGTGCCGCCGTCGGGCGAGCCGGTGTGGTACGGGCGCGGCCAGGACGCCAACGGCGCCAAGCGCACCGCCTATCTCGCGCACGACAACATCATCGGCTATGCCGACCACTATGTGCAGTCGACCGAGCGCCATCCGATGGATTTTCTGTCCAGCGTGCTCTCCGATCGCGGCTGGGGCAAGCTCAGCATCGGTGTCGAGATGGACAATTACTGGTTCTCCGCCGCTGCCTTCGCAGCGCTGCAGAAGCACTTACCCAATGCCCGCTTCGTCGACGCCACGGCACTCGTCAACTGGCAGCGCGCGGTGAAGAGCCCGACCGAAATCGACTACATGCGCAAAGCCGCCCGCATCGTCGAGGCAATGCACGAGCGCATTGTCGACAAGATCGAGGTCGGCATGCGCAAATGCGACCTGGTCGCCGAGATCTACGATGCCGGCACGCGCGGCGTCGACGGCATCGGCGGCGACTATCCGGCGATCGTGCCGCTGCTGCCGTCGGGCGCCGACGCATCGGCGCCGCATCTGACCTGGGACGACAGGCCGATGAAGTCGGGCGAGGGCACTTTTTTCGAAATTGCCGGCTGCTACAACCGCTATCACTGCCCGCTGTCGCGGACCGTGTTCCTTGGTAAACCGACGCAGGAATTCCTCGATGCCGAAAAGGCGACGCTGGAAGGCATGGAGGCGGGACTTGCGGCCGCCAAGCCCGGCAACACATGCGAGGACATCGCCAACGCCTTCTTCGCGGTGCTGAAGCGGTACGGCATCGTCAAGGACAACCGCACCGGGTACCCGATCGGGCTTTCCTATCCGCCTGACTGGGGCGAGCGCACGATGAGCCTGCGTCCAGGCGACCGCACCGAGTTGAAGCCCGGTATGACCTTCCATTTCATGACCGGCTTGTGGCTTGAGACGATGGGGCTGGAAATCACCGAATCCATCCTGATCACCGAGACGGGCGTCGAGTGCCTGGCGAATGTGCCGCGCAAACTGGTGGTGAAGAATTGAGCCCGATGTCCAGCCTTCGCCCGTCACCGATCACGCCGACCGTCGATTTCGAGCGCGACGGCGTGCAGCACGGTTTCCTGCGCCTGCCTTACAGCCGCGACGATTCCGCCTGGGGATCGGTGATGATCCCGATCTGCGTCATCCGCAACGGCAAGGGGCCGAGCGCATTGCTCACCGGCGGCAATCATGGCGACGAGTACGAGGGGCCGCTGGCGCTCTATGACCTCGCCCGTACGCTCGACCCGAAAGACGTCAGCGGCACGATCATCATCGTGCCGGCGATGAACTATCCGGCGTTCCGCGCCGGCACACGCACCTCGCCGATCGACAAGGGCAATCTCAACCGCAGCTTTCCCGGCCGGCCCGACGGCACGGTGACCGAGAAGATCGCCGATTATTTCCAGCGCGAGCTTCTGCCCCGTACAGACATCGCGCTCGACTTCCACTCCGGCGGCAAGACGCTCGACTTCGTGCCGTTCTGCGCCGCCCACATCCGGCCCGACAAGGTGCTGGAAGCAAAGGGTTTCGCTGCGGTTGAAGCCTTCTCCGCACCATGGTCGATGAAAATGCTGGAGATCGACGCGGTCGGCATGTTCGACACTGCCGCCGAAGAGATGGGCAAGCTGTTCATCACCACAGAGCTCGGCGGCGGCGGGACTTCGCGCGCGGAAACGGTGCGGATCGCACGTCGCGGCGTGCTCAATGTGCTGCGCCATGCCGGCATCGTCGCCGGCGCGGTCGAGATGCAGCCAACCCGCTGGCTCGATATGCCATCGGGCGATTGCTTCTCGTTCGCCGAGGACGACGGGATGATCGAAACCATGATCGATCTCGGCGAGGCGGTGGCAGAGAACCAGGTGCTGGCACGTATCCATTCCATAGGCCGCACCGGCGGCGCTCCGCAGGAGATCCGGGCCAAAATGTCCGGTCTGTTGGCGGCGCGGCATTTTCCGGGGCTGGTCAAGGCCGGCGACTGCGCTGCCGTGGTCGCCGTGCTGGTCGATTGACGGTTAGGAAGCCGATGTCGGGAACGGCTCGGTCCTGCCTTTGGGGCGATCGCCGATGGCAAAGACGGCGCTCGCCTCGCTGACGATCGAGACATGATCCTTGGCGGCTGTTCCGGCCGCCGCACTGTCGCCGCGCATGATTGCTGTCACGATGGCGTCATGCTCCTGCCATGACTGGGCCAGCCGGCCGGGCAGCATGAATTGCGCGCGCCGGAACGGCGCCAGCCGGCCACGGGTCATGACGGTCAGTTCATAAATGTGCTTGCTGTGGGCGCCGCGATAGAGCCGGGTGTGGAATTCGGTGTTGAAGAGCTCATACTCTTCTTCGGCACCGAGCTGCACGAAGCGCGCCGACGCCTGGTGCTCGGCCTCCAGCGTGCGGCGCTCGCCAGCGGTCATGCGCTCGGCCGAGAACCGCGCGCAGATCGCTTCAAGCTCGGCCATGCTTTCGAACATCGAGGCGAGGTGCTCCTGCGTCACCACGGCGACGGTGGCGCCGCGGTTCGGCCGCCTTTCGACCAGCCCCATGGCGCTGAGCCGGCTGAGCGCTTCCCTGATCGGCGTGCGTGAGACGTCGAAGCGGGCGGCTAGCGAGGCCTCGTCGAGCTTTTCGCCCGGGCGCAGGAAACCGGTGACGATCCGGTCGCTGATCGCCCTCACCATCTGATCGACGGTCGTGCCCGACCTGATCAAATTGCGCTTTCCCGACACGTCTCCTCCGTCCAGTCTTTTCGCTAGAGCCGTAAGCCACTCACCGGCTTCGATTCCTCTGCATCTCTGTATGCCTATGTTTTAGCCTTCATGTCAAATTGGCGATTTTGGAGGCAAAAAGTGTATGCAATTGCTCCGGCTTTGTGCAGCCCACATCGGCACACTCATTGATATTGCAGAATAAATCTCATTTCTGAAACTGGCATGCTGATTGCATACACTTTTTCATTGAGGTGTTAACCGGCCCCAAAGGCCCCACAGAGGGAGCATTCAATGTCCGAGAGATTCATGCTTAGCCGCCGCGACCTGCTCAAGACCTCCGCCGCCGGAGCGGCGCTCGGCCTTGCGTCCGCATCGTTTCCGATCAGCAGGGCCTTCGCCGCGACGGCCACCGTCGGCTTCATCTATGTCGGGCCAAAGGACGATTACGGCTACAACCAGGCGCATGCCGAAGGCGCCGCCACGCTGAAGGGGATCGAAGGAATTTCCGTCGTCGAGGAGGAGAACGTGCCGGAGACGGTCGACGTGCAGAAGACGATGGAATCGATGATCAATCTCGATGGTGCGTCGCTGATCTTCCCGACCTCGTTCGGCTATTTCGATCCGCACATGCTCGCCATGTGCGCGAAATTCCCCGACGTGCAGTTCCGCCATTGCGGTGGCATGTGGAACAAGGACAAGCATCCGATGAATGCCGGTTCCTATTTCGGCTATATCGGCATGGGCCAGTATCTGAACGGCGTCGTCGCCGGTCACACCAGCAAAACCAAGAAGCTCGGCTTCGTCGCGGCAAAGCCGATCCCGCAGGTGTTGCTCAACATCAATTCCTTCCTGCTCGGCGCGCGCTCGGTCGACCCGACCATCACCTGCCAGGTGATCTTCACCGGCGAGTGGTCGCTAGCGGTCAAGGAGGCCGAGGCCACCAATGCGCTGGTCGACCAGGGCGCCGACGTCATCACCTGCCATGTCGACAGCCCCAAGGTGGTGGTCGAGACGGCGGCCGGCCGTGGCGCCTTCGTCTGCGGCTATCATGCCAACCAGAGCCCGCTGGCGCCGGAAAAATACCTGACCGGCGCGGAATGGAACTGGGCCAAGGTCTACAAGATGTTCGTCGACGATCTGGTGGCGGGCACGCCGCTGCCCAATTTCACACGCGGTGGCTTGGCCGACGGCTTCGTCAAGATGAGCCCGCTCGGCCCCGCCGTCGGCGACGCCGCCCGCAAACAGTTCGACGGCACGCTGGCCGAAATGATGAAAGGCGGCTTTTCCGTCATCAAGGGTCCGCTGAAGAGCAACAAGGGCGTCGTCGTCGCGACCGAAGGCCAGGCCTTCGCCGAGACCGCGCTCGAACTCGAAAGCATGGACTACCTGGTCGAGGGCGTCGTCGGTTCGACCGCCTGAACCGGATCGGAGACGGGGCCATGGCAGACACGATCAGCACTGCGGGCGCACCGGCGCTGTTTGGCGCCAGGAATTATCCGGCGGCGCTCGAATGGGCGGCGCGGCGGGCGGAAGCCTTCGTCATACCGCTCGCGGCACTGATCGTCGGCATGGCGCTGTTCAGCGTGTTCATCGCGCTGGTCGGCAAATCGCCGGTGCAACTCTACGAGACGATGTGGCGCGGCGGCTTCGGCTCGTGGTTCTCGATCCAGAACTCGCTGTCACGGGCAGCACCGCTTTTGCTGGCAGCGCTCTGCGTGGCGCTGCCGGCCCGGCTCGGCCTCGTCGTCATCGGCGGCGAAGGCGCGATCGTGCTGGGCGGCGTTGCCGCCGCCGCCATCGGCGTCGCGGCGAATGGCGCGCCGGCTTTTCTGGTCATCCTGCTGATGGGCGTGGCGGGCGCGGTCGCCGGCGGCATCTGGATCGGTGCCGTCGGCGCACTCCGCCACTACCGCGCCGTCAACGAAACCATCTCCAGTCTGCTGATGGCCTATATCGCCATCGCGCTGATGAACCATCTGGTCGAAGGGCCTCTGCGCGATCCGACTTCGCTCAACAAACCCTCGACCGAGCCGCTGGCGGATGCCTACCGCATCGGCAACATTCCAGGCATGGACGTGCACTGGGGCCTGGTCGTCGGCATTCTCGCCTGCGTCTTGTCCTGGCTGTTGATCGAAAAGACGCGCTGGGGGTTTGCCGCCCGCATCGCCGGCGGCAATGTCAGGGCAGCTCAGGTGCAAGGGCTTGCCGTCGGGCCGCTGATCGTCGGCTTCACCGGGCTCGCCGGCGGCTTCGCCGGGCTGGCCGGCATGCTGGAGGTCGGCGCCGTTCAAGGCAGCGCCAACGCCTCGCTCGCCGCCGGCTATGGCTATACCGGCATCCTCGTCGCCTTCCTCGCCCGCCACAATCCGCTCGCCATCATCCCGGTCGCTTTCCTGCTCGGCGGTATCGGCGCTTCTGGCGGGCTGATCCAGCGCCGCATGGACCTGCCCGACGCGACCGTGCTGGTGCTGCAAGGCATGCTCTTCGTCGTCATCCTGTTCAGCGAAACCTTTTACGGCCGCTTCAAGGTCTTCAATCCCGATCTGTGGAAGAGGGGCTCCTGATGGACGCGACCGAGATCGGCCTGTGGGGCGTGCCGCTCGCCATTCTCGGCGGCGCCATCCGCGTTTCGACGCCCTTCATCTTCGTCTCGCTCGGCGAAGCCATCACCGAGCGCTCCGGCCGCATCAATCTTGGCCTCGAAGGCACGCTGGTCTTCGGTGCGATGACCGCCTATGCGGTCGCAGTGATGACCGGCTCGCCATGGCTCGGTCTGCTGGCTGCCGCAGGTGCCGGTCTTTGCTTCGGCCTGTTCCATGGCTGGATCTGCAAATTCCGCGGGGTGAACGACATCGCCATCGGCATCGCGCTGATGCTGTTCGGCTCCGGTCTCGCCTTCTTCTTCGGCAAGCCGTTTATCCAGCCCTCGGCACCAGACCTGCCGGCCATCGCCTTCGGTGGCTGGTCGGATCTCCCGCAGGTGCAGGCGGCGCTCAACGTCAACATCCTGTTCCTGATTGGTGCCGCACTTGCCGTGTTCCTATGGTGGGCGTTCCGCAACACCCGCGCCGGCCTGATCGTGCGCGTCGTCGGCGACAGCTCCGATGCGGCGCGCGCCATGGGCCTCAATCCCAACACCGTGCGCCTGCTTGCGACAGGTGTCGGCGGTGCGCTTGCTGGCATCGGCGGCGCCTATCTGTCGCTCTATTATCCCGGCAGCTGGACCGAACGCATCTCGTCGGGGCAGGGCCTGATGGCGGTGGCGCTGGTCATCTTCGCCCGCTGGAATCCGCTCGGCTGCTTTGCCGCGGCACTGTTGTTCGGCGGTGCGGGCGCGCTGGGCCCGGCGTTGCAATCGGTCGGGGTCACGCAGGGCTACTACCTCTTCTACGCCGCGCCTTACATCCTCACGCTCATCATCATGATCGCCACCTCGTCGCCGAGCCGCTCGCTTGCCGGCGCGCCGGGCGAATTGTCGATCACCAAATGACTGGAGTTTTTCCGATGAACGCCAGAGCCGAGATCACCCAGCGCTACATCGACGCCGACCCTTATCCATGGCCTTATAATGGCGAGCTCCGGCCGGACAATACGGCACTGATCATCATCGACATGCAGATCGATTTCTGCGGGCCGGGCGGCTATGTCGATCATATGGGCTACGATCTTTCGCTGGTGCGGGCACCGATCGAGCCGATCAAGTCGGTGCTCGCAGCCATGCGGGCCAAGAGCTACACCATAATCCACACGCGCGAGGGCCACCGGCCCGATCTCGCCGACCTGCCGGCCAACAAGCGCTGGCGTTCGCGCCGCATCAATGCCGGCATCGGCGACCCCGGACCTTGCGGGCGCATCCTGGTGCGCGGCGAACCCGGCTGGGACATCATCCCCGACCTCTATCCGGCGGCGGGCGAACCGATCATCGACAAGCCGGGCAAGGGCTCGTTCTGCGCCACCGACCTCGAGCTGATCCTGCGCCAGCGCGGCATCGACAACATCGTGCTGACCGGCATCACCACCGACGTCTGCGTCCACACGACGATGCGCGAGGCCAACGATCGCGGCTTCGAATGCGTGATGCTGGAGGATTGCTGCGGGGCAACCGACTACGGCAATCATCTCGCCGCGATCAAGATGATCAAGATGCAGGGCGGGGTGTTCGGCGCGGTGTCGAATTCGGCATCCTTCGTCGCGCAACTGCCGTGAGGAGGCGATCTTGAGCGGAAGCACTGGGAAGAAGGCCGTCGGCGTCGAGACCATCGGCATGACCATGCGCTTCGGCGCTTTCACCGCGCTGGACGATGTCTCGATCAAGGTGCCGGCGGGATCGTTCCACGCGCTGCTCGGCGAAAACGGCGCCGGCAAGTCGACGCTGGTCAAATGCATGATGGGTTTTTACCATCCGACCGCCGGCGACATGCTGGTCGATGGCCGCGAGGTCGCGATCGCCAGTCCCAAGGACGCGTCGGCGCTCGGGCTCGGCATGGTTTATCAGCATTTCACGCTCGTTCCGTCGCTGACCGGCGCGGAGAACCTGGTCATTTCGCGCGAGAAGGTGCCGGGCGTCATCGACTGGCGCAAGGAGCGCGCCGCACTTGCGCAATTCATGCAGCGTATGCCGTTCAAGCTGCCGCTCGACGTCAAGGTGGCGGAACTTGCCGCCGGCGAGAAGCAGAAGCTCGAAATCATCAAGCAGCTCTATCTCGGCCGCAGTTTCCTGGTGCTCGACGAGCCGACTTCGGTGCTCACTCCCGGCGAGGCACACGAAGTGCTTGGCCTGGTGCGCGACATGACCAGGACCGGCGACCTCACCGTGCTGATGATCTCGCATAAATTCCACGAGGTGACGGCCTTTGCCGACGATATCACCGTCCTGCGCAAGGGCAGGCTGACCGGAACCGGAAAGGTCTCCGAACTTTCCCACAAGCAGATGGCGGCGATGATGATCGGCGACCAACCGATCGCCGCACTCGACAGCCGCGCCCCGGTGCCGGCCGGCGCCAGACAGGTGCTGACGGTAAAGTCGCTGAAGGCGCCCGACCGCACCGGCTTGAAAACCATCGACATCGGCGAACTCGATGTGAAGTCGGGTGAGATCGTCGGCATTGCCGGCATCTCCGGTAACGGCCAGAAGGAGTTTCTCGAAGTCCTTGCCGGACAGCGGGCGCGCAATGGCGGCGACGTTCTGGTGAAAGGCTCGCCCTATGGCGCCAGCCGCAGCGAGGCGCGCACGCTCAATGTCCGCTTCATTCCGGAGGAGCCGTTGCGCAATGCCTGCGCACCGAAGATGACGGTGGCGGAAAACATGGCCTTCCGGACCTTCGACCTCAACGAGGCCGGCAAGCCGGTCAACTGGATCAGGATGAGTGCGATCAGTGACTACGCGGCCCGCCTGATCGAACAGTTCAAGGTCAAGACGGCATCGCTCGCTTCGCCGATTTCGTCGCTCTCGGGCGGCAATGTGCAGCGCGCGGTGCTGGCGCGGGAACTGACCGGCGAGGTCGATTTGCTCATCGTGTCGAACCCCTGCTTCGGCCTCGACTTCTCTGCCGTCGCCGAAATCCGCGCCCGCATCATGAAGGCGCGCAACGCCGGTGCCGCCGTGCTCCTTATGTCGGAGGACCTTGATGAGCTGCTCGAGCTCTCGGACCGCATCTTCGTCATGTCGGACGGCGCGCTGGTCTACGAGACGCCGATCGCGCAGGCGAGCGTGCAGACGATCGGCGAGCACATGGCGGGACATCACTGATGGCTGGGATCGAGGCACTGCCGTTTCCGTTTGTGTTCAAGCCTGAGGCGATGGCGCTGGTCGTCATCGACATGCAGCGCGACTTTGCCGAACCCGGCGGCTTCGGCGCCAGCCTCGGTAATGACGTCAGCCGGGTCACGGCCATCGTGCCGACGGTGAAGAGGCTGATCGCGGGGTTTCGCGCCGCTGGCCTGCCGGTGATCCACACGATGGAGTGCCACAAGGCAGACCTTTCGGATCTGCCGCCGGCCAAGCGCAATCGCGGCAATCCGTCGATCAGGATCGGCGATGTCGGGCCAATGGGTCGTGTGCTGATCGTCGGGGAGCCGGGAACGGCGATCCTCGATGAACTTGCCCCACTGCCTGGCGAGATCGTCATCGAAAAACCCGGCAAGGGCGCGTTCTATGCCACCAGCTTCGGCGACGACCTCAAGCGGCTCGGCGCACAGCAGCTAGTCTTTGCCGGGGTGACGACGGAGGTCTGTGTGCAGACGACGATGCGCGAGGCCAACGACCGCGGCTATGAATGCCTTCTGGCGGAGGATGCCACTGAGAGCTATTTTCCGGAGTTCAAGGCGGCAGCCCTTGCCATGATCAGGGCGCAGGGCGCCATCGTCGGCTGGACGGCAACGACGGACCAGGTGCTCGAGGGACTTTCCAATGCCTAACGTCGCATACGCGGCTCTCATCCAAGGGGGCTGGCGTGATCTGCCATTCGAGCATTTTCGCGAAGGCATCACAGTGCATTGGCTGCTCAAGGGTGGGCCGATGGAACCGTCGGTCGCCATCCTGAACTACCGGGCTGGCGCCAGCGTGCCGCGTCATCGCCATGCCGGGCTGGAGACGATCATCGTGCTGGAAGGCACGCAGAGCGACGAGAACGGCGATCATGCCGCGGGCAGCGTGATCCTGAACCCGGTCGGAACCGAGCATTCGGTGTGGACCAAGGATGGCTGCGTCGTACTCATCCAGTGGAACCTGCCGGTAGTCATTCTGGGCGAGGCCAAATGAGCGACATCCGCTTCGACATAGCGAGCCTGCACGTTGCCTATCAGGCCGGCGTCAGCATTGGCGAGGTGATCGATATGGTCCATGCGCGGCTCGCGGCGGCCGATGACCCCGGCATCTTCATCCATCTGGCGAGCAGGGCGGAGTTGCTTGCCGAGGCGGAAAAGCTCGGCCCGTTCGATCCCGCGGCAAAGCCGCTGTGGGGCGTGCCGTTCGCGGTCAAAGACAACATCGATGTTGCCGGCATGCCGACCACGGCGGGTTGTGCGGAATATGCCTACTTGCCGGCGAAAGACGCCACCGTCGTCGCGCGGCTCAAGGCCGCCGGCGCGCTGGTTGTCGGCAAGACCAATCTCGACCAGTTCGCCACCGGCCTGGTCGGCGTTCGCACGCCCTATCCAATCCCGAGGAATGCGATCGACCCGAAACTGGTGCCGGGCGGTTCCTCGTGCGGCTCGGCCGTGGCGACGGCGCGCGGCATCGTCTCCTTCGCGCTCGGCACCGATACCGCCGGTTCGGGGCGCATACCCGCCGGCCTCAACAACATCGTCGGGCTGAAGCCGAGCGTCGGCGCGCTATCAGCCGCCGGCGTCGTGCCGGCCTGCCGGACGCTCGACTGCGTCTCGGTCTTCGCGCTCACCGTCGATGACGCCTATCACGTGTTCGAGGCGGCGGCGGCAAAGGACGACGCCGATCCCTATTCGCGTGACCTCTGCATTCAGGCTCTTGCCGCGCGCCCGCCGGTGCTGACTGTCGGCGTGCCGGCCAGGGCGGACTGGACCTTCTTCGGCGACGAGGCGATGCAGGCGGGTTTCGAGGCCGCTCTTGCCTCGCTGGAGACGCTGGGCTGCCGGCTGGTCGAAATCCCGTTCGGTGATTTCTACGCCACCGCCACTCTGCTCTACGAAGGCGCCTGGGTGGCCGAGCGTTACGCCGCGATCAGGGACTTCATGGATGCCAACGAGGCCGCCATGCATCCGGTGACGCGGCAGATCATCGGCGGTGCGCGAAAACTTTCCGCTGCGGACGCTTTCAAGGGGCTCTATGCCCTGCAAGGCTATAAGGCCAGGCTTGCGCCGGTCATCGCCTCGGTCGACGTTTTCTGCGTGCCGACCGCGCCGACGCACTACACAGTCGAAGCGGTGCTGGCCGATCCCATCGTCACCAACAGCCGGCTCGGCACCTACACCAACTTCGTCAATCTGCTCGACATGTGCGGCATTGCCGTGCCGAGCGGAACCCGCAGCGACGGTCTGCCGATGAGCGTCACCTTGCTTGCCGCGGCGGGCAAGGACCACCTGACTGCGTCGCTTGCGCGCGATGTCCATGCGGCAAGCGGCCTTGCGCTTGGTGCTATCGGCTGGCCGCAGCCGCAGCGCGGCGATGTTCTGGCGGGCGTGGATGAAGGCACGATCGAGCTGGCCGTGGTCGGCGCGCATCTGTCGGGGATGGCGCTGAACGGCCAGCTGCAGCAGCTCGGCGCGATTTTCGCCCGGGCTGCAAGAACGGCGCCGCTCTACCGGCTTTACGCGCTCGCCGGCCAGTCGGTGCCGCGACCGGGGCTCGAACGGATCTGCAACGGCAAGGGGACAGCGATCGAGGTCGAAGTCTGGCGGCTCTCGCCGCAAGCCTTCGGCCGTTTTGTTGCCGCGATCCCGCCGCCGCTCGGCATCGGGACGCTTGTGCTTGACGACGGAACTTCGCCGAAGGGCTTTCTCGTCGAAAGTGCCGGTCTCACCGATGCAAAGGAGATTTCGCATTTCGGCGGCTGGCGCAATTTCATGGCGGGTCAGCTGCAGCGAAGCTGACGCTATCACTCGACCTTTTGCCTAAACTTCGAATGGCAGCTCGAGCAATCCTGCAAGATGAGATGCAGGAGGGGCTCCGCCGGCAATTTAGTGGGATCGGCTTCCGCGAGTGATGGTCGCTTGCCAAGCAGGCTGCCACCGCCCATCGCCAGGCCGGAACCCATTCTCATGTCGTCGGTGATGCGCGGCGGCGCCCGCTCGGCGTCGGAGGCCAAGGCGCTGGCCAGCGTCCCGATGTGGCGAGCCAGCTCTTCGAACTCCGCGCGGGCGGGGTCGATATCCGGCCTGGCGCCTGAAGGCGCGCCCAATGTCGCGCTGGGGAATTCGGCAATCAGGGCAGGGCCGGTGCGGGCGCGGATGGTCTCGGCCGCCGCCTTGAAGGCCGCGGCGTCGTACGCCTGCTTGCCGTCGAACATCCCGGCTATCGTCTTTGCGGCCTGGGCCATTTCCTTCATCGAGGCCTGGCGAGCCTGGATGACCGCATCACGACCCGAATGGGCGGCGGCGAGCACGACAGAGACGCAGGCAAGCGACAGGACCGCTATGATAGCTGCTCGTCTCATCGTTGGCACATAAGGAGCTAGAGAATTCTTGTGACCAGACTGTCCAGTCGGGAGTTCTCGCGATAGGCAAATCGGACCACAACGGCACCTAAGACGCCAGTGATGGCACCGCCTATCACGTCGGTGAGATAGTGGGTGCCGATATAAATTCTCGACCAGCAGATCAGCAATGCCATGATGGAGAGGGCCAGCATCCGGCGCGGCAGACCTTGCGTTGCAAGAGCCGCAACAACCGCAAAGCTGGCTGTCGCGTGGTCGGAGGGAAACGACCAGTCGGCGCTGGGCGCAATCAGCAGATGCGTCACGCCGGCATCGTAGGGCCGCAGCCGGTGGACGAATAGCAAAATGAACTGATTGATCGCCAGACCGAGCAGGAACGCCAAGCCGGCGGACAAGGCAGCATGGCGCACATGGTAGCGGTCGGCCTTTGCCCACCATTGCAGGGCAACAGCCAGCACCATCAGCGGAACGCCGATTTGTGAGACGGCGATCATTGCCTTATCAAGAAAAGGGCTGATCCCGGCTGCCGCGTTGATCCAGTGGGTTAGAGCTGCATCCATCGTTTCTCGTTTCCGCTGTTGTCGATCGCAAGGTGAATTTTGTGAAAGCAGTAGACGAACGCCGCATCCATCAGATTTTCGAGCTCAGCATCTGGCTTAAAGGGGCGCATGCCCTGATCGAATGCGTGGGCGGGATCCTGCTTTATGTCGTCACCACCGACGCCATTGCCTCCTGGGTCAATACATTCACCCAAGAGGAATTGATCGAAGATCCGAACGATTTCATAGCTGGCTATCTGTCGCAGATGGCAAGCCACTTTTCCGTCGCCAGCAAGGAGTTTTATGCCTTCTACCTGCTTAGCCACGGCCTGATAAAACTGCTGCTCGTTGTCGGGCTTTTGAGAGGCAAGCTGTGGTCGTATCCGGCATCGCTTGCGGCGCTGGGCGCATTTATGTTCTATCAAGTCTACCGCTACTCCTACACTCATTCGTTCGGCCTGCTTGTCCTGACCGTATTCGATGCTGTCGTCATGGTGCTGATCTGGCATGAATGGAAGGTCGTGCGGCAGCACAAGCCGGCATGACAGCGAAGTTTGCACGTCAGCCGCTCCGATTTTCAATCCACCTCACTGGGCGACGCCTTGTCCTGCCAGCTCGTCGATAATCGGGCAATCCGGCCGCTCGTCGCCGTGGCAGTGACTGACCAATTGGTGAAGCAAGCCGCGCAATCCGACCAGTTCGGCGATCTTCCTGTCGACCTCGACCAGCTTGGCTTTCGCGATCGCCTTCACGTCGGCGCTGTCACGTTCCCTGTCCTGGTACAGCGACAGCAGCTGGCGGCATTCGTCGACCGAAAACCCCAGGCTTCGCGAGCGCTGCAGGAAGCGCAGCCGGTGAATATCGGCCGTCGAGTAATCACGATAGCCATTGTCCGTCCGGGCCGGGTGCAAGAGCCCGATATCCTCGTAGTAACGGATCGTCTTGGCCGGCAAGCCGGATTTTTCGGATGCGACGCCGATGTTCATGGCGGAAATCTCCTTTGTCGGAGGAAATAGACCTTCCAGTAGATGGAAGGTCAACATGATGTGGCGATTTTGGATGCCTGACGCAACCGCCCGCCCGCTCCAACCGTTTGCCTGCCAGTACATACTGAACCTTCGGGAAGAAATCGGTCCTCGGAAACGTTTTTACCGAACAGTGCTCAAAACCCGGTGTTCGACACCGGGTGCCGATGAGCAAAGACCCTCCGGCGCTGGCTCGACGCAACACCGTGCAGACGCCGAGGAGACAGAACATGCCCGTCAAGGCCTATATCAACCGGATCGCGACAGCGGCACCGGAGCACGAGGTTCATGAATTCTACCTGCGTTTCGCGGCCTCCATGCTCGCGGCCGATCGCCGGAGGATCTTCGAACGCATGGCCGATCTTGCCGGCATCGAGCACCGCTATTCCTGCTTTGCGCCGGCGTCCGACCCCGAGGGACCGTCCGCCGACCTGGCCGGAACCTTCATCCGGGGCGCGTTTCCCGGAACGGCGGCGAGAATGGCGATGTTCGACGATGCCGCACCTGTTCTGGCGCAAAAGGGCATCGACGGATTGCAGCTTGGCGACGACGCTTCCCGCATCACCCATCTGATCGTCACCACCTGCACCGGCTTTTCGGCGCCGGGCATCGATCTCGAGCTGGTTGCGCGTTGCGGGCTGCCGAACGGGATCGAACGCACGATGATCGGGTTCATGGGTTGCTATGCGGCGATCAACGGCCTCAAGCTGGCCCGCCACATCGTCCGCTCCGACCCGCAGTCCAAGGTCCTGCTGGTCAATATCGAGCTCTGCACGATGCATCTGCGACAGACCACCGAACTGGAAAAACTGCTGTCGTTCTGCCTTTGGGGCGACGGCTGCGCGGCTGCGCTCATCACTGCCGAGCCGGCCGGCATCGAGCTCGATAGCTTTCACTGTCTGGTGGCGAGGGAACGGCGGGACCTGATGCGCTGGAACATTCGCGACCACGGCTTCGAAATGGTTCTTTCCGGCCAGGTGCCGGCAGCGATTCATGAAGCGTTGCGGAACAGCCAGGCCGCCATCCTCGGAGGCCGATCGGCGAAAGACATCGACCTTTGGGCCGTGCATCCGGGTGGACGTTCGGTGCTCGACGCCGTCGAAAGGGCCCTGGAACTGGAGCCCACCGCGCTGGAACCATCGCGCGAGGTGTTGCGCCAGTATGGGAACATGTCGTCGGCGACCGTCATGTTCGTGATGAAGGAGATGCTGAAGGCGCCACCCGGCCTGCTCGGTTGCGGCATGTCGTTCGGACCCGGGCTGACGGCCGAAACCATGCTCTTTCGAACGGTGTCATGAGCGGCCTGGAGCACCGGCAGCTTGCGCCGGAAATCCTCGACGGACTTGCGGCCGACGATCCGCGAGCGCTGGCCGCGCGCCGCGACCTTCGGCGCATCAATATGCTGATGTTTCAGGTGCCGATCATGACGTCGTTGCTCAGGAGGTTTGTGCCAAAGCCGCCACGCCGCATTCTGGAGATCGGCGCCGGCGATGGCTCCTTCATGCTGGCGGTGGCGCGGCGCATGACCAGGCATTGGCCCGGGGTCGAACTGGTGATGCTCGACCGCGTCGGCCTCCTCACCGCGCAATTGCGCGGCGATCTTGACAGGCTGGGATGGAGGGCGGAAGGCGTCACCGCCGATGTCTTCGACTGGGCAGGAAAGATCGAGGGCGCGCGTTTCGACGCCGTCACCGTCAATCTGTTCCTGCATCACCTCGATGATGCACAGCTCGTGCGTCTGTTTTCGCTGATCGGGCCGAAAGCCCCGTTGCTCATTGCGACAGAGCCGCTGCGGGCGAAACTGCCGCTGGCCGCGACCCGTCTTCTGCCGGCAATCGGCGCCAACGACGTCACACGAAACGACGCGGCGCAAAGCGTGCGTGCCGGCTTTCGCGGCAGCGAGCTTTCCGGTCTCTGGCTTGCGGCCAACGGCAAACCGGTCGAGGAACGACGCGCCGGCCTGTTTTCCCACATTTTCGTCGGCGCCAGCGCCGGCAACGACCCATGACGCGATTGTCGACCCATGACGCGATCATCATAGGCGCCGGCCCGGCGGGCACATCCGTCGCGCTCGCGCTGGCCCGGCGCGGATGGGCCGTGGCAATTGTGGAAAAGACCGCATTTCCGCGCCGCAAGGTCTGCGGCGAATACATCTCGGCAAGCAATCTTGCGCTTCTCGACCGGCTCGAGATCGGCGATGCCTGGCGTGCCAATGCCGGCCCCGAAATCCGCCGCGTCGGTTTGTTTTCCGGGGAGACCTGTGTCGAGGCGGCAATGCCACGTGCAGGAGCTGGGCCTCGTGGGAAAGACAGCTTCGGCCGGGCGCTCGGCCGGGACATTCTCGACTCTCTGCTTTTGCAAGCGGCGCGATCGGCGGGTGTCGAAATCTTTCAACCTTGCCGCGCCGTCGCCATCGAGCCGGACGGTGAGATGCGAAGGGTGCGAATTCAGGCCGGGGATGAAGCGGCGATATTGCGAGCGCCGGTGATTGTCGCCGCACACGGCTCGTGGGAACCGGGACCATTGCCCAGCCAGCTCGCAAAGGCCAATCGCCCGTCGGACCTGCTCGGCTTCAAGGCGCATTTCACCGGGTCGTCCCTGCCGCCGGATTTGATGCCTCTGCTGGCCTTCCCCGGCGGCTATGGCGGCATGGTTTCGGCGGATCATGGCCGGTTGTCGATCTCGTGCTGCATCCGGCGCGATATGCTCGCGCGGCTGCGTAAACAATATGGCCCCAAACAACGGAGCCACGTGTCGGCCGCCGATGCGGTCTCGCGCCATCTCGTGGACTCGTGCCGAGGCGTCAGGAACGCCTTGGAACCGGCTCTCCTCGACGGTCCGTGGCTTGCCGCAGGTCCGATCCGGCCGGGAATTCGCTCGTGCTACGAAGAGGACATCTTCCGCGTCGGCAATGCAGCCGGAGAGTCTCATCCTGTCATCGCCGAGGGCATCTCGATGGCGCTTCAGTCCGGCTGGCTGCTGGCTTGCGAACTCGCATGCGCGCCAAGTGGCCGAGCAGGGCGCGAGGCTGCCGCCAGACGCTACGAGGCGGCCTGGAAAAGACTGTTTTCGACACGGGTCTACGCCGCCGCGGCCGTTGCCGGAATTGCCCTTCGCCCCGGCAGCGCCACCTTGATGGCAGCGATCGTCCGGAATTTCCCGCAGACACTGACGCTGGGCGCGCAACTGAGCGGCAAGACCAAGCCGGTTCCCGGCTTCGTCTGACGAGTAGTGCAGCGCATTGGGCACGCCGAACACTGGCTGTCGGAACAGTTAGGGCCACCGCGCGTTGGGCGCGAATGCAAGTTCGGGTTGCGACAGGGATGGACCTTTCATGGGTTGCGTGGATCATCTTTGCCGCGTTGCTGATTGTTGCGGGCCGGCCGGTTCCTTCTGCCGTCGACTCGGTTCCTTCTGCCGCCGACAAACTGATCGCATCGCCCGTGCAGCATCTCTCGACCTCGAATGAGTCGGTAGCGGCGGGCGAACCCACCGCTACCGGCGGGCACTTTGACGACGCAACCTGTCCCGCTCACCCTGCCGCCCAGTGTTGCGGATCGGCGTGTTGCGGATCGGCCTGTCATGCCTTCCTCGTCCATGAAACGGCATTAAGCGCGTCGAGCGCCCCGGCAAGACAGGTTCAATCCGGTCCGATGCGCGCCCATGGCACCGTGCCTCGGCGAATTGAACGGCCGCCAATCGATCGGATGTCCTGAACGGACGCCCAAACAGGGTGTCCATCCTGTTTTCGAGCTCACAGCCCCAATCCGATTGGAGAAGACCATGAGAAAGCAGACAATCCTTATGGCTGTCGGCCTTATAGCTGTCGGCCTGATGGCCGGTGTCGCAACAGCCGTCGCCGCCTCGTCCGGCCACACAGACGAAGCGATGACAATCCACAAGGCCTGGCAGGCCAAGGCGGAGTGAGGACACGATCATGCACAACCAGTCTCCCGAAATGAAGGACTGCATCGAGGCTTGCCTGGATTGCTATCAAGCCTGCCTCGGCACCGCTTCGGGGCATTGCCTCGAAACAGGCGGTAAACACACCGAGCCGCAACATTTCCGGCTGATGCTCGCCTGCGCCGAGATCTGCCGGACCGCTGCGCATTTCATGCTGCTCGGTTCGGCGCATCACAAACACGTCTGCCGCGAATGCGCGGAAATCTGCGACGAGTGCGCAACAGACTGCGAGCGCATCGGCGATATGCAGGACTGTGTCGAAGCCTGTCGGCGTTGCGCCGAGAGCTGCAAAAGGATGGCGGCTTGATCGTCGGGGGGGGGGGGGGCGGCCCGCCCGGCGGCGGGCCGGCAGCAGAGCCGCCGGAGAGGGGGTTGCCGCGCGAAGGACAACCCCCCCACCGCCCCC
>NZ_JAMYOE010000051.1:0-32165 GCF_040319695.1 Mesorhizobium sp. M0898 | reverse complement strand
CATCACAAGGTGTCCACCTATTTTGGTGGACACCTCATGCATCAGAGCACTCAACAGCAAAAGGTGCGGGGAAATTCGCGCTTACGATTAGGTGACAGTAGCCTGCGGCTCGTAACGGGATTCTTCTCGGCCGACCTTCTGCTTGCCCTCCGACGCCCCACCGCGATCCCCAATCAGAGGGGACTCTTGGGTAGAAAAAATGTTACAGTAAATTTATGAACTCTCTCGCGCTCTCCTGCTAATCTATTCGTGGGCACAGAGTTTTGGCCATAGCCGCGGGCGGCCTGATTGCCAAAGACACCTGCGGAGGGGCACTAGAGTGGCAGCATGGCAAGAAGACTGTAGGGCAAAGATGACCATCTTTGAAGACACAAACGTCATATTTGACGAGGAAATCGATGACAATAGTTATGCCTGAATTCAGTGAGGCGCCAGCGAGATCAAGGGGCCGGAGCCTTCGCGCAGGGTATCAGCGAGGATCTGGTCTTCAGTTCGGCGATCTGGTCCGGCAATTGCGTCAGGATAAGCTCTACAACAAGGCCACAGAATTGGCGCAGGAGCTTACGATCCTGCCTGAGCAGAAGCGAATGAATCTCTACTTGATCTTACGCTTTGGCTTCGACGAACTAGCTTTCGGCCATATCACCGAATTTGGGGTGTATCGCGGGGGAAGTGCGCTCTTCATGGCGGCCGTTTGTCGGGAGCTTCATCCCGGCGTGAATGTATATGCGTTCGACACTTTCGAGGGAATGCCGGCAACGGACCCGCAACGCGACGCCCATAGAGAGAACGATTTCAAGGATCCCGGCTACGAAGAATTACTCGGGCTTATTAAGAAAGAGAAAATTGATAACCTCCATTTGATCCGGGGGCTGTTCGAGGAGACCGCTGAAGACACATTAAAGACGGTTGGCTCAGTCCGCCTTAATCATGTCGATTGCGATATCTATAGCGCAGTGAGTTACAGCTATGATGTGTCGAGAAAACATATGGTCGATGGCGGCTACTGGGTGTTCGACGACCCGCTTTGCTCGACCTGTATTGGCGCTATGGAGGCGGTTGAGGAAGCGCTAATTCAGCGGGATGGCCGCTTCGCGGAACAGGTCTATCCGCACCTCGTCTATCGGAATTGGCCGCCGACCTAAAACATGCTGAGCGACAATCACGCTGAATACCGACGAAACCAGACACGCGGTGCGCCGCGTGATGGCGCGGCGGTGTTGCAAGGCATTGTCTGGTGCGGGCGATGCGGCCATAAAATGGGCGTTGAATACAAGAACGGCAACCGTTACGTCTGCAACTTCCTGGCACGCAGCCAGGGCGGAGCCTTATGCCAGCATTTGCCAGCCGATCCCATCGACGCCCGCGTCGTTGAGGCCCTCTTCGCGGCGGCCAGTCCGGCTGAGTTGGCCGAGTTGATGCACGCCAAAGATGCTCGTCAGCAGGCAGACGAGGCTTTTGAGCTCGCTGAAGCGCAGCAGATCAAACGGCTGCGTTATCAAGCGCTGCTCGCAGAACGGCAATACAATCGGGTTGACCCTGACAATCGCCTGATTGCGGCCGAGTTGGAGCGCCGTTGGGAGGGGGCTCTGCGTGAGCTTCGTCAAGCGGAGGATGCACTTGAGCGCCGTCGCGCGATGCAAAGTCAATCGGACGATCTGACGTCAGCAGAACAGAATGATTTTATCGCTGCCGGTTCGCAACTTCCCGAATTTTGGCAGAGACCTGACATAGAGTGGGGACGCAAGAAAGCCTTGCTACGCAGCCTGATCGACAAAGTGATCCTGCAACGGGTGGTCCGAGATCGGATTACGATCCGCATCGTTTGGCGAGGCGGTGAAGTCACCGAACGCGAGGTCGAGCCGAGAGTTCATGCCTTGAGCGCCCTGTCTCGCGGCGCCGAGATGGAGGTCCGGCTGCTCGAGCTGGCTCATCAAGGGCTCAACGACACGGAAATAGCGGCCACACTGACTAAGGAAGGCTTCCGCTCACCGCGCCGCAGCTACGTTCCTGTGCGCACAGTCCAGATCGTCCGACAACGCCATCGCGTATTGAGGCAGTCTACACCAGCCCGCTCTCACCACATTCCCGGCTGGCTAAAGGTGTCTGAACTAGCGATGGCAGCGGACGTTTCTCGCTCCTGGATCCGGCATCGAATCCGCAATGGCGTGATCAGTATCCACCAAAACGCCACTCATGTCAATGCCGCTCGAATTTTCCCCAAAAGTGCCGAAGTAAAATTCCCCAGTTTCGCCGCTCAGGCTGTTGCGGAGGGGTGTCCATTTTTCGGTGGCCGGCCGCGCGGCCGCGATGGTGAATTTAATGTCGGCGGCGTGATGGAGGCTTTTGATCGCAGGTGTTCGGGCATGAGCTCGGCGTGTTGTCGGAGCCGATAGCTCGATCCTTCGATCTGGACGACGACCGCATGATGAAGCAGGCGATCGAGAAGTGCGGTTGCGACGACAGGATCGCCGAAGACCTCGCCCCATTCGGCGAAGCCGCGGTTTGAGGTGAGAATCATGGCGCCCTTCTCATAGCGGGCGTTGACGAGCTGGAAGAACAGATTGCCGCCACCGTGGATGACGGGCAGGTAGCCGATCTCATCGACAACGAGCAGAGCAGGCCGGCAGAAGAAGCGGATGCGTTCCTGCAGGCGGCCTTCGCGTTCGGCCCTTGCCAGTGCGGCGATGAGTTCGGCGAGCGTGCAGAAATAGACGCTCTTTCCAGCCTTCACAGCGTCGACGGCAAGTGCGATGGCCAGATGGCTCTTGCCTGTGCCGGGTGGGCCGAGGAAGTGGACGACCTCGCAGCGGGCGACGAAGCCGAGTTGGGCCAGCGTGAAGATTCGATCTCGGTCGAGCGAGGGCTGGAAAGAGAAGTCGAAGCCGGCGAGCGTCTTGATCGTGGCCAGACGCCCCATGCGCAGTGCCGTCTTGATCCGGCTGTTCTCGCGGAGGGTCAACTCTTCCGAGAGGAGGATGTCCATGGCTTCGAGGGCGGCGATCTCGCCTTGCTCGAGCCGGCGCACGACATGATCGAGCGCTTCGAGCGCTCGTGGCATCTTCAGGCCGACGAGATCGTGGCGGATCCGGTCGATGGTGGATGGCGTGGTATCGAGCGCATTCGTCATGGACGCTGCTCCTTCGCCATCACCCGGGCGGCGGCATCGTAGAAGGCCAACGGGCGCTGAGCGACCCTGTCGCCTGAGCCATGAAGGATGACCTCGTCGTTCCTCAGTCTTTGTCGGCGCTTGTGGACGTGGATGTTGCGATGCCCGGGCTCGACATGACGCTGGTGCCGACCTTCTAGAGTGGGATGGATGGCAATCAGTGCGCCGTCCTCGAAGATGCGTACCTCTTCGGCCAGAGTGTGCACCTCGACGACACGGCGCCTGGTGGCGTCGGGCACGCTGTAGAAATTGCCGCCGACGCTGACCATGCCCTCCCGGCTGATACGTCGCTCGAGCTTCAGGACCGATCGGAACGGAGCCAACGGCAGCGGCCGGAGCGCTGCCCGCTCCTCGGCAAAAGCTTCGTTGACGACACGCCGTGTGGTTGCGTGAACTCTCGGGTTTGCGACCGTGTCCAGCCAGTGACGCAACTGGGCGTTCAGGTCTTCGAGATTGCGAAAGGACCGGGCCAGGAAGAAGTCCTCGCGAATGTAGCGGAACGGCCGCTCGACCTTGCCTTTGGTTTTGGCGCGGTAAGGCCGGCAGGCCTTGGGATGGAAACCATAGTGGCGGGCAAGATCGACGAGGGCACGGTTGTAGACGATGCCGCCGGTATCGCCTTCGCCGATCACAGCCGTCTTCATACGGTCGTAAAGCACTTCGCGAGGAGCGCCGCCCAGCGCCTCGAAAGCCCCAGCATGGCAGCGCAAGACAGTCGGCAGATCCTGGTGGACGACGAAGCGTGCCCAGATAAGGCGACTGAAGCCAAGCACCATGGAGAATAGCCAGACGATTCTCGGCGTGGTCGGCTCATCGGCAAAGACGACATTGAACTGGGCGAAGTCGACCTGCGCCTGCTCGCCGGGCGGGGTCTCGAAGCGAACCTCGTATCCACGCTCCGCCGCGGCAGGACGGACGTCGCGCAGGAAGTCGGTGACGGCCGTGTAGCCGCCGCCATAGCCGAGGTCCTTCAGTTCCCGGAAAAGCCGGCTGCCGGTGAGCCCAGGATATCGCGTGACACGTTCGCGAAGATAGGCCGTGAAGGGATCGATCACCGCCTGACGCGGCTTGCGTGGTCCGTAGGCCGGAGCCTCGAGCCCGCGCGCTATGTATTTGCGCACCGTCTTGCGGTCGATCCCGCTCTCCCTGGCGATCGCCGACACCGACAGGCCCTGCCGATGCAAATCCAGTATCATCATCATCTCCCCGATCTTGATCACCGAAATCCCTCTCCCGACCATCAGGAGAAGCATCAACGATTACGCGCCGCCGGTCTCCCGGAGCGCGCTCCGGAAGACCGGCGGCAGCGCTATACTGGGGAAGATTCAAACGGCACTTCTGGGGAGTATTGAGCCGGCATCGACAACTCACAAACGCGTTCTGTTTCCAGATGCCGCGGCAACAATCGCAGCAATACAAGAGCTCAAATCCGGCGTGCGGCAACACCTCGACTTTAACCAACCTGCTACCGAATAAGGGTATCAACATGATAGATCGTACGATCCGGGATTGCCGAACGACCGTCAGCTGCTCGGTATGAAGGGCAGCATCAGCGAGTTCGAGCTCGGCGTGCTACGTGCCCGCATGTACGAGGCCGCCCGCGCCAAGGCGCAGCGCGGCGCACTGCGCATCTCCGTGCCCTTCGGCTATGTCTGGCATCGCGATTACGGTCTCGGGTTCGATCCCGACATGCGCCTGCAGGAGACTATTCGCCTGATCTTCGCGCGTTTCCGCGAACTCGGCAGTGCGCGGCAAGTGTTGATCTCGATGATCGACGACGGCGTGCATTTTCCCAGACCCTCGGACGGCAAGAAGATGGTGTCCTTCGACTGGTGCCTATCCGCTATCGCAACGTGATCTCGATCCTGAAGAACCCGTTCTACGCCGGCGCCTATGTCTATGGTAAGAGCGAGAAGCGCACTGAGATCGTCGATGGCCGCGTTCGCAAGAGCTATGGCCATTACAAGCCGGCCAGCGAGTGGGCGGTGGTGCTCAAGGACCATCACGAAGGCTATATCGGATGGAGCGAGTACGAACGGAACCAGGAACTGCTCGCCGCCAACGCCTATGGCAAAGCCGGCGGCGTCAAGTCGGGCCGCGGCGGTCGCGCGCTGCTCCCGGGTCTCATCTCCTGTGGTCGATGCGGGCGAAGGCTGGTTGTCATGTATGCCGGACGTGGCCAAGGTTATCCGGTATATCGCTGCGAGCGTGGCAACCTCATGATGGCGCAGGCGCGATGCATGTCGTTCAACGG
This sequence comes from Mesorhizobium sp. M0898, assembly GCF_040319695.1. Taxonomy (NCBI): domain Bacteria; kingdom Pseudomonadati; phylum Pseudomonadota; class Alphaproteobacteria; order Hyphomicrobiales; family Phyllobacteriaceae; genus Mesorhizobium; species Mesorhizobium sp. M0898. Next base: position 26,742 of record NZ_JAMYOE010000051.1, on the reverse strand, counting down.
CTTTCGCACCGACGCGGCGGTGACCCGCGAAGCGCTGGAGGCGGTTGCGCCGATGGCGATCGAAGCGGCGTTGGAGGATGAGCGGATGCAGCTGGAGAGCGAAGCCAAGCGGCGTCAGATGATCGAGATGGACCTGCAGCAGGCGCGCTATGAGGCATCGCTCGCCGAGCGCCGCTATGCCGCTTGCGACCCGGAGAACCGGCTTATTGCGGCCCAGCTCGAGAGGAGTTGGGAAGCCACGCTCAGGCGCGTGGAGACCTGCGAGGCCCGGCTGAGCGAAGTCCAGCGTGTGGAGCCTGTCGACGCGGTTCCGGACTTCACGGGCCTCGCCCAGAATCTCAAGGCCACCCCATGGCAACCCGGTGGTCGGATGCCGAAATCGCTGCCACACTCAACCGCATGGGCATGCAGACCGGTCAGGGAAAGACCTGGACCGCGCGTCGCGTCCAATCGCTGCGCACGGTGCACAAGATCAGCGGCTATCGCTCTTCCGACAAGAATGGCGAGTGGCTCACCATGTCGGACGCGGCCGCCCGGCTTGGAGTCTCGCACGTCAAAATCGGCCGGTTCATCAGGGATGGCCTCTTGCCCGCCGAGCAGGTCATGCGCGGCGCGCCCTACCAGATCCGCGCCAGCGACCTCGAAGACGAACGGATCAAGGCCGATTTGGCGCGCAATACTCCGCGTCGCATCAATGACGATAATCAGAAATCGCTGTTTCCCGCCATTTGAAGAGGGGGTGCATAAATGAATCAGTCTTCGCAATTACTCGAAAGAACAGCCTCTTGGCGGGCAGCAACGGCGGTGGACGGATTGGGCCAACATCACCACGCTGCTGAAAAACGCCAAGATGAATCAGGTCGATCCGCAAGCCTGGCTTACCCAGACCTTTGATCGCATTGCCAATGGCTGGCCAAACAGGATATCGACGCCCTTATGCCACGGAAGTACCGGCGCTGAACGGCCTCAGCTGCCCGCTTACCCTTCATTGCTTCCAGCACTTCTGGATGATTGTGACCAAGGCAACTTACAGCGGCGCCACCTGAGCCATCGATGTAGCGCCGACCTCCGCTATCTGTGGTGTAGATTCCGTCTCTTGCTACGGCTCTTGGCAGAATTGTACCCATCAAATCGATGGAGGATTGGCTGCCGCCGAATCAGGTTCGGCGACAACCAATTTGCCTTGGGAGGCATGAAAGCCGCGCATTCGGCTCGATGGCCGAATACGTGAAAGAGGCAGGCGCCAAGTCAATAGAGCAATAGTTCGCAGGATGCTGTATATCGGCGAGCGCGATCCTTACCGTGAAACGGCTCGGATGAAAAGGTCCACTTGGCTAGCACGAACAGCTCCATTTCTAGCGCCCCTTCAAAGGCAGCCGATCGCGTCAGTGTTTTCGATTGCGACGATTCCGGCTTCGAATGTACGCAAGTCGTCGCGGCCAGAGGACCGAATATCCCATGAAAATGATTTTGTGGTCACACACGCCGTGTTCTAATAACTTTCAAACCAGAGTGACTACACAAGCATAATGCTGCGTGATGAGGTTGACGACGCGGCAATAACCTAGAATATGGCAGTAACGTCGTCGAGGTGGACTTCGAAATTTGCAATTCTAATCTGCCAGCGGCGATTATCACGCAGCATCTTCAGCGGTCCGCCACATCCGTCACAACTCCGCCACGAGCACGGCTCGCAAAGAGGCCTCAGTTGGCGGTCACCTTCGTTGAAAGGCGGCAGCTCCTGCTAACGGGAAACCCGCGGAGCCAGTAGTCTTGCCGGTTGCAACTGTGTCTCGGCATGCCTCCTGAAAACCTACCCCTTAATTCAAGGGCAGTCCTGCTGCAGCACTGCCCTCTTTTTTCATGCCGGAAGGACGCCGCTCTTTTTGGCGGTCCAGGTGGCGATATAATCCATCAGGCCGGGCGAGAGGCAATCATAGGGTTCTTGGCCCGAGGCCTTCAGCTGCGCTCTGACGGCGTCCATCTTGGCGGGATCAAAGCCGCTTTCGATGATCGAAGACACGAACGCGGCAAAGGTGGGTTTTGCCCAGCCGCCTTCTTGGAAGAGCTCCGGATGAACGAAGGACAGCCCCCAGAAGGGATGTTCGCGCTCGACCGGACCGTACATGTGCACGCCGCATTCCTTGCAGGCGTGCCGCTGGATCAAGGAGGCGGAATCGACGACGGCGAGCTTGTCGCTGTTCTCCAGCACCTCGACGCTTTCTGTCGGCGCGACCGCCACGACCGAAACGGCGGCGCCTTCTGGCTTCCAGCACTTGGTGCCACCGCAGGCGTGGTTGTGGGCGATGTCGCCCTTGACCCTGACCTTCACCGGATTGCTCGTGCACTGGCAGACAAGCGTTCCGCCGGCAAAAGCAGCGTCAGTTGCTCGAAAGCCTGAATCCACCGCCGGATGTATGGCTATGCTGTCATTGCTGTTCTCCTTCCCCCTGGCCGTTTGCGTTATGCCCGGCCGAGCTCTCTAAAGTCAGTTGTTCAGCCTCTGCGCGTGCCAGAGAAGATGGTCTTCCATGAATGTCGAAATGAAGAGGAATGGCCATAACCCTGCTGCATGCGCAGCCTGAGCGGAATGCCCGCCGCCTCGCAGGCTTGCCTGAGCTCTTCGAGGCGCAATCCATCCTCCAGGAAGTTATCCGCCGTCCCCTGGTCGACGAGGAATTCCGGGAACCGGTGCCGGTCTTAGATCAGCGAGCAGGCATCATATGCCCGTCAGTTCGTCTCATCCGATCCGAGGTATTTCTGGAACGCCGGCATTGACTAGCCAGAGACCGAGGGATGGCTGATCGGCGCGAAGGCCGAGCAGCTGCCGAAACGTTCGGGGTTGTTGCGCGCAATCGTGATGGAGTGACCGAAGATCCCCTGTCGCGTCATGTCGACCGGAAACTCGGCCGCGATAAGCTTCGGCAATTCATCGACGACGTAGCTGTACATCCGATAGTTCTGCGCGAACGGCGGCTCGGTGGCGTTGACATAGAAGCCGGCCCCCTTGCCGAACTGCCAGTTATCCGGCTCGTCCGGAACGGCATCGCCCCGCGGACTAGTGTCGGGACAGACGACGATCATGCCGAGTTCTGCGGCAAGACGCCGATACTCGCCCTTTTCCATGACTCGCATGGGTGCAGGTCAGACCGGAAAGGTACCATAGAACCGGCAGTTTCCGTGCTCTGACCTGCGGCGGCAGGAATACAGCAAAGGTCATGTCGCAGTCGCAGACATCCGAGCGATTGACGTAAACGCTCTGGGTGCCGCCATGAGAATTTTCGGTCGAGATCGTCTTCATGGCTCAGTACATGACCACGCCGCGGATGCTTTCGCCCTTGTGCATCAGCTCGAAGCCCTTATTGATGTCTTCGAGCGGCATTGTGTGGGTGATCATCGGATCGATCTGGATCTTGCCCTGCATGTATCAGTCGACGATCTTCGGGACGTCGGTGCGGCCGCGCGCCGCCAAAGGCGGTGCCCATCCAGTTGCGGCCGGTAACCAGCTGGAACGGACGGGTGGAGATTTCCTGGCCGGCGCCGGCAACGCCGATGAAAATGGCATCACCTTAGTGTTGCCGGTGCAGTCGAACGTGTAGTCGGCGCCGCCGATCAGGTCGCCGTGGCGCTTCGTCATGTTGACGAAATAGGGCACGATGTCGTCGCCGACCTCCTTCGGATTGACGAAGTGGGTCATGCCGAACTTTTCGCCCCGTGCCTTGCGGTCAGGGTTGATATCGACGCCGATGATCATGTCGGCACCGGCCAGACGCAGGCCCTGCAGAACGTTGAGGCCGATACCGCCGAGCCCGAAGACGAGCACCCCATATAGTGGTGGATCTTGTCCTTGCCGATCGAGAAGCGGCTCGTTCCATCCGGCATCAGCCCCTGGCCCTGGGTTGATCGAATCGAGGTGCAGAGATTGGTCTTGCGGGAAAGGCAGGAATATCACTCGCGGCATTCCGGGGTGTAGAGCGGAATGACATGGTCGCCCTTCTTCACCGAAGTGACGCCGGGGCCGACATCGACGACGATGCCGGCACCTTCGTGGCCGAGGATCGCCGGGAAGAGCCCTTCCGGATCGGCGCCCGACAAAGTGAAATCATCGGTGTGGCAGATGCCCGTCGCCTTGATCTCCACCAGCAATTCGCCGGCCCGTGGCCCCTCCAGCTCCACGGTCATTACTTCGAGCGGTTTACCTGCCTGAACGCGACGGCGGCGCGAACGTCCATGTCGTATTCCTCCCAGATTGTTACTTGCGGTCGGTTGTTTTGGGGTGCGGGCCTTGAGTTATGTCGCGATCCCTTTCGAGTTGAACGATTTCTGCCATCGCTCATGAGAGCGGCAAGTTGACAGCGGGCTCCCTGCTGCGAACTCCCATCTTTTTATGCTGACAGAAAAGATCATCAGGTCGGTTCGGTTCACGGCTTTCCTGTGCAGCCATTTAGTAGGCAACGGCTTTCTCAATATGTCCCAGTCTCACGCAGGTTGAGTCCGTCTCAGAAACGATTTAAGGCTTACAGCTGGATCGCCGATAAGCTTGAGATCCAAGCCCACCTGTGCATCAATAAGCATTTCCGCTAGGCGAATGTCTTTCGCGACAGCGCCGCCAGGACCGAGACCAGCCGCCGCCGCCAAGTGCCTGTGCTCGTCAAGGAAGAAAATAATCTCCGCACCATCCGACAGGTGACGCGTGACCGTTACGTGCTCCGCTGACGGTAACCCGACGACCTGCAGCCCAAGTTCATACTGATCGGACCAGAACCACGGCCGAGTAGTGATGGTTTGCGCCGCGCCAGCCATGTTGCGCCCCGCTAGCTCTCCTTGTACTCGCGCGTTGCGCCACGTTTCGTGGCGCACGGCTTTCCCCTGACCAAGATCGAGGCAGGCGCAGTCGCCGGCTGCGAAGATGTCCGAGACAGTAGTATGAAGAAAAGTATCTACCAGAATACCGTTTGGAGTGGATATGCCGGAACCTTTGGCAAGTGATGTATTGGGAGTGACGCCGATCGCCGTTATCACAACATCAGCCGCGACAATGGTTCCGTCATTCAGAAGGACGCCAGATCTGTCGATCTCTTCGACTATTGCATTGAACCGGAATCTGACGCCTTCCTCTACATGCCTTTCATGAAGACGTCGCGCGAGTAAATCTGGCGCAGCCCTTTCAAGCGGACGCGTCGCCACATCAATCACCGTTACGTGGGTGCCGAGTTTTTGTAGACAAGCCGCCAGTTCCATCCCGATCAGACCAGCTCCGACGATAGCAATACGAGAGCCGGCGAAGGCCATCTTATAGAGCCGTTTCGCATCTTCTAGCGTTCGCAGCACATGAGCGAGTTCCCCGCCGGGGCAGGTAAGCCTGCGGGGCGCTACGCCGGTCGACAATAGAAGGCGCTCATAAGAAAGATTGTCTTGATTGTCCAGGGAGACCGTCTTTCTTGCCGGATCGAGCGACGTCACCCGTGTCCCCGCTAGGTACTTTATTCCAGCGTTTTCCAGCTGGGCAGCATCACAGATCAACCTGTGCTCGATGCCCACGCTCGAAGGTTTTGACAATGGTGGCCGCTCATAAGGCAAACTTGCTTCGTCACCGATCAAGGTCACGGGTCCGTCGTATCCAGCTTCGCGCAGGGTGTAGGCCGCTCGAGTCCCACACTCGCCCGCTCCGACAATGACCATTCCTGCTCGTTCAGATTTCGATCCACACACGGCCGTTCTCAATTTTCGCTTTATAGGTCTTAAGATCGATGCACGGCGGCATGCGCAAAGCCTCGCCGGTTTTGTAGTCGAATACGCCATCATGTTTGGGACACTCGATCGTGTTGTCCATCACTAGACCGTCCGCGAGATGAACCTTCTCATGCGTGCATAACCCGTCCGTGCAGAAATATTCATCTTCAGGACTGCGAAAAATAGCGAAGGTGCGCCCGCCGAAATCAAAGCGGATCACCTCCTCTTTTTCGATTGCTTCTGTGGAGCAAACCTCCATCCACTGTGCCATTCTAGTTCCTTGGGTCAAACTGGTCGGAAAGAGGGCCGGCTCGCGGCCGTCCGTAAGCTGGCGCGATTTCAGATTGTTTTGGATGAGTTCTTGTTCATGCGCTCTTTTTTCTTTTGATAGCGAGCCTGCATTCGCGCACCAGCTTCCTTGCTGCCGTCATGGTATGTTCCAAACCACTGATCGAAAGGGATCAGCCCGCCGCCGTAGTTCACCTCAAAATATTTGTGATGGAGGTAGTGGACGTAGTCGTCACCATCGACGAGGACGTTTTCCGTGACTTCGATTTTGTTAAAGCCTACGTGCCCTACGATTGCGCCGAATCCTGTGTAGTGTAATTGATAGAGCGCAAGAATGGGGTTAGAGGGAATCACGAGATGCCACAGGGCTTCGCCGAAATAACCCAGTTGCTCTACCGGGTGCATCGACAGAGACGACCACGGTGACGGATTAACCGAGTTGTGGTGCACGGAGTGGATCCATTTGTATAAGGGCCCCCAATGGAGCAGTCGGTGCAGCAGGTAGAAATGCGTGGAGTGGATAAGAGGCACGGCTAGGCCGACTGCGAATAAATACCAAGGGTGTTCTGTAAAAGTCATCCAAGGTGCATAGCCCCAGGCATAAGCGTAAAGGATCGCAACTTCGATCGCGGTCCAGATAGGCAAGCCAGTGCCGAAGGTGCGCATTAGGTTATCTATATTTTGCCGTCCAAAGAAGAAGGCCTCGCTTCGTTGCTCGGCAGGAAATTTGCTGTTGTATTTGAACCTGTTCTGCTGGCGGCGCAAAATGTAGAGACGTAGCTCAAAAGCGCCATAAAACAGAAACACCGCTACGCAATTGACAACGAAGAGGCGCAGAATCCAGGACACAGCGAGTGTCTTCATGATCACAGTATCGGGCACCACAAAATGCCAGTATGCAACCGCGGAAGCTGCGAAAAGCAGGTTCCATGGCAAGAAATAATGCGGCAACCATTTTAGGAATGCGATCGGCCGTGGCGGCAAAACAAATAGTGGCGCGGCCTGGGCTTTAGCATTTGGAGCCCAATCCCCGCGTTTGTTACGGGTGCCGTATTCTAGATCGTCCATGACTTCCTCCACAGTCGAACATCTCCCACGCAGTGAGCGCGAGCGACCGAGATAGTTGATAAGCGGCCCCATCATGGTCTGTATTACGGCATGGGGAAAAGGTCCACTTCGCCAATTGGAAAAGATCCACTATAACGCTGTGCGGTACGACACGCTTCTTGCTAAGCTTGGCAATACCGCATCGCTGGCGGCTCCCGCGAAGCCGTCGCCATTACATGCCGTTTTTCGTTATGTCGCTTCCGCCACGCAAGCCGATGCTCAGCGCGAGACTAACGAACTGTTTGCAGCTATTTTTGCCCGTACGCGATGAGTAGATCCTTGGCGTCGATCTGATCTCCGGCTCTGACGAGTACTTCGGCGATCGTACCGTCGTTTTCTGCGTGGATCGCCGTTTCCATCTTCATGGCCTCGATGGATATAAGCACGTCGCCGGCACTGATGGCCTGGCCGGGCGAGACGAAGACACGGCTGATGACACCGGGCATCGGCGCGCCGACATGAACGGCATTGCCCGGTTCGGCCTTGCGGCGGACGGCGGCACCTGTAGCCCCATGGGCCCGGTCCGGCACCTTGATGCGGCGCGGCTGACCGTTGAGCTCGAAGAAGATGGTCACCATGCCCTGGCTGTCCGTCGCGCTCATCGCCTGGTTGACGATGACGAGCGTCTTGCCCTTCTCTATATCGGCAAACAGCTCCTCGCCGTCAGCCAGACCGTAGAAATAGCCGGGCGTCGGCAGCACCGAGACCGGACCATAGGTATCTGACGCAAAGGCGAAGTCGGTAAAGACCTTCGGATACATCAGATAGGAAGCGAATTCGAAGTCGCTGATCTCGCGCTCGAGTTTCGTCTCGATGACTTTACGCTCCGCATCGAGATCGGCCTCCTTGAGCAGCGAGCCGGGACGCACGATATAGGGCTTGTCGCCCTTCAGCGCCTTCTTCTGCAGCGCTTCGGGCCATCCGCTGGGCGGTTGGCCGAGATCGCCCTTCAGCATCGAAACGACGGATTCCGGGAAGGAGACTTCCTTGTCCGGGCTGACGACGTCGGCAACGGTCAGGTCCTGGCTCACCATTATCAGTGCCATGTCGCCGACGACCTTGGAAGACGGCGTCACCTTGACGATATCGCCGAACATCTGGTTGGCGTCGGCATAGGCCTGCGCCACCTTGTGCCAGCGGCTCTCGAGACCGAGCGAGCGAGCCTGTTCCTTGAGGTTGGTGAACTGGCCGCCCGGCATTGCAGATAGACTTCGGATGCCGGACCCTTCAGATCGCTTTCGAAGGCTGCGTACTGATGGCGCACCGCTTCCCAGTAGAAGGAGATGCGGCGGATCCATTCCGGATCGAGACCCGGATCACGCTCGGAACCGCGCAGCGCCTCGACGATCGAGCCGAGGCAGGGCTGCGAGGTATTGCCGGAAAGCGCATCCATGGCCGCATCGACGGCATCGACGCCGGCATCGACAGCGGCAAGGACAGTCGCCGCCGCAATACCCGATGTATCATGCGTGTGGAAGTGGATCGGCAGGCTGGTCGCCTCACGCAGCGCCTTGAACAGTACCTTCGCAGCCGCAGGCTTGAGCAGGCCCGCCATATCTTTGAGCGCGATGATATGCGCGCCGGCCTTCTCGAGCTCGACCGCAAGGTCGGCATAATATTTCAGATCGTATTTCGGACGGCCCGAGTTCAGGATATCGCCGGTATAGCAGATCGCCGCCTCGCAGAGCTTGTTCTCATCGGCAATGGCATCCATCGAGACGCGCATGTTCTCGACCCAGTTCAGGCAATCGAACACGCGGAAGAGATCGATACCGCCCCTGGCCGCCTGGCGGACGAAATATTTGACGACATTGTCGGGATAATTGGTGTAGCCGACGCCGTTAGCGCCGCGCAGGAGCATCTGCAGCAGAAGGTTCGGTGCACCCTCGCGGATCAGTGCCAGGCGCTCCCACGGGTCCTCGGTCAGAAAGCGCATGGAGACGTCGAAGGTCGCTCCGCCCCAGCATTCGAGCGACAAAAGGCCTGGCAGCGCATGCGCATAGGTGCCGGCAATGCGGGCGATGTCATAGGTGCGCATGCGGGTGGCGAGCAGCGACTGGTGGCCATCGCGCATCGTCGTATCGGTCAAAAGCACGCGCTTCTCGTTGCGAATCCAATCGCCGAACTTCATCGGGCCGAGCGTGTCGAGCAGCTGCTTGGTGCCATCGGGAATCCCGCCGCTATTGGTATAGGGCACGACGGGTTTCGCCGCCTTGCCAGTCGGGCGACTGCGACCCTTCGTTTCAGGATGGCCGTTAACGGTGACGTCGGCGAGATAGGTCAACAGCTTTGTCGCGCGGTCTTTCCTTTTAACCTGCCGGAAGAGTTCCGGCGTCGTGTCGATGAAGCGTGTCGTGTAGCTGTAGTCTTTGAACTTCGGATGCGTGATGATCGCTTCGAGGAAGGTCAGATTGGTGGCGACGCCACGGATGCGGAATTCGCGCAGTGCCCGGTCCATACGGCTCATCGCTTCATCGGGGGTTGGAGCCCATGCGGTGACCTTTTCAAGCAAAGGGTCGTAGAACCGGGTCACGATGCCACCCGCGTAAGCCGTTCCCCCGTCCAGTCTGAGACCAAACCCGGACGCCTGTCGGTAGGCGGTGATACGGCCGTAATCCGGAATGAAGTTGTGCTCCGGATCCTCTGTGGTGATGCGGCACTGCAGCGCGTGACCGTTGAGCTTGATGTCTTCCTGCTTCAGAACGCCCGATTCCGGCGTGCCGATGGCAAAGCCGTCGAGGATATGGATCTGCGCCTTGACGATATCGATGCCGGTGACGACTTCGGTGACGGTATGCTCGACCTGAATGCGTGGATTGACTTCGATGAAGTAGAATTTGCCGGTATCGGCGTCCATCAGATATTCGACGGTGCCGGCACCGATATAATTCGTGGCCTTGGCGATCTTCAGCGAATAGGCGGCAAGCTCCTGGCGCTGCGCTTCGGAGAGATAGGGCGCCGGCGCGCGCTCGACGACCTTCTGGTTACGGCGCTGGATGGAGCAGTCGCGCTCGAAGAGATGCACGACATTGCCATGGGTATCGCCGAGAATCTGGCTTTCGACGTGGCGGGCGCGCTCCACGAGCTTTTCGAGATAGACTTCATCCTTGCCGAATGCAGCCATCGCCTCGCGCTTGGCTTCCGTCACTTCGCGGGCGAGATCCTTGGGATCACGGATGGCGCGCATGCCGCGCCCGCCGCCGCCCCAGGACGCCTTCAGCATGACGGGATAGCCGATTTCCTCTGCCATCTTGGCAACGACCTTCATATCGTCAGGAAGCGGCTCGGTTGCCGGAACGACAGGAACGCCGACCGAGATCGCCAGATTACGGGCCGCCACCTTGTTGCCGAGCTGGCGCATCGTATCCGGCTTCGGGCCGATGAAGATGATACCGGCGGCATTACAGGCATCGACGAACTCAGGGCTCTCGGACAGCAGGCCGTAACCCGGATGGATGGCATCGGCGCCCGACAATTTGGCGACGCGGATCACCTCGTCGATGGACAGATAGCTCTCGATCGGCCCGAGATCACGGGCAAGATGCGGCCCGCGGCCGACCTGATAACTCTCGTCGGCCTTGAAGCGGTGCAGCGCGAGTTTGTCTTCCTCTGACCATATCGCGACCGTTTTTATTCCAAGCTCGTTGGCCGCGCGAAACACGCGGATGGCAATTTCAGAACGGTTGGCGACTAGTATCTTCGTAATAGACACGTTTACGCTCGCGAGGAAGTTGTTACATATTTGGATAGACCGGCCCCTCGCCGCCCTGCGGCGGCACCCAGTTGATGTTCTGGTTGGGGTCCTTGATGTCGCAGGTCTTGCAGTGCACGCAGTTCTGGGCGTTGATGACAAAGACGTCCTTGCCATCCTTTTCCACCCATTCATAGACGCCTGCCGGACAGTAGCGCGTCGACGGACCGGCATAGATGTCGTGTTCCGAACTCCTCTGCAGCGCCATGTCCTTGACCTGCAGATGCACCGGCTGGTCTTCCTCGTGATTGGTGTTCGACAGGAACACCGAGGACAGCCGGTCGAAGGTCAAGACGCCATCGGGCTTCGGATAGGCGATCGGCTTGTTCTGTGAAGCAGGCTCCAGGCTCTGGGCATCGGTCTTGCCATGTTTCAGCGTGCCGAAGAAGGAAAAGCCGAACAGCGTGTTGGCCCACATGTCGAAGCAGCCGAGCGCCACGCCAAGCGCCGTGCCGAACTTCGACCACAGCGGCTTGACGTTGCGCACCCGCTTGAGATCACGGCCGATGTCGCCCTTGCGCCATTCATTCTCGATCTCGGTGACCTCGTCATGGCTGCGGCCGGCTTCGATCGCCGCGGCAATCTTCTCGGCCGCCAGCATGCCCGACAGCACCGCATTGTGGCTGCCCTTGATGCGCGGCACGTTCACGAGACCGGCCGAACAGCCGATCAGCGCCCCGCCGGGGAAGGAAAGCTTCGGCACCGACTGGTAGCCGCCCTCGGTGATGGCACGCGCCCCATAGGACAGCCGCTTGCCGCCCTCGAAGGTGGTGCGGATCCCCGGATGGATCTTGAAGCGCTGGAATTCCTCGAAGGGATAGAGATAGGGGTTCTTGTAATTGAGGTGGACGACGAAGCCGACTGCCACCAGATTGTCTTCCAGGTGATAGAGGAAGGAGCCGCCGCCGGTCTTCATGCCGAGCGGCCAGCCGAAGGAGTGCTGCACCAGGCCCGGACTGTGGTTCTCCGGCTTGACCTGCCAGAGCTCCTTTATGCCGATGCCGAATTTTTGCGGTTCACGGTCTTTCTGCAGATCGAACTTGGCAATCAGCTGCTTGGCGAGCGAGCCACGCACACCCTCGCCGATCAGCACATATTTGCCGAGCAGTTCCATGCCGCGGGTATAGTTCGGCCCGGGCTCGCCGTTCTTCTCAATGCCCATGTCGCCGGTGGCTACCCCGATGACGGCACCTTCATCATTGTAGAGCACTTCGGTTGCGGCAAAACCCGGATAGATCTCGACGCCGAGTTCTTCGGCCTTGGTCGCCAGCCAGCGACAGACGAGGCCAAGCGAGACGATGTAGTTGCCGTGGTTGTTCATCAGGGGCGGCATCAGCACATTCGGCAGGCGGATGGAACCGGCCGGACCGAGCAGCAGGAAGTGATCGGCGGTGACTTTGGTCTTGAACGGATGATCGGCCTCGTCGTGCCAGCCGGGCAAAAGCCGGTCGATGCCGATCGGGTCGACCACGGCGCCCGAGAGGATATGCGCCCCGACTTCCGCGCCCTTCTCCAGCACGACGACGGAGAGTTCCGGATTGATCTGCTTCAGCCGGATCGCCGCCGCAAGGCCGGCAGGACCGGCGCCCACGATCACCACGTCAAATTCCATGCTTTCGCGCTCGGGAGCTATTGTGCTTTCCATGTCCGGCCTCTAGCCACGAACGATGCCGGCGATGAGTGTCGCAGAGATGATGGCTAGCCATACCGACGATACCCGCTGGATCAGGAGCAGACGCGGCTCGCTCTTATGACGGTTTCCCAAAAGGGTTCCAAATCCGCCCCAGCTAAGCGCTACCGTGACCGCGAGGAGGCCGAAAATACCGAGCTTTGGCAGAAAATGTTGATCAGTTGGTGAAGGCAGGAGAACGATCGCAACGATCAGGGCCTTCGGGTTAAGCATGGTGGCCAGGTAAACACGCCGGATCGTGACCTCGTCGTCACGTGCAATTCCATCTTCTGTCCCCCACAGATTGATGGCAAGGTACAGGATCCAACTTGCTGAAGCACCCTTCACAAGCACTGCGATGGCCGGCCAACGCGCGACGATCTCCGTCCCAAGCAATGTCAAGGGCATTATCGTCGTAAGATAGCCTCCGATCTCGGCTGGCAGCAGTTGAAGGGTGCGTCGCAAGCCCTTCTGTGCGCCGGCCAAGCCCATAAGGGTATTTGTTGGTCCCGGTGTTGCTAGCAGCGCCAGAACAGCGAAGACGTAAGTGATATAGGTCATGGGCGGATCTCGGTACACCATGCGGAAAGGACGCTATGGGTTCCAGAAACGGCGCGCTGGAGCGAAATCATCCGGTGATCCAATTGTCGGTTTCGGTGGCGAACGGAATGCTTGACTGACTTCCGAAGCGTGAACATGCAATTGCCGCTGCCTTTGAAGCCCGTCGCATGGAAGCCTCGAGGGAAAGGCCGTGATCCAGAGCCGATGCAAGGACGCCGACAAAGCAATCTCCGGCCGCAGTAGTATCCTTCACGTCGACTGCCATCGCAGAAACCTTGATCTCCTGACCGTTCGTGACCGCTTCCGCGCCGTCGCCCCCGAGGGTCCTGAGCACCCCGGTATTCAACCGCTTCGATAATGATTGAGCGGAAGGCTCACATCCAAGCTGGACTGCCAGCGCTTCGGCCTCGTCTTCGTTGACCACGATGAGATCGCAAAGGGATAGAGTTTCAGGATCAAGCGGAAATGCTGGAGCGAGGTTCAAGATTGATTTGGCGTTCGTTTCCTTCGTACGCCGAACGAGTTTCTCAATCTCAGAGACGTCATTTTCCATCTGCATTAGGACAATTGACGCATCACGAAGAAGGGCCTCTTCGATTGCATCCGAGGAAGCGACAAGATTAGCGCCAGGCGCGACCGCGATCATGTTGCGACCCTTGGCATCGATCAAGATCGAGGCACAACCGGTCGGCTCCGGCACGCGGGCAACTCGGCCAAAATCTACCGCACCCTCCAGGTTTTGCAGGGCAACAGCGGCCATGGCATCCTCACCTACGGCGCCCACTATCACCACGCTGGCGCCATCACGGGAGGCCGCTACGGCCTGATTTCCGCCCTTGCCACCGGCCTCCGTCCGAAAGCCTTTGGCCAAAAGCGTCTGGCCGGCTTGCGGCATCTCGTTCACCGAGAAGATGAGATCGACATTGATAGAACCGAAGGTGACAATCACGGGTCTCGCCTTGTGGTGATTGAGGGAGGGCGTAACAAAAGTTGGCGACGCGTTTACCCCAACTAAGTGGAGCGTCACCAAACAGCACTTGTTCTTAGCCGCGCGTAGCGATCGCCTGCCTGAAGCGTTCGGTTCCTTCATGGATATGGTCGAGCAGTGTCATCACGGCCCAGTGGCGCTCGGTAATATCGTAATCCGTCACGCGCGAATGCGCGCTGGAGAAAGTCCCAAGTCGTGTGTGATAGGTTTTGGCAAGACCGGGATAGCCCATCGGCTCCGCCATCGCAGACAATGCCAGAAAGATTTCCAAATCGCGACGCAGGTCGCTTTCTTCGGCTGCATGGCGATAGAGCCAGGCATAGAGATCGGCATGAAAATTGGTGAAGACGCCGGAGAAGCCTTTCGAGCCGGCACGCATCGCAGCTGTGGCAATGGCTGCATTGGCGTTGACAACCGCGAAATCCGAGCCTTCGGCAAGAGCCACCCGACGCTTTACAGTCTCAAGATCGCAAGAAACATCCTTCAAGGTGATGAAGCGTTCGGTGTCCCGGCAGAGTTTGAACTCGTCGTCGCTGAGGAGCCGCCGGTAGGGCGCCGGACATTCATAAAGTCCGAGCTGCAAATCGCCTGGCAACCAGCTCAAGACATCATTGATGCTGGAACGAAAAGCCTCTGACCCGGCATTGGCGGTATCCAGCCGATTTGTAACGAGCACGAGGGCATCGATACCAGTGGCGGCCATGGCCTTCAATTCGGCTCTCTGATCGTCCGCGCTTTCACTGATATGGCCGGAAGCGATAACCGGGACTCTTCCGCGGGCAAGCGAAACCACTTTTTTCGACAAGGTTACGCGTTCTTCCAGAGACAGCTTCTGCATTTCGCTCGACTGGCACACCGCAAAGAGCGCGTCCGCACCCATTTGCACGTACCATTCTACAAGGCGCTCCAAGCCTTCCCAATCAATCTGATTGGCCGGCGTAAACGGGGTGAGCATCACGGGGACGATACCATGGGCACTTTTGGGCATCTTCATACTTTCCACTAGATTTGCAAGACGATTTCGTTTTAGAAATGAATTCCAATTTATTCGGAAACAGGGAGTAATGCAAGGTGAGTGTAAAAAGATGGGAGGATGATGCGACAGTTTGGCATGGCCCGGACTACAGATCGGAAACACTGAAATATCATCCGGACGTAAAATCGGCGGCTGTTGCCGGTCGCATCATTACGTGTGTCGAGATTGTCGATTGGAGCGGCAGGGGAACCCGAGACCTTCTTCTGTCTGCCTGGGACCCCTGCTATGACGGACGCGTGTTCCTGCGCCGCCAAATCGGAACGAACGAAGACGGCACCCCGATCCTGGGTGAGGAAGAACTTGTCGAAGGCGTCAGAGGCTATGTAACGGCCGTTCGCGACGGTGATGTCTTTCACCTGGTCTCAGCATCGCGCATGCGCAAGCAGATCTACGTTTTTCCCAATGTGGGGAAGAAGGGCACCCCCGAGTTTGGTGATCCGGTACGACTCGATCTCGACGCGGACTGGGTCAAGGGCAATGAGTACTTCCATATGGCCCGCTTCCACGACATCGATGGAGACGGCGTTCCTGAATTGATCGTCGGCAGCGACTATTGGGACGACTATTGGCCGAACGGCCTGGAATGGAACGATGAAGGCTACCGCGCTCATGACGACGCGAATCGTTGGCTCGGCGGACCGCTGCGCGGTTTCCTCTATGCCTTCAAAAATAAGGGTACCCTGGCCGAGCCGGTCCTGGAACGCGGTCGGCCTTTGATCGCCGGTGAAACGCCGCTCGAAGTTTACGGTCAGTTCGCGCCGGCGTTTGGCCGCTTTGGCAAAGAGCGCCATAGCCTGATCGCCGGCGAATTCTGGAATATCCTGCACATCGCTCGCCAACGCGAGGACGGACAGTTCGAGCCGACGACCCTGCTTCGCACGCCGGACAATAACGTCCTGGAGTTGGACCAGTGCATCCATCTCCCTTGCGTCGTCGACTGGGATGACGATGGTCGCGAAGACATTCTCGTTGGCGCCGAAGACGGCTACGTGACCTATCTGAAGAACTGCGGTGAAGGTGAGGACGGCCTTCCGCGTTTCGAAAAGCGCGGACGCGTTGAAACCACGAAGCCGCTGATCCACGCGGGCGTGCTGCCATGCCCCGCGGCATATGATTTCAGTGGGGATGGTCATTTCGATCTCGTCGTGGGCAATAGCACCGGCGAACTTTTGTTTTACCAGAGCCGCGAGGTGAACGGAGCGATTTACCTGGAAAAGGAGATTATGCTGACGGCCGGAGGACAACCGATCCGGATTGCAGCAGGCCCAACTGGCTCTATCCAGGGGCCGTCGGAAAAGATGTTCGGTTACTCCTGCCCAACGATTGCCGACTGGACCGGCAGCGGACACATGGACCTTCTCGTCAGTGACGTGACAGGCCATCATCGGCTTTTCCGGAATCTTGGTGACAAGGGCCTTCCGCCAAGCTTCGCAGCGGAAGAATTTCTTACCTACAACGGCAAGCCGCTCAAGACCGTGTGGCGCGTGCGCCCGGCCGTCGTGGACTGGCTGGAAGATGGGCAGCGCCATTACATCGCTCTCGATAAGGAGGGTGTTCTGAGCGACTTCAAACAAGCCTCGGACATCGAACTTGTCGATAAGCGCCATCTTCTCTGGGAAAACGGTGATCCGATGCGCTTTACCGTCGACGTGGGCGGCGGTCGCGGCCGGGTAAAGCTTTGCTTCTGCGACTGGGAAGGTACAGGGCGCACCGACCTGATTTTCGGCACGCACGCCCGCGCATGCGTTCCCCCGGACCCCACGACAGGCGCGCCGCGCAATACGACGAAGCAGGCGGGGCTCTTCCTATCCCGCAATGTCGGCACAGCCAAAGAACCACGGTTTGCATTGCCGGTCCCCTTCCGCTTCCGCAATGAAGTAATTGCCATGGCCATGCATGTGGCATCTCCGGAAGCTGTCGACTGGGCCGGCCGAGGGGCGCTCGATCTCGTGGTCGGCGTTGAAGACGGCAGCCTGGTTTGGCTGAAGCGCGAGGACCTGTCGTGGTAGGGTTCGAGATCAAAGGAACGACTAGGCTGCTGGGGCTGATCGGTGATCCAATCGCTCAGGCGAAGTCGCCTTCAGCTATCAATCCCATCTTTGCAGCCCGCGGCGCCGATATCGCATGCGTGCCCTTGCACGTGCCGGCAGCGGATCTTCGCAAGGTATGGACAGGGCTAAAGGTGATGCCGAACCTCGTTGGGTTCGGCATCACCCTGCCCCATAAGCAGACTGCCATCGACCTCTGCGACAGCCTCGATCCCGTGGCGGCTCGAGTCGGCGCCGTCAACCTCGTTCGCCGGGAACTGGATGGCAGCTTTCGCGGCTACCAGTTCGACGGCCGCGGATTTGTTCGCGGCCTCCAGGCCGAGCGAATTATGATCAAGAATCGCGATGTGCTGATGATAGGCGCGGGTGGCGCAGCTGTCGCTATCGCATTTGCTTTGATCGAGGCCGGCGCCGGACGGATCACCGTATCCAATCGAACGCTTAAGAAGGCAGAAGAATTGGCAAATGTGGTGAATGCCGACTTCGGGCATGCAGTTGCAAAAGCAGGCGACGCGCGGCCCGAAGCCGGACAACTGATAGTCAACGCCACCTCGCTTGGGTTGAAGGAGACCGATGCTCTACCCCTCAACTCCGAACTGCTACACCCCGGCATGACCGTTGGTGAGGTTATCGCTCAGCCTGAGATCACGCCGTTGTTGTCGCAGGCGCAAGCACGTGGCGTTGAAATCCACTCCGGCATGCACATGATCACGGGCCAGGTCGGGCTTATCGCCGAACATATCTGCGAGATTTGGGGCTGACAGCGGGATTGCACGGAAAACGCTATCCAAATAGCTCATGAGCATTCTGACGCATGAGACGATCCACAAGCTCGGGGACGTATTCGGCTCCAAGCCAACCGCGGCCCACTAATCCCGAGATCGCTTCAGTGAGACCGGCCCGCGCTATGGCTACGTGCCCCACCACATTCTCAACTGCTATGTAGTCCCCACCAAAGGTCAGAATTTTATTGGCTGGAACCGCCATCAAGAATTCGGTTAGGAACCGTACACACGCAACAGGGTTGATAATCTACGCCCAGCAGAGATCGGCGTAAGCATTGTGATATTGCTTGCAGAGGGCAATGTACTCATCCTGATATGGATATCCCACGTGCATGAGTACAAACCTCACTCCCGGATAATCTTCTAGCAGCCGGCAAACGTCTACCGCGTTGTCCCTTATTCTGGAGAGCGGCATATTGTTTTTAGCCGCATAGTAGCCAGTGTGAATCTTGACGGGCAACCCATAATCTTGAGCTTTTCTCAGGCAATAGTGGAACAGGTAGTCTTCTAAAGCCTGTGCGCCATCTGGGCCAATATACGGTTTTGCGGCGATTAGCGTTGTGAATTGCTTTCTCAGCAACGTGCCGCTCCACGTGGGCAAAACGAAGGCCCCTGTAGTAAGCTCCCTGATATTTTACAGCGACTGCCTGCTCTCCGAAGCGTTCAAAGTACGTATCGATCGCCTCAAGCCAATCATCAAAGGAATTGATCTTTAGGGCCCAGCTCCCCTTCTACTCTACGAATATCTGTGGGGCCTCATCTGGCGAGTTCCATGATGCTGAGGTCTTGCTTCAGGAGTGCGGGTTGGGCAGTTTCCATAAAGATGCGTTCGACGGAATGCACATGGCATTCCGATATGCGGCAGATGTCTTTGAGGACGCGATTGTAGAAGCCAGGCTTCTTGATCAGATGGTATTTATCCGCCAATTCTTCTACGGCGTCTGACGAAAAGACTCGATGCCGTACAGCTTTCGGAAGGTAATGTTCAACGCTTGAGCGTAGCCGGTATGACGGATGCGGTTCCAATAGGGTGATACTACATTGAGTTTATCAATGGCCGACAAATCCGGATCATAGAACCGCTGTTCCTCCTTTACGCTCATTCCGGCGCAATGAAGATCCTCTAAGACGTAGTCCCTGAACAATAGAGGCCAGTCGTCGCACCGAAACATTGAATCTGTCACCCCGGAGAATCGCCGCGACTCCTCTACGAGATGCTCGTGCGTATCAATGAGCGGGGTCTCTTCGACTAGAGCACGTCCTGTGATCGATGAATCGATTGTGATGTGACGGCTGCGTTTTGTGCTGATTCAACATCCACTTCGATGGAGGTTGACGATGGGAAGAGCATTTAGCCTGGATCTTCGGTCGCGGGTCTTGAAGGCTTCGGACGAGGGCATGTCGGCGCGGCAAGCGGCGGCGCAGTTCGGCGTGGGAGTGTCCAGCGCGATCCGCTGGATTGCGCGGGCGAAGATCGGCGAACTGGCGCCACGCCCGCAGGGCCGCCGCCGCGCCTCCAGCCTCGATGCGCATGAAGCCTTCATCGTCGGGCTGATCGAGGAGCGCAAGGACATCACGCTGAACGAGATGGTGGAGCGGCTCGTCGCCGAGCAGTCGGTGCGGATCAGCCGCAGCGCCTTGAGCGCCTGGCTTCGCGGCCACGGCTGGACATTCAAAAAAAGTCCGCGCACGCACTGGAGCAGGGTCGCCTCGACATCCTGAAGCGGCGCCGGGACTGGTTCGACGGCCAGCTCGACCTCGATCCGGCGAAGCTCGTGTTCACCGATGAGAGTGTGCTGCAGAGTAGCGGAAGGAGTTCAACATGAACTAAGACCGAAGCGTAAAGCTGCGTGAATGATGGGGGACGGCCCTCCGGGATCGGCTTTCAGGAGCAGGTCTCAAACCAGTCCAAGCTGCTGCGGTAAAGAGCCGTGGTGGTGAGCGTTGGATGAAAAGTTCGGACGAGATCCGAGCAGGTGGGTGTCCGAAAGACGAACGAAAGTGAACCCTTCGAAGACGCGTCGTTATGAACGTAAGTGTCGCCGAAACCAGGACCGTCTCGTCATCCTGGGACAAGCCCGCCGGGTGCCTGATGACAGGGCGGGCGGCGACCGGCGTTGAGGGGGCGTGAGTCGGACACAGGCATTCGCGCGGAACTGCAGGAACCAGGCTCCTGATGCAAAGGCAGAAGCTCAAGCGGGCCAAACCGCAAGGCGAGAGGACCGATGCAGGAGACTGGGGCGGACCGGCCCGTATGAGCGTTGAAGGCGCTGTAATGGGGCCGGAGCAAAGGGGCCGGATCAGGTGGTCGTATTGTTTGGAACAACTGGAAACAGGATGACTTCGGAAGATACGACAGACAAGCCGTTTCGAATTGCGAAACGACAAGTGTACGAAGCTTACAAAGCGGTCAAAGCCAACCAGGGCGCAGCCGGGGTGGACGGGCAGACCCTGGAGATGTTCGAGAAGGACCTTGCAGGAAACCTCTACAAGGTCTGGAATCGGATGTCCTCAGGGACGTACTTCCCACCGCCGGTTCGCGCTGTCTCCATTCCGAAGAAGACTGGAGGCGAAAGGGTTTTGGGTGTGCCCACGGTCAGCGATCGGATCGCGCAGATGGTGGTCAAGCAGATGATTGAGCCGGATTTGGATACCCTCGTTCTTCCAGACTCCTACGGCTACAGGCCGGGAAAATCGGCTCTGGATGCCGTTGGCGTGACGCGTCAGCGGTGCTGGAAGCATGACTGGGTTCTGGAATTCGACGTCAAAGGGCTGTTTGACAATCTTCCGCACGATCTCTTGCTGAAGGCGGTCAGGAAGCACGTCACATGCAAGTGGGCTCTGTTGTACATCGAAAGATGGCTGGCAGCGCCGATGGAAAAGAACGGAGAAGTCGTCGAGCGCACACGCGGTACCCCGCAAGGGGGCGTTGTCAGCCCGATCTTGTCGAATCTCTTCATGCACTATGCATTTGATCTGTGGATGACCCGGACGCATCCTGACCTTCCGTGGTGTCGATATGCGGACGATGGTCTTGTGCATTGCCGGAACGAGCAGCAGGCAGAAGCCCTCAAGACGGAGCTTGGTGCTCGACTGGCAGCATGCGCGCTTCAAATGCATCCGACAAAGACCAAGATCGTCTATTGCAAAGACCAAAGGCGCAGGGGGGAATACCCGAATGTCGTGTTCGACTTCCTCGGGTATCAGTTCCGGCCGCGACGCGTGGCGAACACAAAGCGAGATGAGTTCTTCTGTGGTTACACGCCTGCGGCCAGCCCAACGGCAATGAAGTCGATGCGGGCCACGATCAAAAGCTTGAACATCCCGCGGCAGACGCCGGGGACGCTGGCTGAAATCGCCCAACAGCTCAATCCACTCCTTCGCGGATGGATAGCCTATTATGGCCGCTACAGCCGTTCGGCCCGTCCACTCTGGTTGATCACGTCAACCGGAAGCTCAGGGCGTGGATCATGCGTAAGTTCAAGCGCTTTCAGTCCCATAAGACGCGTGCCAGCCTCTTCGTGAGAAAGCTGGCGCGGGAAAATCCAGGACTGTTTGTGCACTGGAAGGCGTTCGGAACGAACACGTTTGCCTGATGGGAGCGGTGTGAATCGAGAGGTTCACGCACCGTTCTGCGAGAGGCCGGCAGGTGAAATCCCTCCGGCCTACTCACCCCGGCCTCTCCACAAAGATGGCCCGCATGCGTGGAAGAGCGCCGCGCGGCGAGCGCTGCCGGGCCGGCGTGCCGCATGGCCACTGGAAGACCACGACCTTCACCGAAGCGCTACGGCTGACGGGCATGACTGCGCCCTTCGCCTACGACGGCGCCATGAACGGCAACGTGTTCCTGGCCTATGTCGAGCAGGTGCTGGTCCCGACATTGTCGGAGGGCGACGTAGTTGTCATGGACAACCTGCCCGCCCATAAGGCCGCCGGCGTGCGCGACACGATTGAGGCCGCAGGCGCGAGCCTGCTCTATTTGCCGCCTTACAGTCCAGACTTCAATCCGATTGAGAACGCCTTCGCCAAACTTAAGGCGCTGCTGCGAGCAAAGGCCGAGAGAACCATCAAGGCCTTGTGGGACGCGGTCGGCGCGGCCGTCGACCTCTTCACCCCAGCCGAATGTGCCAACTACTTCAAAGCCGCAGGATATGAACCGGATTAAACAGGACGTGCTCTAGATCCCTAATCCAACTTCTGGACTTTGTTGCCATTGGTTATGTCCCCTTCTGAGCCTTGCAGTCGGTCAAGTCCCATCATCAGAGGTCACGTCGGACGTGTTCCGTGCCACATCTGGGGCAATGCCGCTCGTTGAACTCGACGCCCGGTTACCCCCATTAGACAATAGGCGTACCCGCCCGGAGACCGGTAGCGAAGCCCGCTATCAGCCTGATTTGGGCGGCCAGCATGTCATTGCCATCTGATACCGCTGCTCCGGCGGCGCGGGCGGTGCGTAACAACGGGGTTTCCCCAGTCAGGCTGGCGATGTCCGCAACAAGCATCCCAGGTTGAATGGACGCCTCTGGCATTGGAAATCGCTCAGTTCCCTTGATGCCGATCGGCGAGGCGTTGATGACTACATCGTAGGCCCACCCCCTCGAGGTGTCAGCTGCCCTTGCGCATTCTCGTCCTCGTACGGCGTTGAACATTTCACGTGTAAAAGCAAGCGAAGAATGAACGGGATCAATGATGTCGAGCTGGCCGACACCTTCCTCTGCAAGGGCAAAAGCGATCGCACGGCCGGCGCCCCCTGCCCCGACCAGGAGGACGCGGGCATCGCGCAAGCGGCTTTTCGCTGCGCCCAGGCCGTCAACAAAGCCCTGTCCATCAAAGAGTGCTCCATGCATGCGGCCGTCAGCACCGCGCTGAACCGAGTTGACTGCGCCAACCGCTTTTGCTGTGGGAGTTAGTGTCGTACAACGCGCGCATGCGGCCACTTTGTGCGGAACTGTTACGCCAATCCCAGCCAGGTTGGACATCGAAGAAAATGCATCCCAGGCACCATCGAAATGTTCTGCGGTCACATGAAACGGCACTGCGAAGAGATTTGCGCCGGCTGCCGCAAAAATCGGATTGATCAGACGCGGCGTCTGTACCTGCGCGATGGGATCGCCAAGGACAGCATAGACGCGTGACAGACCGTCGAGATTGCGTATCTGTTCCTTCATGTCAATTGCTCACGAAAATCTGCTGACAACGGCTCAGTGCGATATCCAGAACTTCAGCCGGATCGCGCGCCCACCAATCCGTCGAAAATATTTCCACCTCCACCGGGCCTTCGAAACCGGCACGGTGCATCATGCGATCGATGAATGCGAGATCTATGATCCCGTCACCCATCATGCCTCTGTCGGTGAGAAGATGTCTGGTGGGAACCATCCAGTCGTTGACATGAAACCCGAGCAGTCGTCCGGCCCTTCCGGCCCGCAGAATCTCTGCCTCCAGTTGCTCATCCCACCAGACGTGATAGACATCGACGACGACGCCGATGCCCTGACCGAGTGCCTCGCAAAGATCATTTGCGTGGGAAAGACTTGCAAGGACAGTGCGATCGCCGACAAGCATTGGATGGAGAGGCTCGATCGCAAGCTTGATTCCGACGCGTCGGGCCAGTTCCAGCAACCGAGCGATCTTCTCTTCGGCACGCTTCCGAGCCGAACCAAGATCGCTATCTCCTGCTGTCAGGCCTCCGGTGAACAGGAAGACATGATCGGCTCCGAACCTTGCTGCCCGTTCGAGCTCCAGTTGCGCCTGATCCAGATATTCGGGCGTGAAAGGGCCGATGCGGTTGTAACCTGATACGCTGATGCCATGATCCTCTAGCGCGGCTAGCGCCGCTGCCTCGCCAACCTTGTCGATTTCGTTCCCCCAAATGGAGACGACGTTGATGCCGCGTTCTGCGCACAGTTGCAGAAAGTTGATCATATCGGCACGTTCACGTACCGTAGCGTGATTGAGCGCAACCGATCTCGAATGGCTGCTATTTACCGTCATGCCGAAGCTCTCCTCCGTTATCTCGTTATTTTCCGGTTAGCACGACATGGCGATTTGCCATGGGCCGGAGATCATGACGTCGTACGCAGTCTCGGCCGACTGCCATCGCGTTGACGGCTGCGAAGTGGCCAAAGCTCGCTGATGTCAGCGGCCGCCCGGTGGAGTGCGTTCGCCAGTTCTTCCCACCGATCTGGTGTTATCCGCACTAGTGGTCCGGCGACCGAAATGGTGCCCGCAACCCGGGCATTGCTTTCGGCGCTTGCACGAAATGGAGCAGCGATTGCCGCGGTACCGGCTTCGGCCTCTTCCAACGAGGTTGCAAATCCTTGGGCCCGCGTCTCCGCAAGCCGAACTCGCAATTCGTCGACGTTGCGCGCGCTGTTCGGCCCTAGCTTCCGGCTGCCGCCAAACCCTCGCGAGTAAGCGATCGAGAGCGCTTCTTCTTCTGGTAAGGTCGCAAGCCACGCCTTCCCATTGGCGGTGGCGTGAAGAATTATCTCCTGCCCCATGTCGGGATCATACTTCAGGCCGTTTACCGCACCTTGTGCTCGCGCAACCCACACAAGATCCTCACCTTCGAGTATGGCTAGTCGACAATACTCCCGCGTTTCTGACGCTAATCGTTGAAGCACGGATTGAACAACGTCCGGAACGTTTCGTGCATCGAGATTGCGGAACGCCAACGTGCTCATTCGCAAGGACAACGCATATTTCTGGCTCGCGGCGTCTTGCACCACCCAGCCATGAGCTGCCAAGGTAGCGAGCAGGCGATGCACAGCACTTGCGGGCATATCAAGTCGACCGGCCAATTCCGACAGCTCCACCAACTCTGTTTCCCCTGCCAAAATCTCCAACAGGGACAGGCATCTCGATACCGCCGCAACCGTCATCAGCATCCCACTTTCGATGATAATTCCAAAACGGAATTGATTTCCAAT
This sequence comes from Mesorhizobium sp. M0898, assembly GCF_040319695.1. Lineage (NCBI taxonomy): Bacteria > Pseudomonadati > Pseudomonadota > Alphaproteobacteria > Hyphomicrobiales > Phyllobacteriaceae > Mesorhizobium > Mesorhizobium sp. M0898. Next base: position 1,844 of record NZ_JAMYOE010000051.1, on the reverse strand, counting down.
ACCATCGAGAGCGAGCAAAATCTATAGCTTTGGCAGCCACAGACGAGCCGAGGTCTAGGATTCCCCCAATTGCTCTTGGAGTTGAGGCAGAATCTCGAATAGATCACCTACCAGACCGTAGTCCGCCACTTCGAAGATCGGCGCGTCGGGATCCTGGTTGATAGCAACGATCACCTTCGAGTCTTTCATCCCGGCAAGATGCTGGATCGCGCCGGAAATCCCGACCGCAATATATAGGTCTGGCGCGACAACTTTGCCGGTCTGGCCGACCTGCCAGTCATTTGTAAGCGGGTAGCTGATGCCGTTTAGCGCTGGTAGTTCCAAGGCATGAGCGCCTCGATATCGCTGTTTGGCCAGCCATTGGCGATGCGCTCGAGGGTCCGGGTGAGCCAGGCGTGCGGATCGACCTGGTTCATCTTGGCGGTGGTCAGCAGCGTGGCGATGGTGGCCCATGTCCGTCCGCCGCCGTCGCTGCCAGCGAAGAGGCTGTTCTTTCGCGTAATTGTGAAGACTGATTCATTATGCACCTCCTTTTCAAATGGCGGAAAACAGCGATTCCTGGTTGTCGTCGTGGGTGCGACGCGGAGTATTGCGCGCCAAATCGGCCTTGATCCGTTCGTCTTCGAGGTCGCTGGCGCGGATCTGGTAGGGCGCGCCGCGCATGACCTGCTCGGCCGGCAAGAGGCCATCCCTGATGAACCGGCGGATTTTGACGTGCGACACGCCGAGCTTCGCGGCCGCATCCGACATGGTGAGCCACTCGCCATTCTTGTCGGAAGAGCGATAGCCGCTGATCTTATGCACCGTGCGCAGCGATTGGACGCGACGCGCGGTCCAGGTCTTTCCCTGACCGGTCTGCATGCCCATGCGGTTGAGTGTGGCAGCGATTTCGGCATCCGACCACCGGGTTGCCATGGATCGCATGATCGCCAGAGCCTCCTCAGGCGTACGCTGGCCATGCTCTCCGGATTTGGGCTTGCGAACCCGTACCTGCGAGTGCTGGCCTCCGTGCCAGTGGATGGTCAAGATCACGTCGCGCGCATCGTCATCGACATCGGCCACGATGTCCTTGATGAGCGCGCGCAGCAGTTGCTGACGACAGCGCATGTCGACACTCGGCGCGTTCCAGGTGGCCTCGAGATTCTGGGCGAGGCCCGTGAAGTCCGGAACCGCGTCGACAGGCTCCACACGCTGGACTTCGCTCAGCCGGGCCTCGCAGGTCTCCACGCGCCTGAGCGTGGCTTCCCAACTCCTCTCGAGCTGGGCCGCAATAAGCCGGTTCTCCGGGTCGCAAGCGGCATAGCGGCGCTCGGCGAGCGATGCCTCATAGCGCGCCTGCTGCAGGTCCATCTCGATCATCTGCCGCCGCTTGGCTTCGCTCTCCAGCTGCATCCGTTCAGCCTCCAACGCCGCTTCGATCGCCATCGGCGCAACCGCCTCCAGCGTTTCGCGGGTCACCGCCGCGTCGGTGCGAAAGCCGTTGAACGACATGCATCGCGCCTGGGCCATCATGAGGTTGCCGCGCTCGCAGCGATATACCGGATAACCTTGGCCGCGTCCGGCATACATGACAACCAGTCTTCGCCCGCATCGACCACAGGAGATGAGACCGGGGAGCAGTGCGCGACCGCCGCGGCCCGACTTGACGCCGCCGGCTTTGCCATAAGCGTTGGCCGCGAGCAGTTCCTGGTTCCGTTCGTACTCGCTCCATCCGATATAGCCTTCGTGATGGTCCTTGAGCACCACCGCCCACTCGCTAGCCGGCTTGTAATGGCCATAGCTCTTGCGAACGCGGCCATCGACGATCTCAGTGCGCTTCTCGCTCTTACCATAGACATAGGCGC